>DASSYC010000254.1:0-6736 GCA_035703465.1 Microbacterium sp. | reverse complement strand
GAGACCATCGAGGTCGGCGTCATCGGCGCCGACATGGCCGGATGGTGCTCCATCGCCGGACACCGGCAGATGGGCATGGAGCTGAAGGTCGTCGCCGTGGGCGCGCCCGCCGGCGCGGGGGATGCCGGTGGCGCCCACGATCACGGGTCGAGCACCGGCGAGCCCAGCGCTGCCGACGACGTCGACCTCGACGGCACCCAGCCCGCCGCAGGGTTCGAGCCCTGGCCGGCGGCCCTCGCGCCCGCGGGCGACGAGACCGTGCACCGCGTCACCCTGAAGGCGGAGGAGATCATCGAGGAGGTCGCCCCCGGCATCCGGCAGGAGCGCTGGACCTTCGGCGGCACCGCCCCGGGCCCCGTCCTGCGCGGAAAGGTCGGCGACACCTTCGAGATCACGCTCGTCAACGACGGCACGATCGGGCACTCGATCGACTTCCATGCCGGCTCGCTCGCGCCGAACGAGCCGATGCGCACCATCCAGCCCGGTGAGACGCTGACATACACGTTCACGGCGACCATGGCCGGCATCTGGATGTACCACTGCTCGACGATGCCCATGTCGATGCATATCGCCAACGGCATGTACGGCGCTGTCATCATCGACCCGCCCGATCTCGCCCCCGTCGACGGGGAGTACCTGCTCGTCCAGGGCGAGCTGTACCTCGGCCCGCAGGAGCAGCCGGCGGATGCCGACAAGCTCGCCGCCGTCGCGCCCGACCTCTTCGCCTTCAACGGGTACGCCGACCAGTACCTGCACCGGCCGCTTGCGGCATCCGTCGGCGAACGCGTGCGGGTGTGGGTGCTGGATGCCGGGCCCAACGTGGCCTCGTCGTTCCACGTCGTCGGGGGGCAGTTCGACACCGTGTACCTCGAGGGCGCGTACCGGCTCGAGCCGGGCGGGCCGGGCGGATCCCAGGCGCTCGCGCTGCAGCCGGCTCAGGGCGGATTCGTCGAGCTGGTCTTCCCCGAGGCGGGCGACTACCCGTTCGTCACGCACCGTATGAGCGATGCCGAGAAGGGCGCCCGGGGCGTGTTCCACATCGAGTCTGCGCCGAAATGATGACGCCGAGGCATCCACCCCGCTAGCGTGACCCTGACGCCCTTGACGTTCTGACGATCGGAGAGCCGGTGATGTCGACGAGCGCCTCCGCGGTGGAGACCGCCACGACCTCGAATCTGCGCGGGGGTCTTGTCCAGGTCATCATCGCGACGATCGCCTCGACGGTGGGGTTCTGGGCGTGGATGGCGATCGCCCCGCTGCAGAACATCTACGGCGAGACGATGGGTCTCGACCAGGGGCAGATCTCGATCATGCTCGCCATGCCCGTGCTCGTCGGCGCGCTCGGCCGCATCGTCGTCGGCGCGATGACCGACCGGTTCGGCGGTCGCATCATGTTCGCCCTGCTGCTGCTGGCGGGGGTGCCGGCCGTGCTTCTGGTCGCATTCGCGGGGAGCATCGGCAGCTACCCGCTGCTGCTGGTCGCCGCCTTCCTCCTCGGCATCCCCGGCACGATCTTCGCCGTCGGCATCCCGTTCTCCAGCGCCTGGTTCTCGCCCCAGCGACGCGGCTTCGCCACCGGCGTGTTCGGAATGGGCATGATCGGCACCGCCGTGTCGGCGTTCTTCACCCCGCGGCTGGTGGAGTGGATCGGATACTGGCCGACGCACCTGCTGATCGCCGCCGTCATGGTGTTCTGGGCTGTCGTCGTGTGGTTCGGGATGCGCGAGTCGCCCGCCTGGACCCCGAGCCGGCAGAAGCTCGTCCCCAAGGTCGTCGGCGCGCTGAAGCTCGTCATCACGTGGCAGATGGCGTTCCTGTACGCGATCGTCTTCGGTGGCTTCGTGGCGTTCTCGACCTACCTTCCCAAGTACCTGCTCACCATCTACCCGGGCGAGGTGGATGCCGTCGGCGCCGGCACCCGCACCGCGATCTTCGCGGCGGCGGCGGTGATCGCGCGCCCGATCGGCGGCGTGCTGGCCGACCGGGTGGGGCCGAAGGTGATCTCGCTCATCTCGCTCGCCGGGATCGTCGCCTGCGCGTACGTCGTCGGCCAGCAGCCGCCCGAGGGCGTGCTGACCGGCGTGGTGTTCCTGCTGATGGCGGCGGCGATGGGCCTCGGCATGGGCGCGGTGTTCGCCTGGATCGGCCCGTCCACCCCGCCGGACAAGGTCGGCGCGGTCACCGGTGTGGTGGCCGCGGCCGGGGGTCTCGGCGGCTACTTCCCGCCGCTCGTCATGGGCGCCACCTACCACGCCGATACGAACTCGTACGCGCTCGGCCTGTGGCTGCTGGTGCTCGTCGGGGCGGTGGCGCTGGTCGTGGCCGGGATGCTCCACGACGCCCGCCCAAAGCGCTGACCGGCTCCCGTCCTCGCGATCGGACACGGCGATCGCGGGTTTGGGGCGCATTCCGTCCGTCGGGGCGCGATACGTGCGCCCCAGCGGAGCGTATGCGCCCCAAACCCCCGGGGTTGCGGGCGAGGCTCGGGCGGCGGCATCCCTAGACTGGCCTCATGTCGATCAGGGCCGCCGTGGTGACCGTCTCGAACCGGTCGGCGGCGGGCACCCGCGCCGACAGCGGCGGTCCGGTCGCCGTCGAGGCGCTGCGCGAGGCCGGATTCGACTGCGACGACGCGGTGATCATCCCCGACGGCGCCGACCGGGTGGCGGCGGCGCTGCGCGAGCTGCTGGAAGCGGGCGCACAGGTCATCGTGACCACGGGGGGCACCGGCGTCAGCCCGTTCGATCGCACCCCTGAGGGCACCGCGGCGGTGCTGGACCGCGAGGTGCCGGGCATCGCCGAGGAGCTGCGCCGCCGCAGCGCCGCCGAGAAGCCCGCGGGCATGCTGTCGCGCGGACTGGCCGGTGTCGCGGGGGGCGCGCTCATCGTGAACCTCCCCGGATCGCCGAAGGCGGTGGTCTCGGGGATGCCGGTGATCGTGTCGGTCGCCCGGCACGTGGTCGATCAGCTCAGCGGAGAGGACCACCCGTGACCGTCCGACGTGCCGCGATCAGCAGCGAGCCGCTCGTGCTCGACGAGCACCTCGAGCTCATCGATGACGCCGGCATGGGTGCGGAGTGCACGTTCGTGGGGCGCGTGCGCGATCATGATCCGGATGCCGCGGGCACCGTCGTCGGGTTGGAGTACTCGTCTCACCCCGATGCCCAGGCGACGCTGCACCGGCTCGCCGAGGATGCGATCGGCGACACAGCGGCGCTCGTCGCCGTCTCGCACCGGGTGGGGCGGCTCGCCGTGGGCGACGCGGCCGTGATCATCTGCGTGGCCGCCGCGCATCGCGGCGATGCCTTCACGGTCTGTCGCGCGCTCATCGAGTCGATCAAGCACGGCCTGCCCATCTGGAAGCGCCAGGTCGAGGCCGACGGCACCACGTCCTGGAAGGGCCTCGGCGGCTGAATCAGCCCCCGGCGAAGGGGGGCAGGATGTCGACCGTCGCCGCCTCGGTCAGCACGGCATCGTCGTCGTGGCGGGTGCCGTCCACCAGGACGGCGCAGCGGGGCAGGATGCCGGTCAGCCCCGGGTGATCCGACACCAGCGCATCCCGCAGCGCGCCCAGCGTCGTCTCGGCACGGGTCTCCTCGGCGAGTCCGACGGCCTCCTCGGCAGCGGCGAAGTATCTCACTTTCACGCCTGCCACCCCTCGGCGAGCTCACCGATCGCGGCGACGGCCTCGCGCACGTCGTCGGGGGTTCCGCCGGCCCGGCCGGCGACGAGGCCCGCCACGTAGGCGCTGAACGGGGCGGCGGGGCGCGCGACGTTCATCGAGACGTCCCGCGCGAGATCCAGGATCAGTGAGATCGGCACGTCGTCCGGCCCCAGTCCGAACCGCTCGCGCAGCGCAGCGGCCCACGCGTCGAGTGCCTCAGGGGGCAGATGCTCAGCCATCGAATCGCTCCTTCGCTCGCTTGAGATCCTCCCATGTATCCACATCGAAGGCCGCGTCCGGGGCGGCGACGACGGCGATCGCGAGGTCTGCGAGCAGCGTCCGCACCGGCAGATCGCGTCCTCCGTCGGGAAGACGGGATGCGGCCTCCCGCAGCGCCGCCGTGCGGTACACGCCGGTGAGCCACTGCGGGCGGCTCGACGCATCGGCCAGGCAGACGCCGTCGACGTCGGCCGGCTGGAGGTCCAGCGCCTCGACGAGCCGCGCCACCGCAACGCCGGCGCGGGGCAGGTCGCAGGCGAGCACGAACGTCCACTCCGGATCTGCGGTCCACGACTGCAGAGCGGTCACTGTGCCCGCGACCGGGCCGCCGAACGGCGGATCCTCGCGCACCCAGTCCGCCCGCACAGCCGGGTCGAGAGTCGGCCCGGCGACGGTGATCGGGTCGGCCCCGGCATCCCGCACCGCCTCGATCGCGATCTGCAGCAGCGTCCGCCCCCCGACTTCGAACAGCGGCTTGGCCGCGCCGCCCACGCGTGTCGCACGACCACCCGCAAGGAGAATCGCGCCGTACCTGCTCACCGGTCTTCGCCGGGCCGTACCCACGTGCCGGACCGGCCACCCTCCTTGGCGGTGATGCGGACGTGCCCGATCATGGTGCCGCGGTCGATCCCCTTGACCATGTCGACGACGGCGAGGCCCGCCACCGTCACGGCGGTCAGCGCCTCCATCTCCACACCGGTGCGGTCAGCGGTGCGCACGGTCGCCTCGATCTCGACGCCGTCGTCGACGATCTGCAGGTCGACGACGCAGCCGTGGACGCCGATCACGTGCGCGAGCGGCAGCAGGTCAGGCGTGCGCTTGGCGGCCTGGATGCCGGCGATTCGCGCGACAGCGAGCACGTCGCCCTTGGGCACCGTGCCGTCGCGCAGGGCGGAGACGACCTCCGGCGAGCAGCGGACGAACCCGCGGGCGGTCGCGGCGCGCACGGTCGGGGACTTGGCGGTGACGTCGACCATACGGGCGTGGCCGGCGTCGTCGAGGTGGGTGAACGTCATGAGATCAGCATGACATCGACGAGGTCGCCGGGCTCGACGGCGTCGACCTCGGCAGGCACGATCGCGTATGCCTCGGCGAGGGCCAGTCCGCCGGCCAGGTGCGAGCCCGAGCCGCCGGCGGTCGCCGGGCGCACGGTCCAGCGGGCGGCATCGCTGCGGTCCAGCGTCGCGGGCAGATACTGCCGGCGCGCGGGGGGCGTGCGCCAGAGGGATGCCGCGGGCAGCCGCAGCACGGGGCGTGTCAGCTGCGCACGGCCCTGCATCGCCAGCAGCGCGGGCCGTGCGAAGACCTCGAACGACACCGCCGCGCTGACGGGGTTTCCCGGCAGGCCGAACAGCAGTGCGCCGTCGGCCGCCACGCCGAACCCCTGCGGCTTGCCTGGCTGCATCGCCACCTTGGAGAAGGTCATCGTGCCTGCGAGCGTGTTCTTCACGACCTCGTACGCGCCCGCGCTCACCCCGCCCGAGAACACCACCGCGTCGACCTGCCCGCCCAGTTCGGCCATGAGGGCGGCCAGGCCGCTCTCGTCGTCGGTCACGGAGGTGCGCCGCACGATCTCCGCACCGGTGTCCGCGGCGAGGCCGGCGAGCAGCTCGCTGTTGGACTCGGGAATCTGCCCGCGTTCGAGCGGCTGCCCCGGCGCCACGAGCTCGGTGCCGGTGGAGACGACGGCGACCCGCGGGCGGCGGCTGACGAGAAGATCCGGGATGCCGGCGGCCGCCGCCGCACTGAGCTGGAACGCTCCGAGCGCGACGCCGGCCGGCACGACCTCGTCGCCCGCGACGAGATCCTCGCCGCGGCGGCGGATGTGCAGCCCCGCACGCGAGGGCCTGCGGAGCACGGTGATCTCGCCCAGCGAATCGGCCAGGCCGCCGGCCGTGTCCTCGAAGGGGATGATCGCATCGGCTGCGGTGGGCACGGCCGATCCCGTCATGATGCGGACAGCCTGACCCGGGCCGAGGTCGGGGTCCAGCGCCGCTCCGGCGGGCAGGTCGGCGACGACGCGCAGGGTCACCGGGGCATCGGGTCCGGCTGCCGCGACGTCGGCGAAGCGCACGGCGAAGCCGTCCATCGCCGAGTTGTCGAACACGGGGATGTCGACGCGGGCGCGCAGCGGTTCGCGCAGCGTCCGTCCGCGGGCGGCGGCCACCGGCATCCGCTCGCCCTCCAGCGGCCGGACGGCGGCGAGGATCTCGGCGAGGTGCTCCTCGACCGACCGCATGCCGTGCCCGTGGCCGCTGTCCGTGCCGCTGCCCGTGCCGCTCACGACGCGGCTGCCGGAGTGACGGTCGGTGCGGTCCACGCCTCCATGCCGCCGGCGAGGATGGCCGCCTCGACGCCGGCCGTGCGCAGCGCCTCCGCGGCACGGCGGGAGCGCACGGCTGTCTGGCAGACGACGATGACGGGGCCGGTGATGTCGGGATGGTCGCCCTGGAGCCGCCCCAGCAGCTCGCCGAGGGGAATGTGGCGGGCGCCGGGAATCATCCCGCGTGCGACCTCGTGGTCCTCGCGCACGTCGATCACGGGTGTGTCGCCCAGGGCGGCCGGCCCCACGACGGTGATCGGGGGGAGGGCCGGCGCCGCAGGCACGACCGGCAGGGGCGCGGGCGCCGCCGACCCGCGCAGCGGCACTTCGCGCTGCCGCGCGCCGAGTCCGTCGATGAGCAGCACGCGGCCCAGCAGCGGATCGCCGATGCCGGTGATGAGCTTGATCGCTTCTGTCGCCATCACGGCGCCGACCTGCATGCACAGAGCGCCCAGCACGCCCACCATGGC
>DASSYC010000209.1:0-4728 GCA_035703465.1 Microbacterium sp. | reverse complement strand
GCCGTACGACATCCACGCCGTCATCCGCGGGATCGTCGATGCCGAGGAGTTCCTCGAGGTGCAGCCGCTGTTCGCGCCGAACATCGTCATCGGCTTCGGCCGCATCGAGGGGCGCAGCGTCGGCATCATCGCCAACCAGCCGTCGCAGATGGCGGGCACGCTGAACATCGAGGCGGGCGAGAAGGCGAGCCGGTTCGTGCGGTTCTGCGACGCGTTCTCGATCCCGATTCTCACGCTCGTCGACGTGCCCGGCTACCTGCCCGGCACCGACCAGGAGTGGACCGGGGTCATCCGCCGCGGCGCGAAGCTGCTGTACGCCTACGCCGAGGCGACCGTGCCGCTGGTCACGGTGATCCTGCGCAAGGCCTACGGCGGCGCGTACATCGTGATGGGCTCCAAGCAGCTGGGCGCCGACATCAACCTCGCCTGGCCCACAGCCGAGATCGCGGTGATGGGCGGCCAGGGCGCCGTGAACATCCTCTACCGCGGCGAGATCAAGCGCGCCGAGGAGAACGGCGAAGACATCGCAGAGGTGCGCACACGCCTGGCGAACGAGTACCTGTACAACGTCGCCTCGCCGTTCCTGGCCGCCGAGCGCGGCGAGCTGGACGGCATCATCGAGCCGGCGCAGACGCGCGTGGCGGTCGCCAAGGCTCTGCGCGCGCTGCGCGGCAAGCGCGCCAGCCAGCCGCCGAAGAAGCACGGCAACATCCCGCTATGAGCGCCGGCGTGAGCGCAGGACAGGGTGCGGCGGGCGAAGAGCTCGCCATCGAGGTGCGCAGCGGCAGCCCGACAGAGGTCGAGCTGGCCGCGCTGATCGCCGTGGTCACCGAGGCGTATGCCGAGGAGGCGGCGGGCACGCTCGCCGACGACGAGCAGCACGCGACCGCATGGAGCCTCACCCAGCGCGGGCTGCGCCAGCCGCTGCGGCGCGATCTGGGATGGGGCCGGTACGCGGGATAGCTCCGCGGCACGGACAGCCGGGATGCCCCGACCCTATGCATCGCCTTTGTCCCCCGAAATACCTACAGACACCCCCCTTGCGACCCCGCGATACTGAATGTGCTGGAACGCTTTCGCGTTCGGCTCTGTCCGGCACAGGGTGACCGGAAAGAGCCACCCCGCGGACGGTTTTCGGGTAACCGGTCCGCCACAAGGCGAGGGGCGGGCGGCTTCGCCGCCCCTCGCCTTCTCTCTGCCCTCGGGCAGGCGGGCGTCGACTCAGGTCCGCCTGCCGGCCGGGTAGGTGATCTCACGCCACAGGTCGACGCTGTCGTCGTCGGACATCGGGCCGCTGTCGGCGGCATCGACCACCGAGCGGCCGACGACGGTCACCGCGATGCGGTCGTGCCGAGAGGTGCGGATGTACAGCCGCTGCGACTGCGCCCCGCGGATCGTCTCGGCGAGTTCGGCGCGGATGACGGCGAGGGATGCCGGCTCCACACCATCCAGTCCGCCCTCGTCGAGCACGGTGACCACCGCTCCGCGGCGACGTGCGGCATCCAGTGCGGCCCGCACCTCGTCGTCGAGCAGGCGCGGCCCGCGCAGCTCGTCGCGCAGCCGCCCCTCGGCCAGTCGCGCGGCGACGCGTCCGTCGTCGTCGAGCTCACCGCCGCTGCGCACGACCTGCGTGAGTACGGGACCCGCGACCGCGAGCGCACGCTGCACCTGAACCCGGCGCTCGCGCTGACGGCCCGCCTGCACCGCCTGCCAGGCGGAGGCCGCCTGCTGCAGCTCGGCCAGGCGGGCGGTGTCGCTGACGGCGCGATCGAACGAGGAGACCAGCAGCTGTGCCGCGGTCACCCACATGAGCGAGCCGACCAATCCGAGCTCCAGCGCCCGCAGAGGCCCGAGCCACACCGAGCAGGCGACGGTCAGCAGCACCATGCCCGCCCAGGCGGCCCAGGGCCGGCGCCGCACCATGACGATCGTCATGAGCACGCCGACCCCGCCGATGTACCAGGTCGCGAACGGCTCGGCCCGGGCAGCGGCACCCACGCCGATCGCGATGCCCGACGGCACGGTCAGGGCGACGAAGAGTGCGGCCGCGGTCGCCGGCCAGGGCAGACGCTCGGGTCCACCGGGCACCGACGGGTCCTCGACGGCCGGCCGCGGCAGCGCCCGCGACCGCGGCGCGGCCACGAGCAGGCACAGCCAGGTGCCCGCGACGTACACGGCGAGGCTGGACACGACCAGGACAGGCGATTCGATCGGCGTGGTCCAGAGCATCCCGCGCACGGCGAGGTATGCCGTGAACGCGAACGCCAGGGCGAGCAGGACGGTGCGGACGCTGAGCATCAGGCCACCTGCTCCCAGGTGAGGGTCACCGTCGTCCCGCCATGGGCCGAGTCGATGCGCGCATGCCCGCCCACCGCGTCGAGCCGGGCGATGATCGATCCGCGAATGCCCAGCCGATCGGGTGGGGTCAGCGCGAGATCGAAGCCCGGACCCTCGTCGCGGACGACCACCGAGACGCCGCTCGCGCCCATCGGCGCGAGCGAGACGGCGATGCCCGCGGCATCCGCATGCTCCACGCTGTTGGCCACCGCCTGCGCCGTGGCCAGCACGATCGCATGGGCGACGCGCCCGGTCAGCGGCGGAACGCCCTCGGCCGGCGCCCTGTCCACGCGCAGCCGGAGTCCGAGGTCGCGCGCGAGGCGCTCGATCTCGTCGGCGATGCCGTCGATCGACACCGGCTCGTCGGAGCCCTCCTCGGCCGCCGAGTCGGCGTTGGCCAGGCGGGTGAGGGCCTCGCGGGCCATCTGCACCGCCAGCTGGCGCTCACGCGGGGTCTGGGTGCGTGCCGCTGCGATGAGCGCCGCCAGCACGCTGTCGTGCATGAGCCCGGCTACGGCGACCCGCTCCTCCTCGGCCGCGGCCGCAGCCGCCGCCGCCGAGTAGGAGGCGACCGCGACGGCACGCGTCTCGTCGACATTGACGGCCATGGCGCGGAACAGCCACGCGAGCGTGATGAGCACGCCGCCCAGGATCAGGGTGAACGACACGTCCAGCGAGACGCTGATGCGCAGCGGGTCGGAGAAGCCGTCCTGCAGGAGCCGCACGACCCCGAACATCAGCGGCACCACGGCGGTCCAGACGATCTGCAGCAGCAGGGGGAAGGCGAGCACCGCGGCGACGGTGGCCACGTTGACGAGGTAGAAGATCCACGGCTCGCTCTGCACGGACAGCTGCGAGTCCGTCGTGACGAAGGGCCAGATGATGAGCAGGATCGGGTACTCGACGGCGAAGACCGCGGCGAGCGGGCGCACACCGCGGCCGACGGCGCAGGCGAGGATCATCAGGGCGAGGATGCCGAAGGTCACCGCGATCAGCACGGTCGACCGCCCGGGCAGCACTCCGGAGTCGCCCGCGAGGGCGGCGACGAAGGCCTGCGTGCCGAGCGCGAGGCATCCGAACCCCACCACCAGCTGGATGATGCGCTCGATGCGGGAACGCGTGAAGCTGCCCAGATCGCCGGTCGGCACACGACCGGCCGGAATGTGTCCCCACGCGTCGGTGAGGACGGTGCGCGAGGTCTCAGTCGCCATCGCGCCCGTCCGCACGGGGCTCGGCGAGGATGCCGTCCTCCATGGCCCGTCGCGCGAGATCGACCTTGGTCGGCGCGGGGCGGCCGACCTCGACGTACTTCACCCGCACGCGCGTGATGTTCTCCTTGGCGGTCGAGTAGGCAACCCCCAGCCGGTCGGCGACCACCTTCAGCGGCAGCCCCGCCGCGTACAGGCGCAGCACCTCGCGCTCGCGAACCGACAGCTGGGCGTCGGCGAACTCGCGATCCGCCTCGACGGCGCTGGCCCACTCGACGTTGTTGAGCTGGTCGCCGCTCGCCACCGTGCGAATCGCGGCGATGACCTCGTCGATCGACGACGACTTGCTGACGACGCCGGCCGCCCCCGCCGCGAGCGCCTCGCGCACCGCCGCGGGCCGGTCGGCCACGCTGTGGATGATCACACTCGATCCGTCGCGCACGAGCCGGCTCACGTTCTCGGTGACGGTGGTCCCGTCGCCGAGGGTGAGGTCGAGCACCACCACGTCCGCCGGAGGCGAGTTGCTGAACCGCCGCCAGGAGAGGTACTCGGTCACCGTGTTCCCCGAGAACACGACCTCCTTGCCGCCGGCGCGCTGACACGCCGCCTCGAGTCCGAGCCGGACGGATTCGTGGTCGTCGACCAGGGCAACACGCGTCACGATGACAGGCTAGGCCGTGCGACCGGGATGCCGGTACCCGCCGCTCAGCCGCGTTCCAGGACCGCGACCGCCTCGATGTGGTGCGAGTTCGGGAACAGGTCGATCGCGTCGACGGATCGCGTCTGGAATCCCAGGGTGCGAAACGTGGCGAGGTCGCGGGCGAGGGCGACCGGGTCGCAGGCGACGTACACGACGACCTGCGGCGCGAGGGCGGTGATGTGCTCGACCACCGCGCGGCCGGCGCCCGAGCGCGGTGGGTCCAGCAGGATCACGCCGCGGGAGAGGCGCTCGCGCTCCGCCGCCGACGCCTGCTGCGCGAGGCGTGCGAGCCAGCGATCGACCCGGTCCGTCTCCGCGCGCACGTCCGCCCATTCGGCGAGGTTCTCGCCGGCGTGCGCGGTGGCGCGCGGGTCGGATTCCACGGTGGTGATGCGGATGCCGGGGCCGCCCAGTCCCGCCAGCGAGGCGGCGAACAGCCCGACGCCGCCGTAGAGGTCGAGGTGCCACGCATCGGGATCGATG
>DASSYC010000194.1:0-2369 GCA_035703465.1 Microbacterium sp. | reverse complement strand
CTCTCTGCCGCGTAGGCGATCGATCTCGCGCCGCTCGCGCTTGGTCGGGCGCCCCGCGCCGCGATCACGCTGTGCGAGCATCGGCGCGGGATCGCGAGGGGGCGTGCGGTCCTCCATGGCCTCGGCGACGAGCGGGGCTCCGACCCGCTTGGTGATGGTCTTGCGCACGACGAGGATGCGGTCGAACCCCGCGATCCGCACGCGCAGCTCGTCACCGGGGCGCACAGACTGCGCGGCCTTGGCCCGCTCGCCGTTCACGCGCACATGCCCGGCGCGGCATGCTGTCGTGGCCGCCGAGCGGGTCTTGTACACCCGCACGGCCCAGAGCCAGGAGTCCACGCGGGCCGTGGCATCCGTCATCCGCCCATCGTAATCAGGACGGACGCAGCTCGAGCTCGACGATCACCCTTCCCGCGCGCGTGCGGGCGACCTCGCGGAACCCGGCACTCAGGAAGCTCGACAGCACGCCGGTGTAGAGGTCGTTGACGCGCTTCGTGACCACGGCGGTGTCGACCGGGTATGCCTCGAGCACGCGGGCCCCGCCGTCGCGAGCGGCGACGATCGCGGCATCCAGCAGCTGCGAGGCCAGTCCCCGCCCGCGGAACTCGCGGCGCACCACGAAGCACGACACTCCCCATACCGAGGGGTCGTCCCACGGCTGCACCGACTTCTGCGCGAATTCGCGCGTGTGCGCCAGGCGCTGCTGCGCCGTGCGCGGCCCGACGCGCACCCAGCCGGCCGCCTCTCCGTCGACGTAGGCGACCAGACCCGGGCTCGGTGTGCCGTCGAACTCGGCGCGGAACAGGCCGGTGCGCTCATCGCGGGTGGTCTGCTCCCAGTCGCGATTGCGCATCATCCACCATTGGCACTGGCACGAGGCGCCGTCGCCTCCGCCGCTGAGCGCATGCTGGACATCGTCGAAGCGGTCGGCGGTCGCGGGTTCGATCATCGTGGCCATGCGCGCGACGATACGCCGAGGCGGTGACACCGCGCGAGCGCAGTTCGAATCGGCCGCACCGACCCGGTACGATAGGGGAGTTGTCCGCGTGCGGACAGCTCGACCGGGATGTGGCGCAGCTTGGTAGCGCACTTGACTGGGGGTCAAGGGGTCGCAGGTTCAAATCCTGTCATCCCGACGCAATGCGAGAGGGTCGGCCGGAAGGCCGGCCCTCTCGCATTGCTCGCGAGGCACCGTGTACGGACGTCGGCTTCTCACGACCGCACTAACTGCTCGAATTCGCCCGCATTCGAGCAGTTTCTGCGGTTCGGGGGATGCGAGCAGCGCCGGCAGATCGCGATGGACGCCGGCGACCCGGGCAGACATCGATGACACGTCGCTGGAGAGCCGGGGTCAGCTGCCTGCGCGCTCGGAGCTGCTGGCTTCCGCGAGTCGGCCTCCAGTCCGCGCCCCTGCGACGCTTCACCGGGGCCTGGCCATATCGGCCGATTCGGGCTGGCGCGCCTGGACAGCACGGTTGAGGTCGGCGACGGCCAGGTCTCCGTGCACGGCAGCACCGGTCGTCACCCCTGAGGCCGCGGAGGCGACGAGCATCGCCATCGGCTCGCTGGCGTTGCCCGCGGTGAACACGCCGGGCACCGCTGTCGCCCCGCGCGGATCCACAGCGATCTGTCGACCGAACACGGTCGCGATGGCCTCGCCGCCCAGTGCCTCATACAGCTCGGTGCGTGCCTCGAAGCGGGACGCGACGACCACGGCATCGACGTCGTAAGAGTCGCCTCCCTCCACCTCGACGCCGCGCACCCGGGTTCCGTCGACGCGGAGTCGTTCCACCCGGGGACGGATGACGGCGACGCCAAGGGCGTCCAGCTGCGCCTGCTGCTCCGAAGTGGGGTCGGCAGCCTCATGGAGGAAGAGCGTCACGTTCTCCGACAGCTGCCGGAAGAGCATGGCGTGATGCACCGCGATCTCGTCGCGGGTGAGGATCGCGATGCGCTGATCGCGCACCTCCCACCCATGGCAGAACGGACAGTGCAGCACCGTGCGTCCCCAGGCCTCCCGCACCCCGGGCACATCCGGGAGCACGTCGCTCAAACCCGTCGCCAGGACGACCCGGCGGGCGTGAACGCGGCGCAGTCCTCCGTCGACCTCGACGGTGAAATCGTCGATCGTGCCGCGTGCGGCGGTGGCTGCTCCGTGGATGATGCGCACACCGTATGACTCCGCCTCGGCACGCCCCTTGGCCAGCAGCTCCAGGGGCGGCACGCCTTCGTTCCCGAGCGCATTGTGGATGCCGTCTGCGTGCGCGTTGCGCGGCTCCCCGGCGTCGACCACGACCACACGTCGGAGCGATCGGCCCATGGCGATCGCCGCGGCCAAGCCGGCCGCACCTCCGCCGACCACCACGACG
>DASSYC010000029.1:0-3275 GCA_035703465.1 Microbacterium sp. | reverse complement strand
GATCGACGGATCGACAGCCTCCCCGCATGATTGATGGAGCAGAGGCGCATGGGCCGGTTCGCGGTCGGCGAAACCGGATGTCGGTGATCCGTGGCAGGCTGTAGGGCGCGCCGAATCCGGCGCCCTTCACCGTCCGGGAGAACGCGTGCTCGGAAAGCTCCTCTACCGCTACCTCAAGACCTACCGCTGGCTGCTGCTGGCCGTGCTGGTGTTCCAGTTCGCCTCGGCGCTGGCCGCGCTGTACCTGCCCCGGCTGAACGCCGACATCATCGACAACGGCGTGGCCCGGGCCGACATCGACTACATCTGGTCGCACGGCGTCCTCATGCTGGCGATCTCGCTCGGCCAGATCGTCACCGCCGTGATCGCGACCTTCTTCGCGGCGCGTGCGGCGATGGCGACCGGCCGTGACATCCGCCGCGACGTATACGACCGTGTCAGCTCGTTCTCCGAGCGCGAGGTCTCGCAGTTCGGCGCGGGCTCGCTGATCACCCGGAACACGAACGACGTGCAGCAGGTGCAGATGCTCGCCATGATGGGCGCCACGATGCTCGTGACCGCGCCGCTGCTGGCGATCGGCGGCGTCATCATGGCGCTGCAGCAGGATGTCGGGCTCAGCTGGCTCATCGGCGTCTCGGTGCCGGTGCTGCTGATCGTGGCGATCCTCGTCATCAGCCGCATGGTGCCGCTGTTCCGCCAGTACCAGGGCAAGCTCGACGCCGTGAACCGCATCATGCGCGAGCAGCTCACCGGTGTGCGCGTGGTCCGCGCGTTCGTGCGCGAGCGCATCGAGGAAGCGCGATTCCGCGAGGCCAACACCGACATCATGGTCGTCGGCCGCAAGGTCGGCTCGCTGTTCGTGCTGCTGTTCCCGCTGGCTATGCTCGTGCTCAACGTCACCATCGTCGGGGTCATCTGGTTCGGCGGCATCGCCGTCGACGCCGGCGAGGTGGAGATCGGCACGCTCTTCGCGTTCATGCAGTACGTGGGCCAGATCCTCATGGGCGTGCTGATGGCGAGCTTCATGACGATCATGATCCCGAGAGCGGCCGTGTCTGCCGAGCGCATCGGGGAGGTGCTGGATGCCTCGAGCTCGCTGACGCCTCCCGCCGACCCGGTGCAGGAGTTCCCGCGACCGGGCACGGTCGAGTTCGACGGGGTGACGTTCGCCTACCCCGGTGCCGAGGAGCCGGTGCTGGAGGACATCTCCTTCCAGGCGGCGCCCGGTGAGACCGTCGCGATCGTCGGGTCGACCGGTTCGGGCAAGTCGACGCTCGTCTCGCTCATCCCGCGCTTGTTCGACGTCACCTCAGGTGCCGTGCGGGTCGCCGGCGTCGACGTGCGCGAGGCCGAGCCGGACCTGCTGTGGGAGGGCATCGGGCTCGTCCCGCAGCGCCCCTTCCTGTTCACCGGAACGATCGCCTCGAACCTGCGGTTCGGTCGTGAGGATGCCACGGATGAAGAGCTGTGGGAGGCGCTGGAGATCGCCCAGGCGCGCGACTTCGTTCTCGAGAAGGAGGATGGTCTCCAGTCCCGCATCGCCCAGGGCGGCACGAACGTCTCCGGCGGTCAGCGGCAGCGGCTCGCGATCGCGCGCGCGATCGTGCACCGCCCGAAGGTCCTCGTGTTCGACGACTCGTTCTCCGCGCTCGACCTCACGACCGACGCGCGACTGCGCGCCGCACTGTGGAGGCGATTGCCCGACGTGACCAAGATCGTCGTCGCCCAGCGCGTGTCGACGATCACCGGCGCCGACCGCATCGTCGTGGTCGACGAGGGCCGGGTGGTCGGCATCGGCACGCACGACGAGCTGCTGGCATCCAACGACACCTACCGTGAGATCGTCGAGTCGCAGCTCGGAGTGGACGCATGAGCGCCCCGGACATGCTCACCGAGGAGGAGCGGCTCGAGCTCGAGATGGCCGAGCAGGCACGGGTGAACTCCGGTTCGTGGGACAGCGTCGCCCCGGGCAAGGCGGCCCGCTTCGGCCCGAGCTTCGCTCGACTGCTCGGGCTGCTGAAGCCGCACGCGTTCGTGTTCGCGCTCGTTTCGCTGGCCGGCGCCATCGGCGTCGCTCTCGCGGTGATCGCGCCGCGGGTGCTCGGCGAAGCCACCAACATCGTCTTCGAGGGCGTGATCTCGCGGATGCTGGGCGATCAGTTCCCGGCCAGTGCGACACAGGAGCAGGTTGTCGAGGCGCTGCGCGCCGCAGGTCAGACCGACTTCGCCAACATGGTCGCGGCCATGCACGACTTCCAGGTCGGCGCCGGCGTCGACTTCGAGAAGCTGCGGGTCGTCATCCTGTGGGTGCTGGTCATCTACATCGTCGCGGCGCTGCTGAGCTGGGTGCAGGGCTATGTGATCAACATCATCATGGTGCGGATCATGTGGCGGCTGCGCGAGGACGTCGAAGCCAAGATCAACCGGCTGCCGCTCGCCTACTTCGACAGGGTGCAGCGCGGCGAGCTGATCTCCCGGGTCACCAACGACATCGACAACATCACGCAGATGATGCAGCAGTCGCTGTCCGGGGCGCTGACCTCGGTGCTCACGGTCATCGGCGTGCTCATCATGATGTTCTCGATCTCGTGGCAGCTCGCCCTCGTCGCGCTGGTCGCCCTGCCGCTCATGGGAGTCATCTTCGGGGTCATCGGACCGCGCTCGCAGAAGGCGTTCCAGACCCAGTGGAAGAAGGTCGGCCGGCTCAACGCCCGCGTGGAGGAGTCCTTCTCCGGTCACGCCCTCGTGCGCGTGTTCGGACGCGAGAAGGACTCACGGGAGAAGTTCGCGGTCGAGAACGACGACCTCTTCCAAGCGAGCTTCAAGGCGCAGTTCCTCTCCGGCATGATCATGCCCGGCATGACCTTCGTCGGCAGCCTCACCTACGTCGGCATCGCGGTGCTGGGCGGACTGATGGTGATCTCCGGCCAGTTGCGCCTGGGCGACGTGCAGGCGTTCATCCAGTACTCGCAGCAGTTCAGCCAGCCGCTGTCGGAGCTGGGCGGCATGGCCGCGGTGGTGCAGTCCGGCACCGCGTCGGCCGAGCGCGTCTTCGAGCTGCTGGACGAGGAGGAGCAGGTGCCGGATGCCGCCGCCCCTCAGGCTCGGGAAGAGGGAGCGGAGGACGGCGAAGGTGTCATCGAGTTCGAGCACGTGCGCTTCTCGTACAGCGCCGACCGGCCCCTCATCACCGACCTGTCGTTCCGGGTGGAGCCGGGTCAGACCGTCGCGATCGTCGGACCCACCGGCGCGGGCAAGACGACGCTCGTGAACCT
>DASSYC010000014.1:0-11120 GCA_035703465.1 Microbacterium sp. | reverse complement strand
GATGCTCGACCCGGCGCCGGCCAGGTGCACGGGCAGATCGCGATTGGCCGTCGTCGCCAGCGGCCCCCACATGCCCGCGCTGCCGAGGCCCATGATCGCCGACGGGATCAGATAGACCCAGATCGGCGTGTCGGCGTTCATGAGCACGGCGTAGAGCACGAGCGATCCGGCGACCAGCAGCATCCCGGGCACGAGCATGAGCCTCGGGTCGATGCGGTCGAGCAGGTGCCCGGCGGGTGCGGCGAGGATGCCGGCGAGCACCGCCATCGGGATCATCAGCAGCGCCGACTCGGTCGGCGTGAGACCGCGGGCGAGCTGGACGAAGAACATCAGCGGCAGCCCCATGGCCGTGACGGAGAAGCCGACGGCGGTGATCCCGATGCTCGACATCGAGAAGTTGCGATCCCGGAACAGCACGAGAGGCACGAGCGCCTCGCTGCGGGTCTTGGCCTGCTGCCAGATGAACAGTCCCAGCAGCACGACGCCGGCGATGATCAGCGACCACACCGTGATGGGGCCGGCGATGACACCCCAATCGTAGGTCGCACCCTCCTGCAGCCCGAAGACGATGAGGAACATCGCCGCGGCGCTGAGCACCACTCCGAACCAGTCGAACCGGTGCCCGTGCTTCTGCAGCCGCGGCACGAGGATCCAGGCCAGCACGAAGCCGATGACCCCGACCGGCAGGTTGATGAAGAAGATCCACTCCCAGCCGAAACCGTCCACCAGCGCGCCGCCGGCGAGCGGGCCGACGAGCATCGCCACGCCGGACGTCGCACCCCACAGGCCCATCGCCGCGCCGCGATTGGCGGCAGGGAAGGTGCGCGTGATCACCGCCATGGTCTGCGGCGTCATGAGCGCGGCACCGAGGCCCTGCACGGCGCGGAAGCCGATCAGCGCGCCGAGCGTGGACGACAGTCCGCACCCCAGCGAGGCGAGTGTGAAGATCGCCAGTCCCACGAGGTAGACGTTCTTCGGGCCGAAGCGGTCGCCCAGGCGCCCGGTGATCAGCAGCGGCACCGCGTAGGCCAGCAGGTACGCGCTGGTGACCCACACCACGTTGTCGAGGTTGTTCGTGGCGGGGTCGAGCGCGGTTTTGATGGCGGGATTGGCCACCGAGACGATCGTCGTGTCGACGAGGATCATGAAGAACCCGATGACGAGCGCCCAGAGCGCCGGCCACGGGTTGGCCGGACCCTCCACGCCCATGCGGCGGGTGGTGGCGTGCTGCGTCACCGGCGGGTGGGCTTCTGATGGCGTCACGAGCGTGGACTCTACTCCGCGCCGCCGAGAGCTGCCCCGCTCACCGCCCGGCCCGGACGATAATGGGCGGGTGACCACTCCCCTCGATCTGCCCGGCTGGACCCCTGTGTACTCGGGCAAGGTCCGCGATCTGTACCGCCCCGCGGAGGGCGAAGGCCGGATGCTGGTGGTCGCCAGCGATCGGGTGAGCGCGTTCGATCACGTGCTCAGCCCGGAGATCCCCGGCAAGGGCGAGCTGCTCACAACGCTGAGCCTGTGGTGGTTCGACCAGCTCTCGGGTGCGGATGGAGGTCGCGGCATCCCGAACCATCTCGTCGATGACATCGACGTGCCGACCGAGGTCGCCGGACGGGCGATGGTCGTCAGGGAGCTCGACATGCTTCCTGTGGAATGTGTCGTGCGCGGGTACCTCACCGGCTCGGGCTGGGCGGAGTACCGGGCGCACGGCACGGTCTGCGGCATCCCGCTTCCCGACGGCCTCGCCGACGGCGACCGTCTGCCGGAGCCCCTGTTCACCCCGGCGCACAAGGCGCCGCTGGGCGCGCACGACGAGAACATCTCGTTCGCGCAGACCGTCGGGCGAGTGGGCGCGGAGCGCGCGGAGCAGCTCCGGGACGTGTCGCTCGAGGTCTACGAGCGCGCCGCGCGCACGGCGGCTGCGCGCGGGCTGATCCTCGCCGACACGAAGTTCGAGTTCGGCACAGACGCCGACGGCGAGCTGCGGCTGGCCGATGAGGTGCTCACGAGCGACTCGTCGAGGTACTGGGATGCTTCGGTCTGGCAGAACGCGGCCGCGCCCGCCGAGCGCATGGCGAGCTTCGACAAGCAGCCCGTGCGGGATTGGCTCGCCGCCCACTGGGCCCACGCGCCCCGAGGCTCGGCGCAGCGCGCGAGCGATGCGTCGAGTGGGCGTGGGGAGGATCGGCAGGGCACCCCGCCCGAGCTGCCCGAGGAAGTCGTCACGAGCACCGCGCAGCGATATCGCGAGCTCGTCGCGCGCCTGACCGGCCCCGACACGGGGGAATGAAGCGCCCGGGGCGCCTGTTGCACCCAGTATGGAGAAGCTTGCCGTGGCAACAACTGATCACATCGCCGCAGACACCGCGATGGGTGCGGTGACACTGCTCGTCGCCGACCTCGACGGCATGACCGCCTACTACCGCGACGTGGTGACGCTGCAGGTGCTCCGCGCCGACGGCGACACGGTCACCCTCGGTCGTGCCGGCCGGCCCGTCGTGATCCTGAAGCACGAGCCGCAGCTCGCGCACGCCCCGCGCGGGTCGGCCGGGCTGTACCACACCGCGATCCTGTTCGAGTCGCAGACGGCGCTCGCCGCCGCGCTGTATTCCGTCGCCCGTCACGCACCGCAGACGTTCACCGGCAGCGCCGACCACCTGGTGAGCCAGGCCTTCTACTTCACCGATCCGGAGGGCAACGGCATCGAGCTGTACTGGGACCGCGACCGCAGCCAGTGGTCGTGGACCCACGGCCAGGTCGAGATGGACACGATCTTCCTCGATCCGAACGCGTTCCTGCGCGACCACCTCACCCCCGAGGCGGTGGAGGGCGGCACCGCGGCGGATGCGGCATCCGTCGGCCATGTGCACCTCTCGGTCGGCGACGTCCCCTCCGCCCGTGCGTTCTATGTCGACGCCCTCGGCTTCGACACCACCGCGACGCTCGGCGACACCGCCCTGTTCGTCAGCGCCGGCGGCTACCACCACCACATGGCCATGAACGTGTGGAACTCGCGCGGCGCGGGCCCCCGCATGCCCGCGCTGGGCCTGGGCCGCATCGACCTCGTCCTGCCCGACGCCGACGCGCTCGGCGCCCTGCACGAGCGGCTGCGCGATCACGGGTTCCAGACCCGTGACGACGGGCGGACGCTGAGCTTCGACGATCCGTGGAGCAATCTGCTGCAGGCATCCGTCGCCTGACATCGCCTGACATCGCCTGCCGTCCTCTGACGCTAGGCGCTCTCGCGCACCACGAGCTCGGTCTCCAGGATCGTCACGTGCTGCGGGCTGCGCCCGGCCAGGATGTCCAGCAGCAGGCCCGCCATCCGCTCGCCCTGCTCAAGCGACGGCTGGCGCATCGTGGTCAGCTGGGGGGTGACGGAGGTGGCGACCGGGGAGTCGTCGAACCCGACGATGGCGACATCGTCCGGCACGCGCAGGCCGTGCTGCGCGAGCGCCGTCATCGCACCGCGGGCCATGAGGTCGCTGGCGATGAAGAGGCCGTCGACCTCCGCGCCGGAATCGAGGATGCGGCGCATCGCGGCCGCACCGCCGTCGGTGGTGAAGCCGCCGTCCTCGACGGCGACCTCGGCCAGGCCCGCCTCGGCGAGCGCGTCACGGAAGCCGGCGAGCCGGTCGACGCCGGCCGGCATGGTGAGCGGTCCGGTGACCGTCGCGATGCGGCGGCACCCGGCCGCGATGAGGTGCTGCGTAGCGACGCGGCCGCCGTTGCGGTTGTCGACGTCGACGAAGTAGTCGCGTTCGCGCTCCCGCGCCGGGCGCCCGCCGTACACAACGGGCACGGCCGCGGCGATGCGCTCGACGAACGTGTCGCTGGTGTGATGCGAGACCACGATCGCACCGTCCACCGCACCGGAGCGCACGTAGGAGGTCGTCTTGTCGCCCGGGTCGTCGCTGGCGATGAAGAGGTTGAGCACGTAGTCCGAGCGGGTCAGCCGGGCGTTGATGCCCGAGACGATCGCTGCGAAGAACGGGTCTCCGAAGAACCGCGTCGTGTCCTCCGGCACGATCAGCGCGATGGCGTGGGTCTGCCGGCTCGCGAGCGACCGCGCCGCACGGTTGGGGACATAGTTCAGCTGGGCGATAGCGCGCTGGACGGACTCGAGCGCCCCGGGGGAGACGGCGGTGGACCCGTTGACCACGCGCGACACGGTGGACCGTGACACCCCGGCGACCGCGGCGACCTCTTCGATCGTCACGCTCGCGCGCATGGTGTCGGTGCTCATCGGCCACCCTCTCCGGAGTTCACCGATCGATCGCGCGTGCGGCGATGATCCGTGCGTATTCGGCGCCGCTGTCTTTCACCGTGCGCTCCTGGGTGTCATAGTCCACGCGCACGATGCCGAAGCGCTTGTCGTATCCCCAGGCCCACTCGAAGTTGTCCAGCAGCGACCAGTAGAAGTATCCCCGTACGGCGGCCCCCGCGTCGACCGCATCCAGCACGGCGTTCAGGTGGGCCCGCAGGTATCCGGTGCGCTCGGCATCCGGAACCGTCCGCTGCCCGTCCGCACCGAGGACCACCTCGTCGTCGTAGGCGGCGCCGTTCTCGGTGACGTAGATGTCCACGCCAGCCCCGGCGGCATACTCCTGCCACACGCGGGTGAGCAGTCGTGTGAGCCCCTCGGGCTGCACCTCCCAGTCCTGTCCCGTGCGCGGCAATCCGCGCTCGTGCCAGAAGATGCCCTCGTCGGAGGGGAACGGCGACTTCGTCGCCCGCGGGATGTCGGGGTTGCCCGACGGCGGCACGGGGCCCGGGGTCGCACCCACCAGCTCACCGTGGTAGTAGTTGACCCCGAACGAGTCGAACGGCGTCGAGATCACCTCGAGGTCGCCGGGGTGGATCGCCTTCTCCAGCGCGGCCACGGCTCCGGCATCCACCGCTCGGAAGTCCTCGACGACGTCGGCGGGGTAGGCACCGCGGAAGATCGGGTCGAGGAACCACCGGTTGAACTGACCGTCGATCCGGCGCGCTGCGTCGACGTCGGCCGGGTTCTCGGGGTCGGCGGGGTCGGCGACGGTGAGGTTGAGGGTGATCCCGAGATCGAGGGATGCATCGCGGCCGCGCAGCTCGCGGATCACCTGTCCGTGCCCCAGCAGGAGGTGGTGGGCGGCGAGCACGCCCTCCTCGACGCTGAAGCGTCCGGGCGCGTGGGCGCCGGCTGTGTAGGAGAGGAAGGATGCGCACCAGGGTTCGTTGAGGGTGGTCCAGATCTCGACGCGGTCGCCCAGCGCATCGTGCAGCGACAGCGCGTACTCGGTGAACAGGTCGCTCGACTCGCGGATCGTCCACCCCCCGCGCTCCTGCAGGGCCTGCGGCATGTCCCAGTGGTACAGCGTGAGCCACGGAGTGATGTCGGCGGCCAGCAGCTCGTCGACGAGGCGGCTGTAGAAGTCGACGCCCTGCGGGTTGACGGCGCCGGCGTCCGGGCGGACGCGGGCCCACGACGTCGAGAAGCGGTAGGTCTGCAGGCGGAGGCTCTTCATGAGCGCGACGTCGTCGCGGTAGCGGTGGTAGTGGTCGCAGGCGACATCCCCGTTCTCGCCGTTCACGATCGCGCCGGGCACGCGGGCGAACGCGTCCCAGATCGAGGCGGTGCGGCCGTCCTCGAAGGCGGCGCCCTCGATCTGGTACGCCGCCGCGGCGGCGCCGAACAGGAAGTCCTGCGGGAACGGTCGGGCGATGGAGGTCATCGGCTGGGGTGTCCTTCCGGAGTCGAGTGTCGTCATCCCTTGACCGCTCCCTGCATGATTCCGCTGACCAGCTGCCTGCCGGTGAAGATGAAGAGGATGAGCAGCGGAATCGTCGACAGCAGCACGCCCGCGAGGACGACCGAATAGTCGACGAAGTAGTTGGACTGCAGCAGCGACAGCGCCACCGGAAGGGTGGGGTTGCTGCGGTCGAGCACGATGAACGGCCAGAAGAAGTTGTTCCAAGCGGTCACGAACGTGAACAGGCCGAGCATCGCCGCGGCGGGCCGGGCCGCGGTCACGCCCACCGTCCAGAACGTACGGAACGCGCTCGCGCCGTCCACGCGGGCGGCCTCGATCAGCTCGTCCGGCACGGCCTGGCGCAGATACTGGGTCATCCAGAAGACGCCGAAGGCGCTGACCATGGCCGGGATGATGATGGCGCCGATCTGACCGGTCCACCCGATCTCACTGAACAGGATGTACAGCGGCACCACGCCGAGCTGAGTCGGCACCGCCATCGTCGCGATGACGAAGATCAGCAGCACGCTGCTGCCGCGGAACCGCAGCTTGGCGAACGCCCACCCGGCAAGCGTCGAGAAGAACACCACCGAGATCGCGATGAGCGCCGAGCTGTAGATGGAGTTCCACAGGGCCGGCCAGAAGTTCACCGCGGGGTCGGTCATCACGGCGGCCGCGTTCGCGAAGAAGTTGCCCCCGGGCAGCCACGACCTGTTCGGGTCGCGGATCGTGTAGGCGTCGCCCGATCCGATCAGCAGCGACCAGTAGTACGGGAAGAACGCCGCCAGCAGCACGACGCCCAGGCTCCCATACACGAACCAGCCCGGCCGGCTGCCGCGGATGTGGCGCGGTCGCTTCCGCTTCGGCGCGTCCGGGATCAGCTCCTCGGGGATCGCGAGGGGTACAGGATTCATGGCGCTCATGAGCGCACCTCCTTCCTGGCGTCCTCGGCGACGCTCCGGCGGGCGAGCCGCACGGCCGCGCGACGCTCGCGGCGGCTGAGGCCGGCACGGCCGCCCTCGTCGCGGACGAGCGATCTCGTGATGAACAGGTTGATGACGCCGATCGCGAGGATGATGAGGAACAGGATCCACGCCAGGGCCGCGGCCCGCCCGAAGTTCCACTCGCCCCAGCCGACGTCATAGAGCCACAGCGTGATGGTGAGCCACTGGTAGTTGGCGCCGCCGGTGCCATATTGGTCGTACATGCGCGGCTCGTCGAAGATCTGCAGGCCGCCGATCGTCGAGGTGATGATGACGAAGATGAGGGTGGGGCGCAGGCTCGGCACGGTGATGGAGAAGAACTGGCGCACCTTGCCGGCGCCGTCGACGGTAGCGGCCTCGTAGTAGTCGCGCGGAATCGCCTGCATGGCTGCCAGCAGGATCAGCGTGTTGTAGCCGGTCCAGCGGAAGTTCACCATCGTGGCGATCGCGATGTGGCTGGCGAACGCGTTCGAGTGCCACGGGACGCTGGGGATGCCCAGGTCGTTGAGGATCGAGTTGATGAGACCGTACTGGTCGCCGAACATGTTGCTGAAGATCAGGGCGACGGCGACCGGTGCCATCACATAGGGGACGAGGACCCCCATGCGCCAGAAGGTCTTGGCGCGGATGTTCTGGTCGAGCATCGCCGCGATGAAGATGGCGAGGATCATCTGCGGCACGCTCGAGAGCAGGAAGATGCTGAAGGTGTTGCGCAGGGCGATCCAGAACTTCGGATTGCCCAGCACATACTCGTACTGGCCGAACCCGATGAACTCACCGCTGTTGCGGACGAGATCCCAGTCCATGAACGAGATGACGGCCGTGTAGGCGATCGGGAAGAGCCCGACGACCAGGAACAGGATGAAGAACGGGGAGATGTAGAGGTAGGGCGACAGCTTCAGGTCCCAGGACCCACGGCGCTTGCCGAAGCCAACCCGGCGGGGCTGGCGCCCGGGCCCGGATGCCGCGCTGCGCGTGTCGGGCGGGGTGCTGATCGCTGTCACGACGCTCCTCCTCTGAGAGATACCGGCCGTTGAGCGCGCTTCGATATGCCGCGCGCGCTCAACGACCGGTCGGGGGGTGGACTATCCGATCGCCTTGACCTCGGAGACCCACTGGTCCCAGCTCTTGGCGGCATCCTGCGTCCCGTCCTCGACGCGGGTCAGAGCCTTCTGCATCGCGTCGTTGATCTGGAAGTAGAACTCACCCTTGAACGGGGACACCGTCACCGCGTTGGCCCGCTCAGAGAAGATCTGACCGACCGGCGCGTTGTTGAAGTACTCGTTCGTGAAGTCGAGCAGCGTCGGGTCCGTCAGGGCCTCGGTCTGGCTCGGGAAGGTGCCCGCGTTGACGAACGCCTTGATCTGCTGCTCGGGAGCGGTCAGCCAGGCGGCGAACTCCGAGGCCGCCGCGACGTGCGCGCCGTTCTTCGGAACCGTCAGGTACGAGCCGCCCCAGTTGCCGCCGCCGTTCGGGAACACGTTGGCCACGTCCCAGGTGGTGACGTCGGCCGCGTTGCCCGAGATGACACCGAGCATCCAGCCCGGGCAGAGCATCGTCGCGTAGGCGCCGTTGGTGAGTCCGGCGAACCAGTCGTCGGACCACTGGCCCAGGTGCGCCGACTGCGTGGCGCTGGCGGCGAGCACCTGGTCGTAGATCTTCTTGACCTCGGGGTTCTCGGTGGCGATGATCTCACCGCTGTCCGGGTCCTCGTAGGCAGCGGCGATCTGGTTGACCATGCCCTGGTAGGTGCCGCCGGCCGAGTCGAAGAACGCCTTGCCGGTGGCCTCGACGTACTGGTCGCCGACCGAGAAGTACTTCGCCCAGTCGCCTTCGAGAAGTGTCGCGACCTCTTCGCGGTCGGTCGGCAGGCCCGCCTCCTTGAACAGATCGGAGCGGTAGCAGATGGCCTCGGGGCCGATGTCGGTGCCGTAGCCGATGAGGTTGCCGTCGGGATCCGTCGCCCCCTCGACCTTCCAGTCGAGCCAGCGGCTCTTCAGGTCGGCCGCGACCGGCTCGAGCAGATCGGAGTACTGCATGACCTCGGGCACCCAGTCGATCTCGATCGCCTCGATGTCGGCCAGGCCGGACTTGCCCAGCTTCTGGAAGTAGTTCGCGCGAGCGTCGTTCGAGGTCGCCGCCTTCGTCAGCTCGATGGTGACGTTGGGGTGGTCCTTCGTGTACTCGTCGACGAGCTCCTGCGTGTAGCCGAAGTCGTTGAACGTGGCGACGGTGAGGGTGATCTCCTCGTCGGGATCCTGCGTCGGTGTGGTGCTGCCCCCGCCGCCGGCGCAGCCGACGAGCACGAGAGCGGAGGTGGAGGCGACGGCCGCGACGATCGCGATCCGACGCCGAGCGGGTGACTTCACAGTGCACTCCTTCGTGGTTGTTGTTCGTGATGTCTTGCAGTGGCTGTGCCGAGCGCTCTTCGCATTCTCACGGTGGGAGCGCTCTCACCGGACAATCCCGACCGTATGGGATCGCTCCCACGGATGTCAAGGGAGCGCTCCCACGACATGGTCACAGTTGCGTCACGGTAGGCTGGAACCGGCCCATCCCGCGAACTCCGGAGCGCATCCATGCCCACTATCGTCGTCGACGTCATGCCGAAGGCCGAACTGCTCGACCCGCAGGGGAAGGCCGTCGCCGGAGCGTTCGCCCGGCTCGGAGTGACCGACTTCAGCGGCGTGCGCATCGGCAAGCGCTTCGAGCTCACCGTCGACGGCGAGGTCACCGACGAGGTGCTCGCCAGCGCGCGGCAGGTGGCCGACGACATCCTCTCCAACTCCGTCATCGAGGATGTCGTGAGCGTCGAGGTCGTTCAGTGACCGCTCGCATCGGGGTCATCACCTTCCCCGGCTCGCTCGACGACGGCGACGCCCGCCGCGCCATCGCGATCGCGGGCGCCGAGCCGGTGGCGCTGTGGCACGGGTCGCACGACCTCGAAGGCGTCGACGCCCTCGTGCTGCCCGGCGGCTTCAGCTACGGCGACTATCTGCGTGCCGGGGCGATCGCCGCGCGCGCTCCGATCATGGCCGAGGTGAAGGAGGCGGCAGCGAAGGGGATGCCGGTGCTCGGCATCTGCAACGGCTTCCAGATGCTCGTCGAGGCCCACCTTCTTCCCGGCGGCCTGATCCGCAACGCGCACCAGCAGTTCATCCGTCGCGACCAGACGCTGCGCGTGGAGAGCACCGCGACCGCGTGGACCGGCGACTTCGACCCCGGGCAGGAGATCGTCATCCCGCTGAAGAACGCCGACGGCGGCTACATCGCCGCCGAGGACGAGCTCGACCGCCTCGAGGGGGAGGGGCTCGTGACCTTCCGCTACGTCGGCGTGAACCCGAACGGGTCGCTGCGCGACATCGCCGGCATCGCGAACGAGCGCGGCAACGTCGTGGGTCTGATGCCGCACCCCGAGCACGCCACCGAGCCGGGCTTCGGCCCCGACACCCCGCTGGCGATGCGGTCGGGCGAGGACGGCATCCCGTTCTTCACCTCCGCGATCTCCGCGGTCGTCGCCGTCGCCGCGTAGCCCGCCTACACCGTGCCTGCGGGCGGCCATACGCCGATGATGACCGCCATCGCGAGCACGGTGACCAGTTCATGCGCGATGTTCATCACCGTGAGGTTCGTGGGGCGCCCCTCGAAGGAGTCGTGCACGATGATGCGGCCGGCGGTGAACCCCGCCCACAGCGTGACGGCGGTCACGATGGCGGACCAGAGGAAGCCGCCGCCGTAGAAGGCCCACGCGATCGTGATGGACCCGGCCAGCACCCACGCGAGCAGGAACGACAGCACGACCGACAGCAGGAGCGGCAGCCACGCCTGCGCGCTGGAGACCGGCTTGGGAACGTTCGCCAGCCGCATCCACCGGTCGCCGAACACCTTCGGGGTGTACCAGATCGAGCCCACGATCATGCTCGCGAGCGTCGCCAGCAGGACGGCCCAGTAGTTGATCTCGGGGATCGTCATCGTCTCTCCTCGCTCTCTGCCGGTGACCTTACTCCGGGGTAGCGTCGAGGGGTGAGCACTCCGTTCGTCGTGTCGGTCCCCACCCCGCAGCTCGCCGATGATCTGGCGCCGCTTCCGGAGGGGGTGGAGCTGATCGTGTGGGAGATGACGGATGCCGCCCCCCGCGACCACATCGACCTCATCGTGCCGCCGTACCTCGATGTGGCCGAGCGCTATCCGCGGCTGGCGGGCGTGCGCGCGCAGCTCGTGCAGAGCCAGTCGATCGGCTACGACGGAGTCGCCGCGGCGCTGCCTTCCGGCCACGTGTTCGCCAACGCCGCCTCCGTGCACGAGACGTCCACGGCCGAGCTGGCGCTGACACTGACGCTGGCCGCGCAGCGCGGTCTGCCCGAGTTCGTGCGCGCCCAGGAGCACGGGCGGTGGCAGACGATCTTCA
>DASSYC010000177.1:0-2676 GCA_035703465.1 Microbacterium sp. | reverse complement strand
GTGCACGACCGCGGGTCGCGGTCGGGGCGCCAGCGCTCGAACTGCACCGTGTGGCGGAAGCGCCAGCCCTCGAGCTGGTCGTAGCGCACCTCGAGCACCCGCTCGGGGCGCAGCTTCACGAACGACGAGTCGGGGCGGTTCGCCTGGAACCGTGACTTCTCGCCCTCGCCTCGGATGACCTCGCCCTCCTCGTCGCGCCGCACGAGCGGGGCGAGCTCGTCGATGAGCTCGAGGCGGCGCTTGTCGCTCCAGGCGGCGACGCCGCCCACCGGGTAGAGCGTGCCGTCCTCGCCGTAGAGTCCGACCAGCAGCGACCCGACGCCCCGGCCGGAGCGATGGATGCGGTAGCCGAGCGCCACGACGTCGGCGGTGCGGTGGTGCTTGATCTTGAACATGGTGCGCTTGCCCGGCGCGTACGGCTGGTCCAGCGGCTTGGCCACGACCCCGTCGAGCCCGGCGCCCTCGAACTCGGCGAGCCAGCGCTCGGCGAGGGCGGGGTCGCCGGTGGTGCGCGTGACGTGCACGGGATCGGGCACGTCGGCCAGCAGCTCGACGAGTTCGGCGCGGCGCTCGGAGAACGGGTCGGCCTGCAGGCTGCGCTCACCTCGGGCGAGCAGGTCGAAGGCGATGAACATCGCCGGGGTCGTCTCGGCGAGCATTGCGACGCGGGAGGCGGCGGGGTGGATGCGCTGACTCAGCGCCTCCCAGTCGAGCCGCTGTGCCCCGGTCTCGCCCGTGGGCACGACGATCTCGCCATCGAGCAGGCACGGCTCGGGCAGCAGGCGCCCGAACGCCTCGACGAGCTCGGGGAAGTAGCGCGTGAGCGGCTTGGCCCCGCGACTGCCGATCTCGACATCGGTCCCGTCCCACGACACGAGGCCGCGGAACCCGTCCCACTTGGGCTCGTAGCTGAAGCCCGGTCCCTCGGGAACCGCGGGCACGGACTTGGCGAGCATCGGCGCGGGGATGTCGTAGTGCATGGGTTCCATCCTGCCCCCGGGACAGGACACCATCCGGTAACCCGTGCTACACGGGTTCCGCGCTACACTGATCGAATGGCGAATCTCACGATCGTGATCGACGACGACCTGCTCAAGCGCGCACGGATTCGCGCACTTGAACAGGGGACGTCGGTGAACGCGCTGCTGCGCTCATACCTGACCTCGTTCGCCGATTCGGGCGCCGAGGCCGCAGCGCGCCGCGAGGTGGCGGAGTTGGCCAGGTCCTCGCCGGCGACCAGCGGCGAGGATGGGCGGTCCTGGACTCGCGATGAGCTCTACGATCTCGCCGGCGCATGACCGCGTTTCTCGACACGGACGTCCTGGTCTACGCGTTCGACCGTTCTGACGACCGCAAGCGACGTCTCGCCATCGAGGTGATCGAGCGAGCCCCCTTCGTGGTCAGCGCCCAGGTGCTCGGCGAGTTCTACGTGACCGTCACGCGCAAGCTCGCGGTGCCGCTGCCGGCTGACGACGCCGCGCGAGCGGTGGGGCGGCTGTCGGCGCTCGCGGTGGTCCCGACGGATGCTGCGCTGGTCGCCGCGGCGGTGGAGACGGTGCGCGCCCATCAGGTCTCCTACTGGGACGCGCTCATCATCGAAGCGGCGGCGGTCGCGGGCTGCGATGTGCTGCTCAGCGAGGACCTCGCCGACGGAAGCGTGATGCGTGGCGTGCGCATCGAGAATCCTTTCGTCTGAGCCGCAGAAAAGAAACCGGGGGAGCGGAGCCCTTGCTCTCCGCTCCCCCGGTTGCCGGCGGTGCCGGCTGCCGCAGGTCAGGGTGTCAGTGTGCGGTGCGCACCGCCGGGCGGGCGGGCCGGCCGAACAGGCGGGTGAGGACGGAAGGCGACTGCCGGGGCGCCGGAGCCGCTTCGGCCGGGCGCTCGGCGATGCTGCGGCGGATGGCGATCTCGCGGTCGAGCTGCGCGGCGCGCTGCTGGTCGAAGATCAGTGCGGTGTGGACGGTGGCGTTCATGTCGATCTCCTGTCTGGGGCTGCTCCGGCTGTCCGGTTGCTGACAGGTATGACTTTCCTCGCTGAGGGGGGTGCCGCACATGGGGCGATCGCCTCATCTTCCGCGGCGGCGGTGCCCTTAGAGCCGGCCTGAGGGGTCTTAGTCCCCCTCAGGCCGGCTCAGGTGCGGCCCAGGTGAAGTCTCAGGGCCGGGCCTCGAGCACCAGGTTGAACGGCGTCGCCGCCGCCTGCTGCAGGCTCGAGAAGCCGCCACCGTCGACGATCACTTCGCGCAGCCGCGCGGGCCCGGCCTGGGTGCCGATCGCAAGGCCGACGTCCTGCGAGAGCGATCCCGGCGTGCACAGCAGCGTCGAGAACGCGTAGTACGCCCGGCCCACCGGCGTGAAGTTGTCCTCCACACGGTCGGCCGCCATCGGCTCGACGATCATCCAGGTGCCGTCCGGCACGAGCGCCTCACGCACGTGACGTGCGGCGCCGACCGGATCGCCCATGTCGTGCAGGCTGTCGAACGTGGTCACGAGATCGTAGCCGCGGCCGGAGAACGAGCGCGCGTCGGCCGCCTCGAATTCGATGCGGTCGGCGACGCCGGCCTCGGCCGCGCGCACGCGGGCGGTCTCGATCGACGCCGCGTGCGCATCCACCCCGACGAAGCGCGACGCGGGGAACGCCTGCGCCATCAGGATGGTGGATGCCCCGTGCCCGCA
>DASSYC010000155.1:0-2263 GCA_035703465.1 Microbacterium sp. | reverse complement strand
TCTGATCACCCCGAACCAGTTCGAGCTCGGCTATCTCACCGGCACCGAGCCGCACACCCTCGACGAGACCCTCGCCTCCGCTGACCTGGTGCGCGAGGGCGGGCCGAGCACGGTGCTGGTCACCAGCGTGGAGCGGCCCGGACGGCCCGAGCAGACGATCGAGATGCTCGCGGTGACCGCCGAGGGCGCATGGATCGTGCGGACTCCGCTGCTGCCGCTGAAGGCGAACGGATCGGGGGATGTCACGGCGGCCCTCTTCACGGCCCACTGCCGCCGTACCGGCGACGCCGCCGCTGCCCTCGCGCGCACCGCCTCGAGCGTGTTCGATCTGATCGAGCGCACCTACGCGTCGGGAGAACGCGAGCTGCATCTCGTGGAGTCGCAGGAGGCGTACGCGCATCCGCGCCTGCAGTTCACGGTCGAGCAGGTGCGCTGAGCCGGTCAGCGACCGGGGACCTCCCACGCACCGGCGACGGCCTCGCGCACGTCGCCGAGAAGCTGCGGCAGGGCCTTCGTCTTCGCGATGATCGGGAAGAAGTTGGCGTCGGTCTCCCAGCGCGGCACGACGTGCTGGTGCAGGTGCCCGTCCACGCCGGCTCCCGCGACGCGCCCCTGGTTCATGCCGATGTTGAACCCGTCGCAGCGCGACACGCGCCGCAGCGCAGCCATCGCCTGCTGTGTGAGCAAGCCGATCTCGGCGACCTCCTCAGGCGTCGCATCGTCGTAGAGCGGAATGTGCCGATACGGGCACACGAGCAGGTGCCCGGAGTTGTACGGGAAGAGGTTCAGCAGCGCGTAGGCGGTCTCACCGCGCGCGACGATCAGCCCGTCGACATCCGACTTGCGGGGCGCCGCGCAGAACGGGCACTCCGCGCGCAGCGGCTCGGGTCCCGCTTGGATGTACGCCATGCGGTGCGGCGTCCACAGCCGCTGGAACTCGTCGGGGACGCCCGGCAGCGCGGCCGCCGCGACGAGCCCCTCGACAGGCTCGGGCAGTGGGGTTTCAGGCTCGGGGAGCGGGGTGTCCGGCCGCGGCGGCGGAACGTCGGTCACGCGAAGTCTTCCGCCGTGTCCACGAGCGTGTGGCTGTCGATCGCGGCGCGGATGCGACGCACGGCGTCGGAGACGGGCACCCCGTTCTCCTGCGAGCCGTCGCGGAAGCGGAACGACACGGCACCGGCAGCACGGTCCTGCTCCCCCGCGATCAGCATGAGCGGCACCTTCTGCGTGGTGTGGGTGCGGATCTTCTTCTGCATCCGGTCGTCGCTGTGGTCGACCTCGGCGCGCACCCCCTCGGCACGCAGCTGCGCCACGATGTCGTCGAGATAGTCGGCGTACTCCTCGGCGACCGGGATGCCGACCACCTGAACCGGCGACAGCCACACCGGGAACGCTCCTGCGTAGTGCTCGAGCAGGATCGCGAAGAACCGCTCGATCGAGCCGAACAGCGCCCGGTGGATCATGATCGGGCGCTTCTTCTCGCCATCGCGGTCGGTGTACTCCAGCTCGAACCGCTCGGGCAGGTTGGGGTCGACCTGCACCGTCGACAGCTGCCACACCCGTCCGATCGCGTCGGTGGTCTTCAGATCGATCTTCGGCCCGTAGAACGCCGCTTCGCCCGGCACCTCGGTGAGCTTCAGCCCGCTCGCGACGGCGACGTTTCGCAGCGCGTCCGTCGAGTACTCCCAGAACTCGTCGCTGCCGATCCACTTCTCCTTCTCGTCGTCGCGCATCGACAGCTCGAGCTCGAAGTCGTCGAGCCCGAAGTCGCGCAGCATCGAGATGACGAACTCCAGGACCTTCGTGACCTCGCCCTCCAGCTGCTCCGGGGTGACGAAAAGGTGCGAGTCGTCCTGGGTGAAGCCGCGCACGCGGGTGAGGCCGTGCAGCGCACCGGAGAGTTCGTTGCGATACACGGTGCCGTTCTCGGCGAGACGCATCGGCAGGTCGCGATAGCTGCGTGCACGCTCCTTGTAGATGAGGATGTGCATCGGGCAGTTCATGGGCTTGAGGTAGTAATCCTGGCCCTGCTTGGTGACGTTGCCGGCGGCATCCCGCTCCTCGTCCATGACGATCGGCGGGAACATCCCCTCCTTGTAGGTGACGAGGTGGTTCGACTGGAGGAAGAGGTCCTCCTTGGAGATGTGCGGCGTGTACACGTAGGTGTAGCCGTCGGCGATGTGGCGACGCCGCGCATGCTGCTCCATCTCGCCACGGACGATCCCCCCGCGAGGGTGCCATACCGACAGGCCCGAGCCGATCT
>DASSYC010000099.1:0-42944 GCA_035703465.1 Microbacterium sp. | reverse complement strand
CCGTCGATGCCGTACGCGATCTTGGTCGCGTCGATGTTGCGCTGGTAGTACGGGCGCTCGAGGCTGAGCTCATTGGGCTTGACCTCGACGGTGTTGATGATCCACGGGTACACGGCGCCCAGGACGATCGCGGAGACCACGAGCAGCCCGGTCGCGATCAGCGGGTAGCGCCAGCGGCCGATGAACGCCGTCACGAAGAACAGCACCGCCACGATGGCGGCCGCGATCGCGAGGATGGTCTGCCCCGGGATGACGGCGTTGACGCCCGTGAACCCCGGGCCGGTGATCATGTCGCCGGGCTCGACCATCGTCTTGTAGCGGTCGAGCCAGATGCTGACCGCCTGCACCAGCAGGTAGAGGCCCGCGATCACCGCGAGCTGGATGCGCGCGGCCTTCGAGATGCGCAGCTCGCGCTGGCCGATCCGCACCGAGCCGTACAGGTACGCCACCAGCGCCGTCATCAGCAGGCTGATCAGCAGAGCCGCAGAGATGAAGCCCAGCAGCGCGCTGTAGAAGGGCATGCCGAACAGGTAGAACCCGGTGTCCATGCCGAACTGCGGGTCGGTCTCGGAGGTCTTGACGCCGTTGATCCACAGCCATGTGGTCTCCCACTGCGCGGAAGCGGCGAAGCCGGCGAAGAATCCGAAGAAGACCGGGATGCCCCACATGGCCAGCCGGCGCAGCGGTTCGACGACCTCCTGGTAGCGGTCCAGCTGCGAGCTGAGTCGCGCGTAGACGGGACGCAGCCGGTAGGCGAGCTGGATGGCCAGCCACACGGGCACCGCCATGCCGAGGAATCCCACGGCGAACATGACGACGCGCGCCAGCCACTGCGTCGTGAGCACCGTCTGGTACCCCAGCTGGGTGAACCACAGCCAGTCGGCGTAGAGGTTCGCGAAGACGAAGAACCCGATCACCAGTGCCGCCAGCACCACGAGGGTGATGGCGATGGCGCGTCGGGACTTTCGGGGCGTGGCCGGCGTCGGCGCGGAGGTCGTGGTCACCCGTCCATCCTAGGCAGGCGCCGCTGAGGGAACGCCGAGCCTCAGCCCTGCGCCGCCGTGAGATCGCACGTCGGAAGCGCGTCGAGCTCGCCGTCGCCGGCGATCGCGTCGAGTGCGGCCAGCGCGTCGTCGAGGTCGTGCACGGAGAACACACGCAGGCCGTCGGGAATGTGCCCCATCACCTCTTCGCAGTTCGACTCCGGCGCCAGGAAGAAGTCGGCGCCCGCGCCGCGCGCGCCGAACAGCTTCTGCCGGATGCCGCCGATGGGGCCGACCTCGCCGTCGGCCGTGATCGTGCCCGTCCCGGCAACGGTCTCGCCGCCGTTGAGCTCGCCGGGGGTCAGCGTGTCGATGATGCCGAGGGCGAACATCATCCCGGCGCTCGGGCCGCCGACGTTGTTGAGCTGGATCGTGACGTCGATCGGGAAGTCGTAGTCGGTGATGAGCGTGACCCCGATCAGCCAGCTCTTCTCCCCGTCGTCGTCCCGCGTCTCCTGTGGCGTCACCTCGACGGTCTTCTGGACCCCGTCGCGCTCGATCGTCAGCGGCACCGGGGCGCCGGCCAGCGCCTCGATGATGTCGCGCAGCTGCTCGACGTCGGTGATCGTCGTGCCGTCCGCGTCGACGATGACATCGCCCGCCTCGAGGATTCCGACCGACGCCGAGTCGTCGATGATCCCGTACACGCGCAGATACGGATCGACGTCGTAGCCGAGGTCGAGCAGTGCGGCCGCGGTCGCCTCCTTCTGCGAGTCGATCATCATGAACGCGCTCTGCTCGTTGCGCTCTTCGCTGGTCTGCCCGTCCGGGAAGGCGGCATCGAGCGGGATGACCGCGCGGGAGGGGTCGAACCATGCCGTGGCCAGCTCGAGCCAGGACGGCGTCCGCTCGCGATTTCCCACGGTCTCCACGGTGAGCAGGTCCAGCGAGCCGTCGGTCGGATACGTGCGGGCGCCCTCGACCGAGATGAGCGGCACCAGGGTGCCGTCGGCGGACCGCGCCTCACCCAGCGTGTTGTACACCGGCCCCGGCCGCTGGATGACGAACGACGTCGGCAGGAAGGTCATGACCAGGAGCGCGATCAGCGCCACCACCAGCGCCCAGATGCCCACGACGGTGCCCCGGGGCATCCGCCTGCGCGGCGCCGGCGCGATCCGCACGGACTCGTCGAACAGCGCCACACTTCCGCCTTTCCGGATTCGTTCGCGACCGGCGTAAGCGGGAGGGCGCTGAGCCGGGGAGAGCAGGGATTCGTGCGACTAGCGTAGGACGCACCCGGCTGAAAGGCGGCTAGACGTGGCAGACGACGACCGCAGCCCCGAAGACGAGTTCCAGGAGCTGATGCGGCAGCTCTTCGGCGCATCGGGTGCCAATCTGGATCCCGATCAGCTCTCGCGCCTGTCCGGCGTGCCCTTCGATCCGGCGATGATGTCCACGGTCATGCAGCACCTGCAGAGCGCGTTCTCCGGTGCCGGCGAGGGCGGGATCTCCTGGGATCTCGCGAAGCGGCAGTCGCTGCACATCGCCAACCAGGACGGCCGAAGCGTCACCGCCGGTCAGCGCACCGAGCTGGATCAGGCCTTCCATCTCGCAGCGCTGTGGGTCAGCGAGGCGACGGTGATCGGCGATCTCGCCGACCCCCCGCGTGCGCTGACGCGCGGTCAGTGGGTGGAGGAGACGCTGCCGGTGTGGCAGGAGCTCGCCGAGCCCGTGGCCACCAGCATCGCCGACGCGCTGACCCGCACGCTCAGCGAACAGGCTCCGGAAGAGCTGCAGGGCGTCGTGCAGGGCGCCGGGCGCCTGATGCGCGGCATCGGCGGATCGCTGTTCGCCGCGCAGCTCGGCCAGGTGGTGGGCCGCCTGTCGACGGAGGTGGTCAGCGGAGGCGAGGTGGGCATCCCGGTGATGCCCGCCGGTGCGGCCGCGATCCTGCCGCAGAACTTCGCCGCCTTCGGCGAAGGACTGGAGGTGGACGCCGACGAGGCCGCGCTCTACATCGCGGCGCGCGAGCTCGCCCGGGCGCGCCTTTTCCGGCACGCCAAATGGCTGCGCATCCACGTGATCGCGCAGGTCGGCGAGATCGCCCGGGGCACCGTCGTCGACAATGAGGGCCTCGAGGACCTCGCCTCGCGCTTCGACCCCAGCGAGCCCGAGGAGCTGCGTCAGGCGCTCATGAGCGGCCGGCTGCTCCAGCGATCCGAGTCAGGACAGGCGGCGATGGCGCGCCTGGAGAACATCCTGGCGACGATCGAGGGCTGGGTGGACGTGGTGACCACGGATGCCACGGCCCGGCTGCCGCACACCGAGCGCCTCGCCGAAGCGGCGCGCCGTCGGCGCGCGGTCGGCGGCCCAGCCGAGCAGGCGCTCGGTTCGCTCGTCGGGCTCGAGCTGCGTCCCCGCCGGCTGCGTGAAGCGGCCGCGATGTGGCGCGCGGTCACGGACGCGGTCGGCACCGAGGGACGGGACGCCCTGTGGGACTACCCGGATCTGATGCCGGAGGCCTCGGACATCGACGACCCGTCGGCGCTGGTCGCCCGCCTGGAGGCACGGGCCCGCGGCGAGGAGCCGGCGCGCGACGAGTTCGACGACGCGCTGGCGGCCCTGCTCGCGGAGGCGGACGAGGATCCCGAGGCGGGCACTCCCGGCGAGGACGGCGCCGGCGCGGACGGCGGCGAGGACGGCGCGGACGACGGCGGAACGGACGAGCCGCGCCCCGTGTAGCTCTCCGGCTCTGCACAGCCCGAGCCTCGCGAGCATCCGCCCACGCACCTGTGGACAACTCCGCGGCCGGTGACGATCGCCGGTGAGAATCGGCGCATGGCCCTGCTCCGACTCGATCCCGCCCACCCTCCGCTGTGGCGCAGCGATCGCACGCTCCAGTTCGGCGTCGAGGGGCGTGCGCACATCGACGATCCGGCGCCGTGGCAGCTCCGGCTGATCCACGACCTGCAGGCGGGGGTGCCCGGCCACGCCGTGGCGATGCTCGCCGAGCGCGGCGGCGGGACGCCGGAGGCGGCCGATCACCTGATGGCGCTGCTCGCACCGGTCCTGCAGGCACCTGAGCCGGCGCAGTCGCGCGTGGTCCTCGAGGCCCTCGTCGCAGACGATGCGGCTGCGCGGGTCTGCGATGCCCTCGGCGCGGCCGGGATCAGGGTGGACGTCGTCGACGGCGGCGACCGGGTGCCCTCGGTCCGGGACCGCTCGCTGACGCGGGTCCTGCTCGCGCACCACGCCCTGGCGCCCCAGCGCGCCCGCGCGGCGCTGCGCGACGACGCGCCGCACCTTCCGGTGGTGTTCTCCGGCAGCGGGGCGCTGATCGGGCCGCTCGTCGTGCCGGGAGAGACCGCCTGTCTGGAGTGCGTGGAGGCTCACAGGCGGGATGCGGACCCGGCGTGGCCGATGCTTCTCGCCCAGCTGCTGGCGCGCGAGCCCGTCCCGGTCAGCGCCGCGCTGGCGACCGAGGCCGGTCAGCTCGCCGCGCGGCTCACCCGCGGCGAGGGGCCACATGCCCCGCGGGTCGCGGACGGCCGGCGTCGCGAGCACTCGGTGGCCGTGACGTCGGGTGCGACGCGCCGGGAGTGGCGGAGCCACGCGCCTCATCCAGAGTGCGGGTGCCGATCTCCGCGAGGAATCGCGACGGAAGCCGTGCCGTCCGCCCCCGTCCGCGTGACCAGGAGAGCGACAGCGTTCGCCCTGCCCGCGTGATGCCCACGTACAGCAGCCGGCGCTCCTCGTCGACCTGCTCGAACGCGGTCGCATAGGAGATCGGCAGCAGCCCCTCGGCGATGCCCGCGATGTGGACGTGCGGCCACTCCAGGCCCTTCGCGGCGTGCAGGGTCGAGAGGGTGACCGTGCCCAGCTCCGGCTCGTGCTGGTCCTGGGCGCGCGCGTGAAGCGTGTCGGTGAACATGCGCAGCGTGGTCCCCGCCGGCGCGGACTCGGCCAGGCGCAGGAGGGCTGCCCGCGCCTCCCACGCGTCGCGCAGGGCCCCACCGGCAGGCGGCGGCTCGTCGGCGTACCCCAGGGAGCGCAGCACATCGCGGACGGTGTCCAGGAATGTCGTCTCCAGCGGTGCGACGGATGCGGCACGCAGCGCCATCATGGCCTGTCGCACCTCGGGGAGGTCGAAGAACCGCGTGCCGCCGAGCACCCTGCTGGCCACGCCGCGCTCGGCGAGCGCCTGCTGCAGCAGGCCGGACTGGGCGTGGGCGCGATAGAGCACCGCGATCTGGCGCGCGTCGGCCCCGGCCGCCAGCTGTCGCGCGATGCTGGTCGCGATCCCGGCGGCTTCCGATTCGTCGTCCTCGTAGCCGGTGACCACGGGTCTGGGCGAATCGGCATGCCCGGCGGCGGCGACCAGCTCGAGCGCACCGGGCCGCCCGCGCATCAGCGCGTTGGCGACATCCAGGATCGCGGCATCGGACCGGTGGTTCTGCTCCAGCCGCACCACCCGGCCGTCCGGGTGGCGATGGGCGAACTCGAGCAGGAAACGGGCATCGGCGCCCGCGAACGAGTAGATCGTCTGGCTGGCGTCGCCGACGACGCACAGCTCGCCGCGATCACCCACCCACAGCTCGAGCAGTCGCTGCTGGAGCGGCGAGACATCCTGGTACTCGTCGACGGTGAACTGCCGGTACTGCTCGTGCACCGCCTTGGCGACATGCGGCTCGGCCTCCAGCATGCCGGCGCAGGCGAGCAGGACGTCCTCGAAATCCAGCTGGCGCCGGGCATCCTTGAGGCGCTCGTACGCGTGATGCAGGTCCGCGACCGCCTCGACGGGCAGGGCTCCCACGCCGTTCGGGCGCGCGCGGGCGTAATGCTCGACCGAGCGCATCGTGATCTTGCGCCACTCGATGCCGCTTGCCACGTCGCGCAGGGTCGCGGCATCCGGCCGCAGCCCCAGCCCGTCGGCGGCGTGCGCGAGCAGGCGCACCTTGTTGTCGATGAGCGACGGGGCCGAGTCGCCGGCCAGTGTGGGCCAGAAGAAGTTCAGCTGCGCCAGCGCCGCCGCGTGGAATGTGCGCGCTGCGACGCCCTGCACGCCCAGCGCCCGCAGTCGCCCGCGCAGCTCGCCGGCGGCCTTCGTGGTGAAGGTGAGCGCCATGACCCGGCGGGGCGAGTACGCCCCGGTGTCCACACCGTGCGCGATGCGGTGCGTGATGACCCGGGTCTTGCCGGTGCCGGCGCCGGCCAGCACGCACACCGGTCCACGCAGGGTGGTGGCCGCCTCCAGCTGCCGCTCGTCCAGCCCGGTCAGGGGGTCCGCGGTCATCGGGGCGGATCTCCGTCCGCGGTCCAGTCGCGGATCAGCGTGTGGGCGATCGAGGCGGCGCCGGGAAGCAGCACCTCGCTGCGACCCTCGAACGCGGCACTCAGCTCAGCCCGCGAGAACCAGCGCACCGACACGATCTCGTCGCCGTCGGGCCGGGCATCCGCGTCGCGGGCCGCCTGCGCGCGAAACCCGACCATGAGCGAGCGGGGGTAGGGCCATGCCTGCGATCCGCGGTACTCGACGGCTGCGACCCGGATGCCGGATTCCTCCTGGATCTCACGCTCGACCGCCGCCTCCAGGGACTCCCCGGCCTCGACGAAGCCCGCGAAGCACGAATACCGGTCCTGACCCCACAGCGCGTTCGAGCCGAGCAGCAGCCGCGAGCGCTCCTCGCTCTCCACCGCGACAATGATGGCGGGGTCGGTGCGCGGGAAGTGCTCTCGCGAACACACCGTGCAGCGTCGTGACCATCCGCCGCCTGCCAGTGCGGCCACCCCGCCGCAGCTCGGACAGTACGGGGAGTCCACGAGCCACCGGCCGAGGGATACCGCCTGCACGAACACTCCGGCATCCGCCGCGTCCAGCGCACCGCCGACCGCTCGCAGTCCCGCCCATCCTCCGGGGGCGTCGACGGGGTCCTCGGCGTCGGCGGGAAAGGCAGCGCAGAGCACCGCGACGCCATCGCTCCTGCCCAGGAAGGCCCACTGCGCACCCTCGGGCACATCGACCGGCGCGACGAAGCGCAGCGTGGTCTGCCCCTCGTCGAGGGGCGCGCGATCCCCGCGCACGATCAGCACCCGGGTGCCGGCGTCCGCGCGCGCCGCAGCGACGGCCTCGTCGCTGCGCTCCCCCGCCGCCCGGTCCATTCCGCTGCGCGCGAGCGCCGGCTGCGACCGGTGCGGAGAGCGCGGGTGCGCGGTCATCGAAACCTCTCTCGACGGGCGTGGCGCGGGGGCGCCCGCACCGGACCGACCTACCCTGGGGGGCATGGCACGCTCACCCCTCACTCTAGCCGCGGCCGCGACATCGGCCCTGCCCCGGGTGGGCGTGGTTGCCGCAGGTGCGCTCAGCGCCGGAGGGTCGGGACGCTGCGACGCCGCCGTCCTCCGTCTGGATGACGGGAGATCCGTCGTCGTGCGGGCTCCCGTCGACGATGCCGCGGCCCGCGAGCTGGCAGCCGAGGCGGTCGCCCTGCGCGCTCTGACCGCCGGGGTGCGGGGTCTGCTGGGCGTCCGCGCGCCGGAGATGCTGGGCCAGGCGCAGCTGGGCGATTCCCGTGCGCTCGTGACTGATCTGCTCCCCGGCTATCAGGTCGAGGCCGCGCATCTGCCCGCAGGGCCCGGCGCCGCCGCATCCGTGGGACAGGCCCTTGCGTCCGTCCACGCCCTGCCCGGCTCGGTGGTGCGCGACGAGGGTCTTCCGGTGCGCACGTCGGAGGAGATCCGCTCCGAGGCTTCGGCGCTGCTGGATCGGGCCGAAGCGACCGGGCGGGTGCCGGCGACGCTGCTGGAGCGCTGGCGGGGTGCGCTGGCGACCGACGATCTGTGGCGGTTCGAGTCCACGGTCATCCTCGGGGGTGCCGCAGCGACGTCGTTCCTGTTCGAGGAGATCACCTACCACGACGACCAGACCGGTCCTGCCGTCACGGGCGTGCTCGACTGGCACGGGCTGAGCGTGGGCGACGCGGCGACAGATCTGCGCTGGCTCGCGTCCGCTCCCGAGGCGGCCGACGATGTGTTCGCGGCGTACCAGGACAGCGCGCACCGCGCGCCGGACGGCAGCCTGCGCATCCGCGCGCGGCTTTATGCCGAGCTGGAGTTCGTGCAGTGGCTCGTGCACGGCAGCGAACTGCATGATGAGGACGTCGTCGACGACGCGGCCGCGCTCCTGGACGACCTGGCGCGCAGCGTGCGCGACGACGATCTGATGCCCCGCGAGTCGCGTGAGCCCCTCGACGACGCGATGGCCATCCTCGACCGCATGCCCTCGACCGCACCCGCCCCCGCTGTGGACACGTCGATGCAGACCGACGCGTACGACCCCGACGAGCTGGCTGCGCTGTTCGATCCGACCGAGCAGGCCGGCGGCGCATCCACCGTGGGTGTCGACACCGCGCCGATCGATCTCGTGGCATGGGCCGATGCGCGCCCGGCCGAGCCCGATGACGCGACCGAGGCAGACCCGCAGGCTGATGCCGCCGAAGCTGAGCGCGCCTCCCGTGAGGCACTGCGGCGGTGGGCGGCCTCCGAGTAGCCCTCAGCCGCGCAGCACGATGTCGTCGCCCACGTAGTACAGCGCGACGTCGATCTGCTCCAGCGGCACTCGGTGCTTCGCGTGGTATGCGCGTCGGTACAGCTCGAGCTGCAGCATCCGCTCCTCCCGCTCCTCCGCGGTGCGCGGGGGTCGCCCGGTCTTCCAGTCGACGATCTCGACGCGCTCGCCGCGCTGGTACACCGCGTCCAGCTTGCACACCACCACACGCTCGCGCCCGTCGAGGTCGGCATCGGTGAAGTCGATCTCGGTCTCCACCGCGATGGGCCGCAGTCCCGCCCACTCCGACCTCTCGAAGGCGGCTTTCAGCTCGGCCAGGCGTGCGGATTCGCGGGCGGATGCCTCGCTGGGCGCCTCCTCGTCGTCGCCCTCCCACAGCCCGTCGTCGATGGAGCCGCCGCGGCCGCTCAGTCCCGACCGCTCCTCCACCCAGGCGTGGAAGAGCGTGCCCAGCCGGGTCTGCGGATACGGGCGCTCGGGCATCGGGCGGCGCAGCCGCGCCACCGCGCCGGCGTAGTCGGCGACGAAATCCTTGTACCGTGACGCGGCGATCCGCGGCGGTGCGACGGCTGCGGCAGGCCTGGCGCGCTCCTGCCTCTCGCGCAGCAGCAGCGCCAGATCGGCCGACGGCGCGGCACCGGGCAGCTCTGCCGCTGCCATGACCTGGCTGCCTGCCGCTGCGACCGGAGGGCGGCGGTCGCCCAGGGGGTCGATGGGCCACGACAGCAGCCGGCGCCGGCCCGTGTACGGGTCCTCCCCTGGATCGTCCTCGGGCAGCTCGACCTCGAGCGCCTGCGCGATGGCGTCGAGGAACGGCGACCGCTCGCGCGGCTTCTTGGTGCCCGACCAGCTCGACCCGGTCAGGAGGAGGTGGTCGCGCGCGCGGGTGACGGCGACATAGGCGAGCCGGGTCTCCTCCTCGAGCTGGCGGGCGCGGTTCGCCGCGATGAATGCGTCGAACGCGGCCTTGAGGTCCTGCTGCGTCGGCGCCTCCTCGCGCCGCCAGCGCAGGCGCGGGAGCCAGCGGGCGTCGCCGCGGAATTCGTACGGCAGCACGCCGAACCTCAGCCACCCCTTCGTGTCCTTCGCGCTGGTCGGCAGCTCGTCGACGACCAGGCGCACCACAGCGACGGCATCCCACTCCAGGCCCTTGGCGCCGTGGATCGTCAGCAGCTGCACGACATCGTCCTCCGGGGGCTCGGTGCGCGGCGCGAACTCGTCCCGTCGCTCGGCATGGTCGAGCCAGGCGAGCAGGCTCGGCAGAGAGCCCGACTCGTCGGTGGCCAGGAACGCGTGCAGCTCGTCCACGAAGGCGCGCAGCTGTGCCGAGGCGGTGCGCGCGGGCCCACGCGTCTCGTTCGCGGCGAGCTCGATGTCCAGCCGCAGCTCCACCTCGATGAGCCGGACGAGCTCGGGGATCGGCAGTGACGACGCGCGGCGCAGGCCGTCGATGACCGCCGCGGCCTCCCGCAGCCGCTCGCGCGCCTGCGGGGTGAGCCCCGACAGCCAGCCGTGGTCCTGGCGGTGACGCAGCACGAAGTCGAGCGCGTCGATGAGCGAGCCCTGATCGTCTGCGGCGGACTGCCGCACGCGCTCGACGACCTCCGGCGGCAGCGGCTGCAGGGCGGCGTCGTGCGTCGCGATGCGACGAGCCAGCCGTGCCAGCTCGCGCAGGTCGGCGAGCCCGATCGCCCAGCGGGGCCCGGCGAGCAGTCTGATCAGTGCGGATCCGGCGCCGGGATCGCTGATGACGCGGAGCATGGCGACGACGTCGACCACCTCGGGCGTGGAGAGCAGCCCTCCGAGGCCGAGGATGCGGTGCGGGATGCCGCGGCGCCCCAGTGCCTCGCCGAAGCGCACCATGTGCTTCTTGCTGCGGAACAGGACGGCGCCGGTCGTGCTGCGGTCGGCCGCGTGCCGTTGGGCGCGGACACCCTCGAACCAGGCCGCGACGCGATCGGCCTCGGCGTCGATGTCGGACTCGAAGGCCAGCTCGACCTGGCCGCGGGGCGCCTGTGGACGCGCCCGCAACGGCTGCACGCCTGCTTCGCCGCCGACCGGCGCGCTTGCTGCGAGGGGCGCGAGCACCGCGTTGGCCGCGCTCAGCACCCGGCCGCTGTTGCGCCAGCTCGTCAGCAGCCCGTACCGGCCGCAGCGGCCCTCGTCGGCGAATGCCGCGGCGAAGCCGGCGAGGTTGCCCGCACTGGCTCCGCGCCAGCCGTAGATGGCCTGATGCGGGTCACCCACCGCCATGACCGGTGTGGCGCGGAACAGGGCGGCGAGCAGGTCGGTCTGCACGACGGAGGTGTCCTGATACTCGTCCAGCAGCACTGCGCGGTACCTCTCGCGCAGCTCGTCGACCACGGCCGGGTGGCTGCGCGCCACCTGCAGCGCCCCGGCGACCTGATCGGCGTAGTCCAGCACGCCCAGACGCCGCTTGTGCGCGTTGTATGCGCGGGCGAGGTCGGTGAGCAGGGCCAGGGCGCCGACCTTGTCGGCCGCCTCGCGCACGTCGGCGTAGACGTCCGTGCCCTTGCGGGTCGAGGGCCGGTCGCACACGTCGGCGAACAGCGCCGGGAACGCGGCGAGCCGGTCGAGGTCGACCAGGTTGTCGACGCCCTCGCGCGCGATGCGCAGCCCGGCATCCACGATGCTGCGCAGAGCCTCGCCCCGCTCCTCCAGGCGCGGGTCGTCCGAGGCGAGGACGATGCGCCGCATGAGCAGCCACGCCGCCGACTCCGAGAGCACGGCGGCCTCCGCGTCGCGGCCGATCCGCACGGCGTGCTCGCGAACGACCCCGTCGGCGAAGCTGTTGTACGTCGAGACGGTGGGGCGGTGCAGCAGCGCGTCGGGGTCGGCCGGAGCCGAGGCGGTGCCGCTGTCCTGCGCCAGCCGGTCGACGAGCTGGCGGTGCCGAGCGTCGATTCCGCCGGCGGCGGCGCCGGCATCCCGCTCCCGCTCGAGCGCGAAGAAGGCATCCAGCCGTCCCCGGGCGTGCAGGCCGGGCAGCGCCCCGAGCAGCCCGCTGCGCTCGAACTCCGCCAGGCGCTGCAGACGGCTCTGGATCCGCTCGCCCAGCTCGCCGGCTGCCTTCCGGGTGAAGGTGAGGCCCAGCACCTCGTCGCGCCGGACGATGCCGTTGGCCACCAGCCACACCACCCGGGCGGCCATCGTCTCGGTCTTCCCGCTCCCGGCGCCGGCCACGACCAGGGCGGGCTCCAGAGGCGCCTCGATGACGGCCGTCTGCTCGACGGTGGGCGCGAACTGGCCGAGCGCCGCGGCGATCGTCGCGGCGGAGAGCACCGGGGTCACGACGCGCTCACCGCCTTGACAGTGTGGATGCGGCACAGTCCGTACGAGTGGTCGTCGCGGCAGTGCTCCTCGAAGGGCGCGCTGAACGCGGTGCCCCGCATGACGTCCACTGCGGCGCGCACGCGATCCACGAATGCGGCACGCCGCTCGTCGTCGAACGGCGGCTGCCATGGCGCGACGTAGTCCTTGCGCGTCGCGGACGGGCGCAGCACCAGCAGCTTCGCGCCGCCGGGCGCGAGCCCGGTCGCCTGCTCGATCGCGCCGGACTCGAAGGCGAGCTGATAGGCGGCCAGCTGCGGATTGTCGGCCACGGCGGCATCCGTCTGCGGCTCCCGCTTGCCGGTCTTCAGGTCGACGATGACGACCGAGCCGTCGGCGATCTGCTCGACGCGATCGATGTAGCCGCTGAGCACCACGCCGTGCTCGTGGGCCTGGTCGTACTCGATGGGCACCTCGAAGTGCGGCTCGGCGCCGATGAGCCGTCCGCCGTCGTGCGCGAAGTGGACGAGGTAGAGGTGCAGGCGACGCACGAGATCGCGCGCGCGGGTCCGCTCGGCCCGCTCGCGCCAGGCGGACTCGAACTCCAGCTCGCCCCAGCGGGCCTCCACCGCGCGCCACAGCGACTCCTCGTCGCCGCCTTCGCTGTGTTCGAGTGCCGCATGGATGATGGTGCCCAGCCCCGCCACCGCGTTCCCCGCGTCGCCGCCCAGGTCGCCGATCACCCAATTCAGCGCGCACTCCTCCAGCGTGTGCAGCCGCGACGGCGAGACCCGCACGTCCTCGCGGTCCAGGTCACGCAGCGGGGTCTCGGTCGTCGGCGGCAGAAGGCCGTACCACTGGGCGGGCGCTGCACCCGCCACACGCGCCTCCGCCAGCAGGGCGAGCTGCCCGGGTGCGGCCGCGCGCGCGGAGCTGCGCGCGGCGGGGTCGGTCAGCGCGCGGCGATGCGCGGCGACGAGCCCGCGCAGCGAGAGCGGGTGCTCCATCGCCCCCGTCGCCGCCTCGGCCGCGGGCAGCAGCTCGAACAGCACGCTGGGTCCGGTGTCGTCGTCGTCCACGGCGGTGACGATCAGGCGGGCCTGCGCCCGCGACAGCGCCCGCGCGAACAGCCGCAGCTCGTCATGCAGCACGGCGCGCCGGCGATCCAGAATCCCGAGGGTCCCCGACTCACCGGGCGGGCGCATGGCCGCATCGGCGAGCCGCCAGGTCTCCAGCAGGCTGCCGCGCAGGCGCGTGTTCGGCCAGAGCCCGTCCTGCACGCCCGCCACGATCACTGTGTCGAACTCGGTGCCCACCGCCGCGGCGGGGGTGAGCACGCGCACGGCCTCGTCGCGCTCGGGGGCGCCGAGCCGGTCCTCCGCGACATCCGCCTCCTGGATCGCACGCACGAACACGAGCGCGTCGCCGGGGTCGAGCTCCTCGCCGCGGCGCTCCACGAAGCGCTTCGCCGACTGGAACAGCGCGACGACGGCATCCAGGTCGCGGTCGGCCTGGTCCGCGAGGGGCCCGGTTCCGGCGGCGGCCTCGCCCCAGGAGCGCTCGAGCCCGCTGCGGTCCCACACCAGCCACAGCAGCTCGTGCACGGTCGCCCCGCGGGCGAGCTCGTCACGCAGCAGCTCCAGCGTCTCCGCGGCACGCGCGGCGCGGCGGGCCTCCCGCGTGTCGACGGCGGCGAACTCGGCCCGGTGCGCCATCGCCGACACGAGCAGTTCGCCGCCGGACGGCACGGCCGTCCTGCCGTCCGCCGCGTCGGCGTCGGCGTCGGCGTCGGCGTCGGTGACCACGGTCTGCAGCGCGGCATGCCGCAGCGCCGTGCGCAGTCGCCGCAGGGCGATCGGGTCCAGGCCGCCGGCATTGCCCTGCAGCGCCGCCGACACCTGTTCCGCCGACCACTGCGCGGGGTCGCCGACGGCGAGCTCGATCATCGCCAGGAGATCGCGCACGGGGGCCAGCTCGCCCAGCGGCCGTCCCGGACCGACCGCGCGGGTGGGCACCTCACGCGCGGCGAGCTCCGCCTCCAGCCCTGCCACCTGGCGGGTGTCGTGCGCAATGACGGCGCACCGCGACCACGGCACCTCGTCGTGCACATGGCGCTCCCTCAGCAGCCGTGCGATCGCGTCGTACTCCTCCGACGGCGAGCGCAGCACGAGAGCCCGCACGCCGGCATCCGCCGCACTCTGCGCAGACGGCGGGCGGCGGTGTGCCACGACGCCTCCGGCGCCGATGCGCTCGGTGACCCGGCGCACGAGGTCGGTCTGCGCCCGCGTCCCCCGGTGCGGCTCATCGAGCACGTGCGCGGTGCCCGCGCCGATCGTGCGCACCAGCCGCGCGAAGTTCTCCGGCGTCGCCCCCCGGAAGGCCCCCGATCCGGTGTCTGGATCGCCGAATGCGAGCACCGCGATGCCGCGCGCCGCGCACGCCTCGAGCAGCTCCACACCACCGAGCGTCAGCTCCTGCGCATCGTCGACGAGCAGCACCCGCAGCGACGCGAACGGTCCTGTTCCGCCCGCGCGCACCAGGCCCAGCGCCTCGCGGACGAGACCGGCGGCATCCCGGTGCGCCCCGCGCAGGTCAGCGCGCACGTGCAGGTACTCGGACTGGAACGACGCCAGAGCCCCCCACACGGGCACGTCGTGCGCGGCGGCCAGATCTCGCAGCCGCGACGGCTCGAGGCCGAGCATCGTGCACTCTGCCAGGAACGACCGCACCTCGCCGCGGAAGCCCTTGGTCGAGCGGATGTCTGTGCCCAGCCATTCCGGCCAGCGCCGATGACCGGCACGCTCGTCGTCGGCGTCGCCGTCGAGCAGATCCTGGATGATCTGGTCCTCGTCGCCGCCGGTGAGCAGCTGCGGCGGCTCGTCTCCCGCGGCCACCGCCGCAGCCCGCACCAGCTGGAACGCGAACGACGCGACCGACCGGGCGAGCGGACCCGAGGTCGCGCGGTCGACCGTCAGCGCGAGCCGGTCGCGCAGGGCGGTCGCCGTCTGCCGCGACGGGGTGAGCACAAGCAGCGCATCCGGGTCGAGCCCGCTTTCGACCAGGCGGCGGACCCGCTCGACGAGGACGGCCGTCTTGCCTGTGCCGGGGGCGCCGACGACGGCGCCGGATGCGTCGGCCGCGAGCCCGAGCACGGCGTGCTGTCCGGCATCCCACATCATGCGCTCCCCCTCGTCCGAGTCAAACTATCCGAACCTGCCGACACCGGCGTTCGCCCTCGGCGTTCACGCGTCCCGGCCCTCGGCGCGTGTCGTAGAGTTTCAGGAGCGCCCGCCCCGAGAAAGGCACATCCGTGGAGATCCGCATCGGCATCGCCAACACCGGCCGTGAACTGAGCTTCGAGACGAACGAGAGCGCGGACGCGGTGAAGAAGTCCGTCGCCTCGGCTCTGGACTCCGCGGCGACGCATCTGACCTTCGTCGACGACCGAGGCAGCTCGTACATCGTCCCCACCGCAGGCCTCGCGTACATCGAGATCGGCACCGAGGAGACTCGGCGCGTCGGTTTCGTCGCCTGAGATGCTGATCGTCCTCGCGCTGATCTGGGGCGCCTCAGTGGGCGCTGCCGTCCACTTCACGCTGCGCCGCCGCAGCCTGCGCGGGGCCGCCGTCGCGCCGATGCTCGGGGCGATCGTCGGCGGTGCGGTGTGGCTGCTGTTCACCTGGCTCGGTCTCGAGCAGAGCGCGTGGATCTGGCTGGCCTCCTTCGCCGCGCCGGTCGTCGTGACCTGGCCGGCGATGATCGTGCTCGATCGCGTCCGGGTGGCTCACGACGCGCGCGAGCGGGCGCGGCTGCGCATCACCTGATCCGCGTCAGGCCGCGAGCCCGAGTGCGTCCATGCGCCGCGCGTGGGCGCCCATGAGCTCGGTGAACACCGGCTCGACCTGCTTCTCCTCCTCGGCGTCGAGGTCGCCCGGCCCGGGCGTGCCCCGCAGCGCCGACCGCGCGATCAGCAGCGTGTCGCCCACGAGCCGCCGGCCCCACATCGCCAGCAGCGAGCGCCACTCCGGGTCGTCGGCGATCGTCGCCCGCAGCAGCTTGACGATCGCCTGACGGTCGTCGTCGCCCTTGAGGATGGCCGCGACCCGTCGCCCGGTGTCGTCGTAGCTCGCCGCCAGCGCGTAGTAGAAGTCGTCGAGCATGCCGGCGGTGATGTGCACCGACAGCATCGTCTCCTGCGGGCGGACCCCGTGCGTGGCCCAGCGGAAAGCGTCGAGCTCCTCGCGGAAGGGCAGCATGATCGCAGTGGGGTCGCCGTCACGCTCGCGGATGAGGGCGACGATCGCCTCGTGCTTGGTCAGCGCGGCCCCGGCTGCGCGCGAGACCGCCTCCTTCTCGGTGAGCTCGGGGGTGGACGCGATGAGCTCGCTCAGCGTCTCGAAGTACCCCAGCTGGAGGTAGGCGGCCTGCCCGAGGAACGTGTCCACGTCCGGTGCGAGCTCCTCGAACGCCACGCGGGTGGCATCGCCGGAGTCGCCGCGGGGGCGCAGCCGGAGGGTGCCGCCTTCGCGCCTGCGCTCCCAGAACCACCTCACCACGCGGTCCAGCCTAGTTTCACCGGGCTCCCGGTTGTCGTCAGGTAGGCTGGACGCCGTCCCGGCACTGGATCGGGGCCCCGCGCCCGTGGATTGAGTTGAGGGCGTGGACCATCCTCCGCCCCGCGCAGACGCTCAGCTCTGCACAGGGCGTACGAGACAGGGCAGCTTCTCACTGCCGGACGGGCTGACACAGCTATGACATCGTTCGCCGACCTCGGCGTCGACACCGACATCATCGACGCGCTTGCCGCCAAGGGCATCGTCGACGCATTCCCCATCCAGGAGCAGACCATTCCGCTCGGCCTTCCCGGCCAGGACATCATCGGCCAGGCCAAGACCGGCACCGGCAAGACGTTCGGCTTCGGCATCCCCGTCGTCCAGCGCCTGGGGCTCGACCCCGCCCCGGGCGTGCAGGCGCTCATCGTCGTGCCCACCCGCGAGCTCGCGGTGCAGGTGTACGAAGACATGGACATGCTCACCTCGAACCGCTCGACGAGCGTCGTCGCCATCTACGGCGGCAAGGCGTACGAGGGACAGATCGACCAGCTCAAGGCCGGCGCGCAGATCGTCGTCGGCACTCCCGGCCGGCTCATCGACCTGAACAACCAGCGCCTGCTCGACCTGTCGCACGCGACCGAGGTCGTGCTCGACGAGGCCGACAAGATGCTCGATCTCGGGTTTCTGCCCGACATCGAGAAGATCTTCTCGAAGCTGCCGGCGGTTCGGCACACGCAGCTGTTCTCCGCGACCATGCCGGGCCCGATCGTGGCGCTGGCGCGCCGATTCATGTCGAACCCGATCCACATCCGCGCCACCGACCCCGACGAGGGGCTCACCCAGGCCAACATCCGCCACCTCGTCTACCGCGCACACTCGCTCGACAAGGACGAGATCATCGCGCGCATCCTGCAGGCCGAGGGTGGCACGAAGGCCGTGATCTTCACGCGCACCAAGCGCGCCGCCCAGAAGCTCGTCGACGAGTTGAGCGACCGCGGCTTCAACGCCGCCGCCGTGCACGGCGACATGAGCCAGGAGTCCCGCGAGCGCTCGATGGGGGCGTTCAAGGCCGGCAAGAAGGACGTGCTCATCGCCACCGACGTCGCCGCTCGCGGAATCGACGTCGACGATGTCACGCACGTGATCAACCACACGATCCCCGAAGACGAGAAGGCGTATCTGCACCGCGTCGGGCGCACCGGCCGCGCCGGCAAGACCGGCATCGCGGTCACCTTCGTCGACTGGGACGACCTGCACAAGTGGGCTCTCATCAACCGCGCACTCGACTTCGGTCAGCCCGAGCCCGTCGAGACCTACTCGTCGAGCCCGCACCTGTTCGAAGACCTCGACATCCCCGCCGGAACCAAGGGGCGCATCGTCACCGCGCCCAAGACGCAGACGGTGCGCACCCAGCGTCCGGGCCGTGCCGCCGACGCGGCTGAGGAGGCATCGGGCGACGAGACCACCCGCCGCCGGCGCCGCCGGCGCCGTGCGAACGCCGAGCCGGTGGGCGCCACCTTCGCCGAAGGAACGGATGCCTCTGCCGCAGCGGGCGGAGCGGCATCCTCGTCCTCCGCAGGCGCCCATGTCGCCGAGGGCACCGGCAACCACGACGGCCAGGGCAAGGAGCACCACGACGGCAAGCCCGCCGTCGCCCGGCGCCGCCGGCGCCGCCGTCGCACGTCGGGAAGCCCCAGCCAGGGCGCCTGAATCGGTCACCCGGTTCGATTACGGGTACACCGGCGCCGACCCTGTGCCGGCGTCGATGATGCGCTGCACCATCTCATCGGAGGTGGTGTTCTCACCGGGCAGGTTCGGCTTGCCCAGGCCGTGGTAGTCGCTGGACCCGGTCGTGATGAGATCGCGCTCGCGCGCGATGCGGCCCAGGGTGCGCCGGCCGGCATCCAGGTTCTCGCGATGGCCGAGCTCGAACCCCGCCAGCCCGTGGTCGAGCAGCTCCTCGAGGATGGGCCTCGGCAGCAGTCCCGCCCGCCCCGCCGGGTGGGCGATGATCGGCACGCCGCCGGCGTCCACGATGAGGTCGACCGCGGCGACGGGATGCGGCGCGTACAGGGCCACGTAGTAGTCGCCGCGCGGGCTGAGGATGTGCGCGAACGCTTCCGCCCGGTCGGCGACGAGTCCCTTCGCGATGAGCGCGTCGGCGATGTGCGGGCGACCCACCGTCGCTCCGTCGGTCGTGTGGGCGAGGATGTCGTCCCAGCCCAGGTCGTAGTCGCGCGAGATCCGCTCGGCCATCGTGCGAGCCCGGGTCAGGCGTGAGCTGCGGATCCGGTCGGTCTCGGCGCGCAGCGCGGGCTCGTCCGGGTCGATGAGGTAGGCGAGCAGGTGGACGCTGCGCCACTGGTGCTTGGCCGACAGCTCCATCCCGGGGACGAAGGTCATCCCCAGCGACGTCGCCGCGTCCGCCGCCTCGGCCCACCCGGAAGTCGTGTCGTGATCGGTGAGCGCCGCAGTGCGCACGCCGTGCCGATGCGCCGCCGCCATCACCTGCGCGGGCGGCTCGGTGCCGTCGGAGCGCAGCGAGTGCAGGTGGAGGTCGCTGGGCCCCTCGAACCGGCCCCCCTCGACCCCGCGCTGCGACATGGATCCGAGCGTAGCGGGCCCGCCTCGGACGGCATCCCGCCGGGCATTCCGTGCGGCGATCTGCCAGGCTGCTGTCCTAGGCTCGCGGTCGTGTGGCGGCTGATCGGGATCCTCGTGACGGTGCTGTTCGCGGTGGCCGCCGCGGTCGTCACCTGGCCGCAGTTCTTCCGCCTCGAGCGGACGTATCCGCTCGCGCAGATCGTGTCGCTGCGCGGCTTCGTCGTCGTCGCGTTCGCGATCATCGCGGTGATCGCGCTGCTGTTCACACTGACCCGCTCGCTGCGGGGATTCGCGGCATCCATCGCCATCGTCTCGGTCGTGGCCGCCCTCGCCAACGTCGCCGTCTTCGCCCTGCGCGGCACCGGAGCCGATCACCTCCCGGAGCAGACCGCGACCAGCCTGCGGGTCATGACCTGGAACACCGCGGGCGAGGCGACCTCGCCGGAGGAGATCGCCCGGACGGCGGTGGCGACCGGTGCCGACATCGTCTCGCTGCCGGAGACCACCGAAGACACCGGCACCGCCGTGGCGGTCGCGATGCGCGACCTCGGCCAGCCGATGTGGGTGCACAACGCCTTCTACCCGGGCTGGGACGCGCTGTCCACGACGATCCTGATCTCGCCCGAGCTGGGCGACTACTCGGTGATCGAGTCCTCCAAGAACGGGTCGAGCAACACCTCCACGGTGCCCAGCGCCGTGGCCATGCCGATCGCGGGCGACGGCCCCATCGTCGTCGCCGTGCACGCGGTCGCCCCCCGGCCGGACTACATGGAGCGCTGGCGCGGCGACCTGCAGTGGCTGGCCGATCAGTGCATCGACGACCACGTCATCCTCGCCGGCGACTTCAACGCCACGGTCGACAACATGGCGGGCCTGGGCACCGAGGGCGGAACGCTCGGACAGTGCACGGATGCCGCGGCGGCGACCGGCAACGGGGCTGTGGGCACCTGGCCCACCGACCTGCCGTCGCTGCTGGGCGCACCGATCGATCACGTCATGGTGGCAAAGGGCTATGAGGCCACCGGCAGCCTCGTGCTGGGCTCGAAGGACGACACCGGCAGCGACCATCGTCCGCTGATCGTCCAGCTGGAGCCGGTGGGCTGATTCCGCCCGGACCGCCGTGCGAGACTGGATGCATGAGCGAGACCGAGCAGACGGCGGTTGCCGCACAGTCCACCAGCACGAATCGGCGCCAGCCCTTCCCGCAGGGATTCCTCGACACCATCCCCCACGGCTGGGCCGACCGACCCGACTCGCTGCCTCCTGCCCGCGAGCAGGCGCCCTTCGCGGCCCGCCGGCGCGACGCCGTCTCGCGCGCGTTCCCCGGCAAGCGCCTCGTCGTGCCCGCAGGCGGCCTCAAGCAGCGCAGCAACGACACCGACTACCCGTTCCGCGCCCACTCCGCGTTCTCGCATCTGACCGGGTGGGGCGCCGATTCCGAGCCGGACTCGCTGCTCGTGTTCGATCCGACCTCAGACGGCCACGATGTGACCCTCTACTTCCGTGAGCGCGCGGACCGCACGACGACGGAGTTCTATGGGGACGCCTCGATCGGCGAGTTCTGGATCGGTCCCCGTCCTGCGCGGGCCGGCGTGGCATCCGACCTCGGAATCGCCACCGCGCACATCGACGAGTTCGCCGCCTCCGACGACGACGTCCAGGTGGGCGCGGACGACGACCTGACACGGTTCGTCTCGGAGCTGCGGCTGGTCAAGGACGAGTACGAGATCGCGCAGCTGCGCCACGCGGTGGCGGTCACGGCCCAGGGCTTCGACGACATCCTGCACGAGCTGCCCGCGATCATCGCCCACCCGCGCGGAGAGCGGGTCGTCGAGTCGGTGTTCCACCGCCGCGCGCGCACGGACGGCAACTGGGAGGGCTACGACACGATCGCCGCGTCCGGCCCGCACGCCTGCTACCTGCACTGGACGCGCAACGACGGCGCGGTCGTGCCCGGCGATCTGATGCTGGTGGATGCCGGTGTGGAGCTGGAGAGCCTGTACACCGCCGACATCACCCGCACCATTCCGGTGAGCGGGCGGTTCACGCAGGTGCAGCGCAAGGTCTACGAGACGGTTCGCGAGGCGGCCGACGCCGCGTTCGCGATGGTGCGTCCCGGCATCCGCTTCCGCGAGGTGCACGACGCAGCCATGCAGGTCATCGCCCGGCGCACGGCCGAGTGGGGGCTGCTGCCGGTGACCGCGCAGGAGGCGCTGGATGCCGATACGGGCGGGCAGCACCGCCGGTACATGGTGCACGGCACCTCGCACCACCTCGGCCTCGACGTGCACGACTGCGCCCAGGCGCGGCGCGAGATGTACTACGACGGCGTCATCGAGCCCGGAATGGTCTTCACGATCGAGCCCGGGCTGTACTTCCAGATCGACGATCTGACCGTGCCCGAGGAGTATCGCGGCATCGGGGTGCGCATCGAGGACAACGTGCTGGTGACCGAGGATGGCGTCGAGAATCTCTCCGCCGCGATCCCGCGCACCGCAGACGAAGTCGAAGCCTGGATCGCCCGGCTGCAGACCGCGCAGTGAGCTTCACGACGCGCCCGACGCTGACGGGCACGTTCGGCATGTCCGCATCGACGCACTGGCTGGCCACCGCGTCAGCGCAGGCGGTGCTCGAGCGAGGCGGCAACGCGTTCGACGCGGCGGTCGCCGGCGGGTTCGTGCTGCATCTGGCCGAGCCGCACCTGAACGGGCCCGGCGGCGACCTGGTCGGCATCTTCGCCACGGCAGCCGATCCGGGCACCCCGGTCGTGCTGGTCGGTCAGGGGCCGGCGCCGGCGGCCGCGACGATCGCGCACTTCCGGGCCGAGGGTCTGGACCTCGTGCCGGGTGCGGGCGGGCTGGCGGCCGCGATCCCGGGGGCGGTGGATGCCTGGCTGCTGCTGCTGCGCGATCACGGCACCATGGAGCTCGGCGACGTGCTCTCGTACGCGATCGGATACGCCCGCGACGGCGTGCCGCTGCTGCCGACGACCGCGGCGGCACTGCGCAAGGTTGCCCCGCTGTTCCGCGAGCACTGGACGACCTCGGCCGACCTGTGGCTGCCGGGCGGCGAGGTGCCGGAGGCGGGGTCGCTCGTGCGCAACCCCGGCTACGCCGCGGTCCTCGAGCGGCTCGTCGCCGCGGGCTCCGGCGCGGCTGACCGCACGGGCCGCATCGACGCCGCCCGCACGGAGTTCAAGACGACGCTGGTCGGGCCGGCGGCATCCCGCTTCCTCGCCACCGCGCACCGTCACTCCGACGGCCGCGACCACGCCGCGGTCATCACCGCCGACGACATCGCGGACTTCTCCGCGACGTACGAGGACGCGCTGACCGTTCGGTTCCGCGGACACACCGTCGCCAAAGCGGGGCCGTGGTGCCAGGGGCCGGCCATGCTCGAGGCTCTCCGCATCCTCGACGGCTTCGAAGACGAGCGACTCGACCCCTCGACCGAGCTCGGCGCGCACACGCTGCTGGAGACCGTCAAGCTCGCCCTCGCCGACCGCGACGCGTACTTCGGCGACGGCGTGGTGATCGATGACCTGCTCACCGAGGAGTATGCGGCTCAGCGCCGGGCCGAGATCGGCGATACGGCGTCGCGCCAGTGGCGGCCCGGATCGCTTCCGGATCGCGAGCCGTTCCGGCCACCGCTGCGCGCAGACGGCGATCACGTGTCTGCCGCCGGGGTCGGCGAGCCCACCGTCTCGAATGACGGGGAGACCCGCGGCGACACCTGCCACATCGACGTCGTCGACCGGTGGGGCAGCATCGTGTCGGTGACCCCGTCGGGCGGATGGCTGCAGTCCTCCCCCGCGATCCCCGAGCTCGGGTTCTGCCTGGGCACGCGCCTGCAGATGACCTGGCTCGACGAGTCGGCGCCGGCGGCGCTGCGCCCGGGAGCCCGGCCGCGCACGACGCTCACCCCGACGCTCGTGCTGCGCGACGGCCGCGCGATCATGGCACTGGGCACGCCCGGCGGCGACCAGCAGGAGCAGTGGCAGCTGCCGATGCTGCTGCGCATGCTGGTCGGCGGGCTCTCCGCGCAGGAGGCGATCGACGCGCCCAGCCTGCACTCGATCGCGCTGGTGGACTCGTTCTGGCCGCGCACGTTCTCGCCGGCGGGAGCCTACGTCGAAGATCGCCTCGGCGACGAGGTCATCGCAGGGCTCGAGAGGCGCGGACACGAGGTGGTCAGAGCGGGCGACTGGATGCTGGGGCGCCTGTCGGCAGTGGGCATCGACGCCGATCGCGGGCTGCTGTGGGCGGGCGCGAACCCGCGCGGCGCCCAGGGCTACGCGGCCGGGCGCTGACGCCTCGCGGCGACATCGCGCAGAGCCTCGGCCAGCTCGGGGTGGGCGAAGCGATAGCCCCCTGCAGCCACCGCCTCCGACCCGCCCGCAATTGTGGGCCCTTGCTGCCGCTATGCGGCGACGATGCGGCACGACCATGCCGACGGTGGGCCAGCAGCTTCCGGCAGTGGCCGATTCGCTGGCCTGTGATGCCGCGACACCGCCGGGATGCGGCGTCATGGGCCAGCAGGTCATGCGAGCCCCCGCATCCACTCGACCACCAGGGGTGCAAGCCCGGCCCCCACCTCAGCGGCGGGCCGGCGCCGGCCTTTCACCTCGAACGAATGGCCGCCGCCGTCGACCCATACGAGGGTCGCCTGCCGGCACGCCGCCACCGCCGCCTCGAGCTGGTCGTGCGGATCGACGAAGGGGTCCTTCGTGCCCTCCACGTACAGCTGCGGCTGCGCGATCGCCGGCAGGTGCTCGACGCGTGGCCTGTCGGGGTGGCCCGGCGGATGCAGCGGGTACCCGAGATACACCAGGCCCGCCGGTTCGATCACGACCTCGGCGGCCGCCATCGACGCCATCCGTCCGCCGTAGGACTTGCCTGCGGCGACCAGCGGCACGCCCGAGACCTCGTCGCCCAGCCACGCCAGCACCGCGCCCCAGGCGGCGATCGCGTGCGCAGCCGGCCCCGGGATCCTTCGTCCCGCCGCGACATACGGGAAGTCGAATCGCAGCACCGCGACGCCGGCCGACTGCATCGCGTTCGAGAAGCCCGAGAGGAAGGGATGGCGGTGCCCGGCCCCGGCGCCATGCGCCAGGGCCATGGCGGCCCACGCGCCCTTCGGCACTCCGATCACGGCCGGCACCTCGACCTCGCCCGCGGGCAGACCGACCGCGATCGCCCGTGTGAGCTCGCTCACGAGCGCGCGGAGTCGTCCGAACCGCGGTCGCCGTCACCGCTGCCGGACGCACCGTCGGCTTCGCCGGTGCCGCCGGCATCCGAGTCCTCCGCCCGCTCGCCGCCGTCACCCGTATCGGGGACGTCCGGCTCGGCCGGGACGATCCTCTCCCCGTACCGCGGCGGCTCGACCGGCGGCACCGGCTGCGCCGGCTGCACGGGCTGCGCGGGCTGCTCCAGCGGCACGGGCGCGGCCGGCTGCGCACGCGGCGTCTCCGGCGGCGCTCCGACGACACCGAGCACCTGGCGCGCCTTGTGGATCGTGGAGGCGGCGACCGTGACGTCGTAGTGATCGGCGATGACCTGCATGGAGCTGGCGAAGTCGCGACGGCGGCGCACGAACGAGTAGGCGAGGATGCTCAGCAGCATCCCGAGCGCGATGCCCACGAACATCACGCCGATGAACGCCTGGATCGGCACCGACTGCGAGCCGAACACGAGGAACGCCGAGAAGAGCAGGCCCAGCAGCAGTCCGTTGATGGCACCGGACCGTGCCGCTGTCGCATAGCCGAGCTTCCCGGTGATGCGCTCGATCGAGCGCAGTCCGATGCCGACGATCGCGATATCGCGCGCGGGCACCTCCGCCGCGATGAGCCGCGACACGGCCTTCTGCGCCGCCTCGTACTCGGAGTACCGTGCGACGGTCTCGCCGACGGCATCCGCACGACCCTTGGGCACTCCACCCAGCATGCTCATCCCTCCATCTTTCCACGGGCCGCCGCCCCGCTCGGCGAAAGGGTCCGGCGCGCGGCTCAGGTCTACGCTGGGAGCGTGAGCACGCAGAGGGTATTCGCCGCGCGCCTCGCGGGATGTTCGGTCTTCGACCCCGCCGGCGACCGCCTGGGCAAGGTCCGGGACGTCGTCGTCGTGTACCGCAAGGCGGATCCGCCGCGCGTGGTGGGGCTGGTGTGCGAGATCCCCGGGCGCCGTCGGGTGTTCCTCTCCATCGGCCGGGTCACCTCCATCGCGGCCGGCCAGGTGATCACGACGGGTCTGATCAACGTGCGCCGGTTCCAGCAGCGCGGCGGTGAGGTCCGCATCCTTGCGGAGCTCGTCGGCCGCCGGGTCTTCTTCCGGGACGGCTCGGGCGAAGCGCAGATCGAGGATGTCGCGATCGAGCGCAATCGCCTGGGCGAGTGGGATGTCGGCCAGCTCTTCCTGCGCAAGCCCAAGACCAGTGCCTCCCCGTTCGCGAAGGGCCCGACGACGTTCGCGAACTGGGACGACGTCCGCGAGAGCTCGGCGCCGGGGGAAGCGCAGTCCGCCGAGCAGCTGGTGGCCACCTATTCGGAGCTGCGCCCCGCCGACCTCGCCAACACGCTGCTCGACCTGCCCACCGAGCGGCTGCTCCAGGTCGTCTCCGAGCTGCCCGACGAGCGCCTCGCCGACGCGCTGGAGGAGATGCCCGAAGACGAGCAGGTGCACATCCTCGATGCGCTCGACGACGAGCGGGCCGCCGACATCCTCGACGCCATGGAGCCCGACGACGCAGCCGACGTGCTCGCGCACATTCCGGAGGGCCAGCGCGAGGAGCTGCTCGAGCTCATGGAGCCCGAGGAGGCCGAGGACGTCAGGGCGCTGCTGCAGTATCTGCCCGACACGGCGGGCGGTCTGATGACACCCGAGCCGATCGTGCTCTCCGCGGACGCCACCGTCGCCGAGGCCCTCGCGCTCATCCGCCGGCACGAGCTGCATCCTGCCCTCGCGGCGGCCGTCTTCGTGACCCTCCCGCCGTATGAGACGCCGACCGGGCGCCTGCTGGGCACGGTCCACTTCCAGCGGATGCTGCGCTACCCGCCGCACGAGCGGCTCGGCGCCATCATCGACGACACGATCGACCCGGTGCCGGTGAGCGCCTCGGCGGCCGAGGTCGCCCGAATGCTGGCCAGCTACGACCTCGTCTCGCTGCCGGTGGTGGACCCGGCCCACCGTCTCGTCGGCGCGGTGTCGGTCGACGACGTTCTCGACTACCTGCTGCCCGACGACTGGCGCTCGCCGGATGAAGAGGTGGACACCGCCGCCACGACCAGCCAGGGGAGGCGCTGATGGCACGCGTGGATCGCCGCCTGTCCCTGGACGCGCCGCGCGGGCGCACCGGGCGGCTGAGCCGTACACCGCACACCTCCCGCGACCGCTTCGGCCGCTTCTCGGAGTCCTTCGCCCGCGGAATGGGAACGTCGAAGTTCCTCTTCGGGATGACGATCTTCGTGGCCGTCTGGCTCACCTGGAACATCACGATGCCCCCCGCGCTGCAGTTCGACCCCGCCGCGACGAATTTCACCCTCCTCACGCTGATGCTCTCGTTGCAGGCCTCGTATGCGGCCCCGCTCATCCTGCTCGCGCAGAACCGTCAGGACGACCGCGACCGCGTGCAGATCGAGCAGGATCGCCAGCGCGCCGAGCGCAACCTCGCCGACACCGAGTACCTCGCCCGCGAGGTGGTCGCGCTGCGCATGGCGATGACCGACCTCACCGATGAGGTGCTCACCCGGGAGTCGTTCCGTCAGGAGGTGAAGGCGCTGCTCGACCGGCTCGATGAGCGCGACGCCGAGCCACGCCGGTCATCGTGACGTCCGCCGACGCCGTCCGCCGAGCCGTCTCCGCCGTCGCCGACCCCGAGCTGCGCCGCCCGATCGGCGAGCTGGACATGGTGCGCGACATCGAGGTCGACGGCTCCGCCGCGCACGTCGGCATCGCGCTGACCATCGTCGGGTGCCCGGCCGCGAGGCGGATCGAACAGGATGTGCGGGATGCCGCGGCATCCGTGCCGGGCATCACCGATGTCACCGTCGACGTCGGCGTCATGACACCGGGCGAGCGGAAGGCGCTGACCGAACGGCTGCGCGCCGGCCGCCCGGCCCGGGTCATGCCGTTCGGTCCCGACTCGCTCACACGGGTGATCGCGGTCACCAGCGGCAAGGGCGGCGTCGGCAAGTCGACCGTCACCGCCAATCTCGCCGTCGCCCTGGCCCGCCGCGGGCTCGCGGTGGGGCTCATCGACGCCGACGTCCACGGCTTCTCGATCCCCGGGCTGCTCGGACTGCTCGACGAGCACGGGCGTGCCCCGCAGCCGACGCGCATCGACGACCTGATGCTGCCGCCGGTCGGCTACGACGTGAAGGCGATCTCGATCGGGATGTTCCTTCGCGAGGGCGACGGCGGGGCCGTCGCCTGGCGCGGGCCGATGCTGCATCGCACCGTGCAGCAGTTCCTCACCGACGTGTTCTTCGGCGATCTCGACGTGCTGCTGATCGACATGCCGCCGGGCACCGGCGACGTCGCGATCTCCGTCGGGCAGCTTCTCCCCCACGCCGAGGTGATCGTGGTGACCACTCCGCAGTCCGCCGCCTCCGACGTGGCCGTGCGCAGCGGGCTGGTGGCCCGCCAGACCGGTCAGCACATCCTCGGGGTCGTGGAGAACATGGCCGCGCTGATACTTCCCGACGGCACGGTGCTCGACCTGTTCGGCAGCGGCGGAGGAGCCGAGGTCGCGGCCGCGCTGACGACGGCGGACCAAGCCGTTCCCCTGCTGGCATCCGTGCCGCTCAGCCCCGCCCTGCGCGCCGACGGCGATGCCGGCACCCCCGTGGTCGCCGCCCATCCGGACGACCCGGCGGCGCGTGCGATCAGCGAGCTCGCGGCGTCGGTCGCCGCGGCCGGCCGCAGCCTCGCCGGCCGGTCGCTGCCGTTCACGCCGCAGTGACGCGTCAGGTCGCCTCGGAGTCGAACGGCGGAGGGTCCTCCGCCGAGAACACCACCCGCGAGATCGACGGCGGCCCGGCAGAGGCACCTGCGACCGAGACCGCCGCGGCGGTCGCGGGGGCGACCGGAGCGTCATCCAGCAGCGCCTCCCGGATGATGCGCCGCGGGTCGTACTTGCGCGGATCGAGCCGGCGCCAGTCGACGTCGTCGAAGTCCGATCCCATCTCGTCGCGGAGGCGCCCCTGCGCGCCACGCAGGTACTCCCTGCCGCGCTTGACCCACCGGGAGAGGGCCTCGGCCGCACGCGGCAGACGCTCAGGTCCGATCAGGAATGCGGCCAGCACGCCGATCAGCAGCAGCTTCTCGAACGTGATGCCCATGAACATGCCTTTCAGATTACCGCCGCGCCGTGCAGGATCCCGCCGATACGCAGCTAGCCTGGGGAGCCGGAGGAGCACATGAGCGAGCGCGGGGCGAACGCGAGGTTCGCGCAGGAGGCCGTGGTGGAGCCGGATCACATCGCCCGGGCTCGCGCCCATGCGCTGGAGATCGGCGCTGAGCCGATCAGCCCTGCCGTCGGCGCCCAGTCGTCGGTCATCGCGGCCGCGAGCGCGGCGACGAGCATCGTCGAGATCGGCACCGGCGCGGGCGTCTCGGGCCTGTGGCTGCTGCGCGGCGCGCCGCGCGCCGTGCTCACCACGATCGACAAGGAGCCCGAGCATCTCGGCGTCGCACGGCAGTCGTTCCAGGATGCGAAGATCCCGGCCGCGCGCACCCGCTTCATCACCGGCCGTGCCGCCGACGTGCTGCCGCGGATGAACGAGGCCTCCTACGACATCGTCTTCGTGGACGCCGACCCGGAGAACGTGATCGAGGATGTCGAGCACGGTCTGCGTCTGGTCCGGCCCGGCGGCACGGTCCTGGTGCCGCGCGTGCTGGCGGGCGGGCGCGTCGCCGATCCCGTGCAGCGCGATCCGGTGACCAGCGCCTACCGGTCCCTCATCCAGGAGACGCAGAACTCCCCCGCTGTGCTCGGCGCGCTCTCCATCGTCGGCGAGGGGCTGCTGCAGCTGACGACGATCGCCGAATCACGCTGACAGGAACGCAGAACGGCCGGTCCCGAAAGCACGGCCGTTCCGAAGAGGAGATGTCGCTACGCGGCGCTCACCACCGCACCGAGAGCGTCGTGGAGCTCCTTGGCCTCAGCGTCGTTGACCGAGACGACGAGGCGCCCGCCACCCTCGAGCGGCACGCGCACGATGATCAGGCGACCCTCCTTCACGGCCTCCATCGGCCCGTCTCCGGTTCTCGGCTTCATGGCTGCCATCGCGGCTTCCTTTCGTCGGGGGTCTGCCCCTCCAGTCTATCGCCCCCTCGCAGACTGCCGAACCGCGCGCCCTCCGCGCCCGTCAGGGGATCTGCCAGTGCCGGTTCGCCAGCGCGTACATGTTGTAGATCCACCACCACTGGCCGATCAGGCACAGGACGAGGATGCCCACCCGCCAGATCCGCGAGCGCGGCATCGCGACCGCACCCCACAGCGGCGAGACCGGCACCAGCAGGCGGAACAGGCTCGACTGCGGGAAGAAGACGACCAGCAGGTAGAGGAGGTAGCTCGCGATCCACAGGCGCAGCTCCACACCCAGTCGCCGCACGTGCGGCTCGAACAGCAGCAGCGCGGCCACCGCCACCACGCATGCCGCCAGGGCGACGGTGCCCAGCACCGGCCCGAGCCCCCACGAGGTGAACCAGAACTGCGCACCCTGGACGAAGCCGTCGAACGGCACGAAGACGGCGTGGGCCTCCGGGATCCAGTTGCGCCGCCACGCGAGCTCGGTGGCCAGATACGCTCCGGGATCGCCGGTGACCAGTCCCGCCAGCACCTGCCAGGAGAAGCCCACCGCTGCCGCCAGCAGGCCGAGCGCGACGATGTGGACGACCTCCCGCGCGGGCAGTGCCTCGGCGCGCCGGCGGAACCAGCGCCAGAGCCCGTAGAGGGCGAGGAACAGGGAGAACGCCAGCACGCCCGGCCGGGTGTATCCCATGAGCGGGATGAGCAGGTAGAGCCATCCGTAGCGTCGCTCCAGGACGCAGCGCAGCGACAGGAACAGCCACAGCAGGAACAGGGACTCCGCGTACCCCACCTGGAACAGGGCGGCGAGCGGCCCCGCCGCGAGGAAGAGCGTCGCCCATGTCGCCGTGCCGGCATCCTGCCGGCCGCGCAGCATGCGGTAGAACACCAGGCAGGCCAGATAGCCGGCCACCAGGGAGACGAGGAAGGCGCCCACGCCCCAGGAGTCGAAGGGCAGCCCGATCAGCTGTGCGAGATATGCGTAGATCGGCATGAATGCCCACTGGTTCTCAGCGACCTGGCCGCCATCGGTCAGCGGCAGCGTGGCGGGGTATCCGTTCACGGCGGTGAACCAGTACCACTGCGCGTCCCAGGCCAGCACCAGGTCGCCGATCCCGGCGCGCTCGCCGAAGCGGGAGGCGGGGCCCGACAGCTCGGCCGCGGCCACCAGGAGCACCGTCGTGACGACGCGGGCCGCCAGATACAGGATGCCGATGCGCACCGCGGCGGGAAGACCGCCCCAGCGCCGTGCCACGGCCTCGCTCAGGGTGTCGACAGCCACGTGCGCAGGCCCCGCTCGACGTCCTCGATCTGACGCAGCGGCACCCGCTCATCGTCGTGGTGCGCGAGCGACGGGTCGCCCGGCCCGTAGTTGACGGCCGGAACGCCCAGCGCGCTGAAGCGCGCGACGTCCGTCCACCCGTACTTGGGTCGCGGCTCGGCGCCCACCGCGCCGAGGAACTCCTGTGCGAGCGATGCGTCCAGACCGGGGCGCGCACCGGGGGCGATGTCGATGACCTCGACCTCGAACCCCTCGAACACGTTCTGCACGTGGGCGGTCGCCTCATCGGCGGTGCGGCTGGGTGCGAAGCGGTAGTTGACCTCCACGACGCAGAGGTCGGGGATCACGTTGCCGGCGATGCCGCCGGAGATCCGCACGGCGTTGAGCCCTTCGCGGTAGCGCAGACCCTCGACCGGCACCTCGCGCGGGCGGTACGCGGCCAGACGGGCCAGGATCGGCGCGGCCGCGTGGATGGCGTTCTCGCCCACCCAGGCCCGCGCCGAGTGCGCCCGCACCCCGTGCGTGCGCACAAGGGCGCGCAGGTTGCCGTTGCATCCGCCTTCCACGGCGCCGTTGGACGGCTCGCCCAGGATCGCGAAGTCCGCCGCGAACAGATCGGGGCGTGTCCGGGCGAGCCGGGTGAGACCGTTGAGGTCGGCATCCACCTCCTCGTGGTCGTACCACATCCAGGTGAGGTCCACGCGGGGCTCGGCCAGCTCGGCGGCGAGCTTGAGCTGGACGGCCACACCCGCCTTCATGTCGACGGTGCCGCGACCCCACAGGTGCGGCTCGCCGTCCGAGTCGACCTCACGCACCGGCAGGTTGTCGTTGACCGGCACGGTGTCGATGTGCCCGGCGATGGCGACGCGCTGCGGGCGACCCAGATGCGTGCGCGCCACGATCGTGTCGCCGTCGCGATGCACTTCCAGGTGGGTCAGCGCCGACACCGCCTCGTGGATGAGATCGGCCAGTCGACGCTCGTCGCCGGACACGCTCGGGATGTCGCAGATGGTGCGGGTGAGGTCGACGGAGGACTGTGAGAGATCGAGCGCCGGCATCCCCCGATTCTATGGCGCGCGCCCCGATAGCCTGGACGCATGGCAGACGCGCGACGGGTGTGGGCGGTGGGGCTTGCCACGACCGCACAGGACGGCACGGTGCTGGATGCGTGGTTCCCCGAGCCGCGAGCCGGCCGGCTCCCCTCGGGCCTTGACCTTCAGATCCCGCCCGAGAACCTCGAACGCCTGGCCGTGGCCGACCCGCGGCGGCTGGTCGATGTGGACACGGTCACCGTGGAGATAGACCTGGATGCCGCCCCCGCCTCCACACCGGACGTGTACCTGCGCCTGCAGGCGCTGTCGCACCTGCTCGTGCGGCCCAACGAGGTCAACCTCGACGGCGTCTTCGGGTTCCTTCCCGTCGTCGCCTGGACCAACGCCGGCCCCATGCATCCCGACGACTTCACCCGGCAGCGCCCCGAGCTGCTGCGCGACGGCATCCAGGTGCACAGCATCGACAAGTTCCCCCGGCTGGTCGACTACGTCACTCCGCCGGGCGTGCGCATCGGCGACGCCAACCGTGTGCGCCTGGGCGCCTACCTGTCGCCCGGCACGACCGTCATGCACGAGGGGTTCGTGAACTTCAACGCCGGCACCCTCGGCGCCTCGATGGTCGAAGGCCGGATCTCGCAGGGCGTGGTGGTCGGCGAAGGCACCGACATCGGCGGCGGCGCCTCGATCATGGGCACCCTCTCCGGCGGCGGCACGCACCGGATCTCGATCGGGGCCCGTTCGCTGCTGGGCGCCAATGCGGGCGTGGGCATCTCACTGGGCGACGACTGCATCGTCGAGGCCGGCCTCTACGTCACCGGCGGCACGAAGGTGCTCCTGGCCGACGAGCCGACCCGCCACGACGGATCGCGGCCCGCGGTGAAGGCCGCGGAGCTGTCGGGGCGGGACGGACTGCTGTTCCGGCGCAACTCGCTCACCGGCGCCGTCGAGGCGATCCGGCGCGACGGCGTGGGCGTCACGCTCAACGAGACGCTGCACGCGTAGGAGGGCTGCTGATGCGACGGATGCCGAAGGACCTCTATGAAACGGAGCTGCGCCGGCTGCAGGCCCGGCTCGTGGACATGCAGGCGTGGGTGCAGTCCACCGGAGCCCGGATCGTGGTGATCTTCGAGGGACGGGATGCCGCGGGCAAGGGCTCGACGATCAAGCGCGTGTCGGCGTACCTGAATCCCCGCGTGACGCGCATCGTCGCGCTGCCGACGCCCACCGAGCGCGAGAAGAGCCAGTGGTACTTCCAGCGCTACGTGCCGCACCTGCCGGCGGCCGGCGAGATCGTGCTGATGGATCGCTCGTGGTACAACCGCGCCGGGGTCGAACACGTCATGGGGTATTGCACCAATGCCGAATACCACCGGTTCCTGCACCAGGCGCCGATCTTCGAGCGGATGCTCGTGGAGGACGGGGTGCTGCTGCTGAAGTACTGGTTCAGCGTGTCCGACGTGGAGCAGGAGAAGCGCTTCCGCTCCCGGGCCGCGGATCCCATGCGACGCTGGAAGCTCAGTCCCAACGACGTGCTGTCCATCACGAAGTGGGAGCAGTACTCGCGTGCCAAGGACGCGATGTTCGTGCACACCGACATCCCCGAAGCGCCGTGGTTCGAAGTGCCCAGCGACGACAAGCGCCGCAGCCGCGTCAACATGATCTCGCACCTGCTCTCGCGCGTGCCCTACCGGGAGGTCCAGCGCGAGGACGTCGCGATCCCGGACCGGCCGCGGTCCGGCGGCTACGAGCGTCCGCCGCGCAACCTCGACGGCTACGTGCCCGACGTCGCGGCAGAGCTCATGCGCGTCGCCGCCGACTGAGCGCTGCGCCGGTCAGGCCAGGCCCGGGTACGGGCGCTCGGGCGCGCCGACGTACAGCTGCTGGGGGCGACCGATCTTCGTCTGCGGGTCGTACTGCATCTCGCGCCAGTGCGCGAGCCAGCCCGGGAGCCGTCCGATCGCGAACAGCACGGTGAACATACGCGTGGGAAAGCCCATCGCCTTGTAGATCACACCGGTGTAGAAGTCGACGTTCGGGTAGAGGCGGCGCTCCTTGAAGTAGTCGTCCTCGAGGGCGACGTGCTCCAGCTCCTGGGCGAGGTCGAGCAGCGGATCGTGGACGCCCAGCTCGCGCAGCACCTCGTCCGCGGACTCCTTCACGAGCTTCGCGCGCGGGTCGTAGTTCTTGTAGACCCGGTGGCCGAAGCCCATGAGCTTGACCCCGTCCTCCTTGTTCTTGACGCGCTCGACGAATCGCTGCACGCTCTCGCCGGATTCGCGGATGCGGGCGAGCATGTCGAGCACCGCCTCGTTCGCCCCGCCGTGCAGTGGACCGTACAGCGCGTTGATGCCGGCCGAGATCGACGAGAACTGGTTCGCGCCGGTCGAGCCGACCAGCCGAACCGTCGAGGTCGAGGCGTTCTGCTCGTGATCCTCGTGCAGGATCAGCAGACGCTCCAGCGCCCGCGACATCACCGGGTTGACCTCGTAGTCCTCACTGAGCACGCCGAAGTTGAGCTTGAGGAAGTTGTCGACGAAGCTGAGCGAGTTGTCGGGGTAGAGGAAGGCCTGGCCGACGCTCTTCTTGTGGGCGTAGGCGGCGATGATCGGCAGCTTGGCGAGCATCCGGATGTTGTTGAGCTCGACGTCCTGCGGATTGTGCGGGTCGGACTCGTGCTCGTAGTAGGTGGACAGCGCCGACACCGCCGACGAGAGCACCGACATCGGGTGGGCGGTGTGCGGCAGGGCGGAGAAGAACCGCTTCAGGTCTTCGTGCAGGAGGGTGTGCCGGCGGATCCGGGTATCGAACTCGGCGAGCTCGTCGGTCGACGGCAGCTCGCCGTACAGGAGCAGCCAGGCCACCTCGAGGTAGGTGCTGTTCTTGGCGAGCTGCTCGATGGGATAGCCGCGGTAGCGGAGGATCCCGGCATCGCCGTCGATGTAGGTGACCTCCGACTTCGCCGACGCGGTGTTCACGAAGCCGTAGTCCAGGGCGGTGTGACCGGTCTGGCGCGTCAGCGTGGAGATGTCGATGCTCGGAGCGCCGTCGGTGCCGGGCAGCACGGGGAACTCGGCGGTGCGGCCGCCCACCTGCAGAGTGGCCTTGTGCTGCGTTCCCGCGTCGCTCACGGCGCCTCCTCGCGTTTGGATCGGGGGTGTCGCACGGCCCGGTGCAGCCGCTCCTACAGCCTAATAGGCCCGCAGGCCAACTGCTGCCAGAGCCAAAGGCGTGCTCGATCGCATGGAGGATCTGTCCAGACGCCGGGTCACGCCATGCCGTGCAGACGGTGTGCCGCCGCGGCGACCCGCTCGTCGGGAGCCGTCAGCGACAGCCGCACATGCTCGGGGTGGAACGGTCCGTAGAACACGCCCGGGCCGGCGAGGATGCCGAGGTCGGCGAGCATGCCCATGCTCTCCCAGGCGTCCCGTCCCTGGGTCGCCCACAGGTACAGCCCCGCCTCGCTGCCGTCGATGCGGAAGCCGGCCGCCTCCAGCGCCGGCCGCAGCACCGCGCGACGCGCGCGATAGCGCTCCCTCTGCTGCGCGACGTGCGCATCATCGCCCAGCGCGGCGATCATCGCCTCCTGGACGGGAGCGGGCGGCATCAGGCCGAGATGCTTGCGCGCGGTGAGCAGGCGCGCGATCAGAGCCGGGTCGCCGGCGGTGAACGCGGCGCGATACCCGGCCAGATTCGACTGCTTGCTCAGCGAGTAGACCGACAGGATCCCGGTAAGGTCGCCTCCGGTCACCTGTGGGTCGAGCACCGACGGGATCGCCGCGGCATCCCACGGCGCGTCCCAGCCCAGCTCGGCGTAGCACTCGTCGCCGGCCAGGACAGCGCCGAGCTCACGCGCGCGTTCCCGCGCGGCACGCAGAGCCGCGGCATCCCGCACCCTCCCGTCGGGATTGCCGGGCGAGTTGATCCACACCAGCCGCGTGCCCTCGGGCCACTGGGCGGGATCGTCGCTCGCCGACGGCGCGGCCCCGGCCACCCGCGCGCCCACCTCGTAGGTGGGGTATGCGGCCCGGGGATGGACCACGACGTCACCGGGGCCGAGATCGAGCAGCGTGGGCAGCAGCGCCACGAACTCCTTGGAGCCGATGGTCGGCAGCACATGGTCGAGTGTCAGCCCCGGCACGCCCCGGCGACGGGCGTACCATTCCACGACCGCCTCCCGCAGCGCGGGGGTTCCGGCGGTCTGCGGGTAGGCGTGCGCATCGGCGGCGCGCACCAGCGCGTCGCGCACGACGGGCGGGGTGGGGTCGACGGGCGAGCCGATGGAGAGGTCGACGAGGCCGTCGGGATGCCGGCGTGCGCGCTCGGCGTACGGTGCCACCGCGTCCCAGGGGTAGTCGTCGAGCTCGCCGACGCCCACGTCAGATCCCCTGCGGCGGCAGGGCGGCGACGATCGGGTGATCCTTGTGGATGACGCCGATCTTGGCGGCGCCGCCGGGAGAGCCGATGTCGTCGAAGAACTCGACGTTGGCCTTGTAGTAGTCCTGCCACTCCTCGGGAGTGTCGTCCTCGTAGAAGATCGCCTCGACGGGGCACACCGGCTCGCAGGCGCCGCAGTCGACGCATTCATCGGGGTGGATGTACAGCATGCGGTCGCCCTCATAGATGCAGTCGACGGGGCACTCGTCGACGCAGGAGCGGTCTTTCACGTCCACGCAGGGAAGGGCGATCACATACGTCACGCCTTCCAGCTTAGTTCGGCCGGATCAGCCGTCGGCCTCGCGCCGTTCGGGCCAGAGCACCACGGCGGCCACCAGCACCGGCACCGAGACCATCCAGACGACCCCGAGATTGACCGGCCCGAGCATCGCGAGCTCGCCTTCGGGTACGATCACCGACCCGCCGGGGCCCTGTCCGCTGAACACGATGACGGCTGCGATCAGCCCGATCCCCGTCGCCAGCGCGGCGATGCGGTCGGCGGTGAGGGCTCGGACGGCGATCAGCAGCGCACCGCTGCCGACGATGGCCAGCACCAGTCCCAGCGGCACCGGGCCGATCGTGAAGGCATGGGCGATCGTCCCGGCCACGCCGTAGGCCGCGCCCACGACGGCCGCGATGGCCCAGGTGGCGATGCGGGCCCAGCTCAGCTTCACGAGTGAAGTCTAGGTGCGCTCACACGGCCCAGCCCCACAGACGCAGGAGTCCCGCGACGATCGCGGCAGCGGCCACCACCACCAGGAACGGGGCGCGCAGGAACAGGAGACCCGCCGCCACCAGGATCGCCGGCACCCGGGCGTCGACGACGATCTGCTGACCGGCCGCGAGGGTCTGCACCGCGACGAGGGCGCCCAGCAGCGCGACCGTCAGCAGGTCGGCGATGCGGGCGGTGCGAGGCGCCTCGAGCAGTCGGGGTGGCACGAGGTAGCCGAGCGTCTTCAGAGCGACGCAGATGACGGATGCCAGCAGCACGGCGTTCCACATCGTCATGGCAGGCCCTCTCGCTCTGGAACGTCATCCGGCTCCTCAGCAGCGGCGTCGTCGCGGCCGAGCCAGTTGAACCAGCCGACCGCGATCGCCACGAACGCCGCCACGAGCACGGGCAGCCCTGGCATGAGCACCGGGGTGAGCACGGTGGCCACCACGGCTGATGCCACGCCGACGGCGATCGCCTGCATGCGGCGCAGGCGCGGCCACAGCAGCGCGAGGAAGGCGGCCGCGGCCGCGGCATCCAGTCCATAGGCCTTGGGGTCGCCCAGCACATCGCCCAGGAGCGCCCCCGCGAAGGTCGTGAGGTTCCAGCCGACGTAGATGGCGATGCCGGTGACCCAGAAGCCGACGGTGCGCCCCCGCGCGGTGAGCTGGGCCAGCGAGACGGCCGTGGACTCGTCGATGGTGAACTGAGCGGCGCCGAGCCGCCGCCAGAACCCCGTGCCGATGACCGGCGACATGCGCATCCCGTACGCGACGTTGCGGATGCCCAGCAGCGCCGCCGAGGCGATGGCCGACGGCGCCGCGGCGAGGCCGCCGGCCCCGATCACCCCGACGAAGGCGAACTGCGAGCCGCCCGTGAACATCAGAAGGCTCAGCACGCAGGTCTGCCAGATGTCGAGTCCGGATGCCACGGCGAGCGCCCCGAACGAGACGCCGTACGCGCTGGTCGCCAGCGCCACGCCGATCCCCGAGCGCGCGGCGCGCCGAGCCTCGTCGCCTGCCCGATCCGATGAACGCACGGAAGACATTCTGCCTGGCGCCTCCCCGCGCCACTCACCCGGACCGAAAGTCGGGTCGGTCACACCGACACGCCGGGACGAGGCATCCATCACCGGCGTGTCATGTCACGGACCCGACTTTTGGGCCGGGGGCCGAGGCCCAGGCCCGGGCTGGGGCCGGGGCCCGGACCCGGGGCCGGGTCGGGGGCCGGAGGGATGGGGGTCAGGCGCTCGCGTCCTGGCGCTTCAGGCGCGCGGTGGCACGGGCACGCTCGGTCTGATCCAGGACCACCTTGCGGATGCGCACCTTCTCGGGCGTCACCTCGACGCACTCGTCCTCGCGGGCGAACTCGAGGCTCTCCTCCAGCGACAGCTGCCGCGGCGGGGTGAGGCGCTCGAGCTCGTCGGCGGTCGAGGAGCGCATGTTGGTGAGCTTCTTCTCCTTGGTGATGTTCACATCCATGTCGTCGGCGCGGGTGTTCTCGCCCACGACCATGCCCTCATAGACCTCTTCGGTGGGCAGCACGAAGAAGCTCATCCGCTCCTGCAGCGCCATCATCGCGAACGGGGTGACCACGCCGGAGCGGTCGGCGACGATCGATCCCGTCGAGCGGGCGACGATGTGCCCCGCCCAGTCGCCGTAGCCGTGCGAGATCGCATTCGCGATGCCGGTGCCGCGGGTCACCGAGAGGAACTCGGTGCGGAAGCCGATGAGCCCGCGCGAGGGGACGATGAACTCCATGCGCACCCAGCCGGTGCCGTGGTTGGTCATCGACTCCATGCGGCCCTTGCGGGCGGCCAGCAGCTGGGTGATCGAGCCGAGGTGCTCCTCGGGTGCATCGACGGTGAGATGCTCGAACGGCTCCTGCACCTGGCCGTTCGGACCCCGCCGCGTGACCACCTGCGGCTTGCCGACGGTCAGCTCGAATCCCTCGCGGCGCATGTTCTCGACGAGGATCGCGAGCGCCAGCTCACCGCGGCCCTGGACCTCCCACGCATCGGGACGGCCGATGTCGACGACCTTCAGCGACACGTTGCCGATGAGCTCGCGGTCGAGGCGATCCTTGACCATGCGCCCGGTCAGCTTGTGTCCTTTGACCTTGCCGGCCAAGGGAGAGGTGTTCGTGCCGATCGTCATCGAGATCGCCGGGTCGTCGACGTGGATCGCCGGAAGCGGGCGAACATCCTCGGGGTCGGCGATGGTCTCGCCGATGGTGATCTCGCCGATGCCGGCGATCGCGACGATGTCGCCCGGGCCGACCGATTCCGCCGGGTAGCGCTCCAGCGCGCGGGTCTTCAGCAGCTCGGTGACACGCGCGTTCACGTGCGTCCCGTCGTGGCGCACCCAGGCGACGGTCTGGCCCTTGCGCAGCGTTCCGTTGAACACGCGCAGCAGCGCCAGCCGGCCGAGGAACGGGGAGGAGTCGAGGTTGGTCACCCACGCCTGCAGCGGCGCGTCGTCGTCGTACGAGGGCGCGGGGACGTGCTCGAGGATCGCGTGGAACAGCGGCTCGAGATCCGGGTTGTCGGGCAGCTCGCCGTTGGCGGGGCGGGTGCGGGATGCCGCGCCGGCCCGGCCGCTCGCGTAGACCACCGGCACGTCCAGCAGCGCATCGACATCAAGGTCGGGGACATCGTCGACGAGGTCGGATGCCAGGCCCAGCAGCAGGTCGTGGGCCTCCTCCTCGACCTCGGCGATGCGCGCGTCGGGACGGTCGGTCTTGTTGACCAGCAGGATCACCGGCAGCTTGGCCTCCAGCGCCTTGCGCAGCACGAAGCGGGTCTGCGGCAGCGGGCCCTCCGAGGCATCCACCAGCAGCACCACACCGTCGACCATCGACAGCCCGCGCTCCACCTCGCCGCCGAAGTCGGCGTGCCCGGGCGTGTCGATGACGTTGATCGTCACCGGCACGTCGGTGTGCGCGCCGCCGTACGTGATCGCCGTGTTCTTGGCGAGGATCGTGATGCCCTTCTCACGCTCCAGGTCGTTGGAGTCCATCGCGCGCTCCTCGACGTGCGAATGCTCTCCGAACGCGCCCGTCTGGCGCAGCATCGCATCGACCAGCGTCGTCTTGCCGTGATCGACGTGGGCGACGATCGCGACGTTGCGGAGGTCGGGTCGGAGGGCACGCGCCATGAAGGGGTCCTTGCTGAAGTGGAGGCGCCATCCCGAGAAGGAGGCGTTCCATTCTAGAGCACCGATCCTGAGCGCTACCCCGTCTGCTGCGCGAGCAGTGCCGCCCGCGCCTCGCGTCGCACCCGCTGCTCGGCCGGATCGGGGACGGGCACCGCGGCGATGAGCCGCTTGGTGTAGTCGTCCTGCGGGTTGCGCAGAATCTGCTCCTTGGTGCCCTGCTCGACGATGCGCCCGTGCTGCATGACGGCGATGCGGTCGGCGAGCAGATCCACCACGGCCAGGTCGTGGGTGACGAACAGCGTCGCGAACTGCTTCTCGGCCTGGATCTGCTGCAGCAGCTCGAGCGCGCGCGCCTGCACCGAGACATCCAGCGCGCTGGTCGGCTCGTCGGCGACGAGCACCGTCGGATCCAGGGCCAGCGCGCGGGCGATGCCGATGCGCTGGCGCTGACCGCCAGACAGTTCGTGCGGGTAGCGGTTGCGGAAGTCGCGCGGCAGCTCGACCATGTCCAGCAGCTCCTCGACCCGCTTGCCGATGTCCTTCGCGTGCCATCCGGCCAGCTCCAGCGGCTCGCCGATCGACTCGCCGACGGGCCAGCGCGGGTTCAGCGACGAGCCCGGGTCCTGGAAGACGATGCCGAGCTTGCGGCGCACCGCGCGCAGGCGCTTCGCGTCCACCCCGACCATGTCCTGGCCGGCGACGCGCAGGCTTCCCTCGGCGATCGGAACCAGTCCCACGATGGCGCGGGCGATGGTCGTCTTGCCCGAGCCCGACTCGCCCACGAGCCCCAGGACCTCGCCGGGCTGGATCATCAGCGAGGCCTCCGACACGGCGCGAAAGGCAGGGACCCGGCCGCGCTTCGGGTAGTCGATGGACACGTTCTCGAGCACCAGCGCCGCGGTCTCGGTGGAACGGCCGTCCTCGGAGTCCGCGCTCGCCTCGCCGAGCCCGAGGTGCGGGACCGACGCCATGAGGGCGCGGGTGTACGGATGCTTCGCGTTGCCGTAGATCTGCTCGATCGGGCCATGCTCGACGACGTCGCCGTCCTTCATCACCATGACGTCGTCGGCCATGTCGGCGACCACGCCCATGTCGTGCGTGATGAGGATGATGGCGGAGTCGAGCTTGTGCCGGAGATTGCGCAGCAGGTCGAGGATCTCGGCCTGCACCGTCACGTCGAGCGCCGTGGTGGGCTCGTCGGCGATGAGCACGCGCGGATCGAGGCAGATCGACTGGGCGACCATCGCGCGCTGGCGCTGACCGCCGGACAGCTGGTGCGGGTACGAATTGTAGGCCTTCGTCGGGTCGGGCATCTCGACGAGGCCCAGCAGCTCGATCGCCCGCTCCCTGGCCTGTCTGCGCGTCATGTGCGGTCGATGCGTCAGCAGGGTCTCGGAGATCTGGAACCCGATGGTGTACACCGGGTTCAGCGCCGTCATCGGCTCCTGGAAGATCACCGAGATGCCCTCGCCGCGCACCTTGCGCAGTACATCGTCCGGCGCGCCGATCAGCTCGCGCCCGGCCAGCTTCGCGCTGCCGGTGATGCGGGCGTTCTTGGGCAGCAGCCCCATGATCGCCATCGAGCTCGTGCTCTTGCCCGAGCCGGATTCGCCGACGATGGCGAGCACCTCGCCGGGCATGAGGTCGTAGGTGACGTGCTTTGCCGCAGCGGCCCACTTCTCGCCCACCCAGAACTCCACGCTGAGGCCCTTCACCGAGAGGACGGGGCCCTCTGCGGTGTCGGCGCTCTCCGCCTCCCTGTTCTCGCGCAGGGCTTCCTTCGAGCTCATCGATCCGTCTCCCGTGTCAGGATGGGCGAGTGCCACATCCGGTCGTCTTCCGTCCGCGCGCGGGCGTCATCCTCGCCGCGATCGCCATCGCGCTGTGCATCGTGGGCATCGTGTCGCTCCTCGTGGGCGAGGGCGCCGGCGCCCTCCTGTCGTGGGGTGCGCCGATCGTGGCCTTCGCCTGGCTCTGCTATGCGGTCTACATCCAGCCGAGCGTGCGGATGACCGAAGGCTTCATCGACATCCGCAACGTCTTCCGCAGCCACCGCGTGCCGTGGGGCGACGTGGACAGTGTCGACTCGCGCTACGCGCTCACCGTGCACACGGCCGACGGCCGGCACATCCGCGCCTGGGCGGCACCGGCGCCCACGGCGCGCCGCGCTCTGGGCATGCGGCGCGAGGAGGTGTCCGGCACCCCCGGCGAGGGCGACCTGCGACGACCGTCGGACGCCGTGGGCACCGACTCCGGCGACGCCACAGCGCTGGCCATGGCCGCGCTCGCGCGCTACCGGCGCGACGGCGGCCCGGACATGTCCGGCGGCACCGTCACGACCTGGCACCTGTGGACGATCGTGGTGACGGCCGTCCTCGTGGCGGCCGCGTTCGCGGGGCTGGCGCAGGCCGCCGCTCACGGCTGACGCTCCGGCTCGTCCTCGGGCCCGGGGAGCGCTTCGAACTCGTCGATGACAGGTCCGGCATCCTCGGCGGTCGGGCCGGTCTCGATGAGGACGCCCTGCACCGAGGGCACCGCGCCGACCGCGCGTGCCGCCCGGCGCTTGCTCACCTTGGACTGCTGGCGCGGGTCGAACGCGTCGCGCATGCCGTCGCCGATGAAGTTGATGCACAGCGCCAGGGTGATGATGAACAGGCCCGGCCACCAGAACAGCCACGGCCGCGTGCGGAACGCCTCCTGGTAGTTCGAGATGATCTGACCCAGCGACACGTCGGGATAGGTGATGCCGAAGCCGAGGAAGCTCAGCGCCGCCTCGGTGAGCACCGCGGCGCTCATCAGCAGCGTCGTGTTGACGATGATGATGCCGACCGCGTTGGGCAGGATGTGGCGGAAGATGATGCGGCCGTTGCCTGCACCGGCGACGCGCGCGGCATCCACGAACTCCCGCTCTCTGAGCGCGAGGAAGTCGCCGCGGACGAGGCGTGCGAGACCCGTCCAGCTGAGGATGCCGAGGAAGATCCCGAACACGATCGCGTTGCCGCCGAAGAT
>DASSYC010000047.1:0-3695 GCA_035703465.1 Microbacterium sp. | reverse complement strand
GATAGCGGAACCGGGACTTCTCTTTGACCTGGTTCTCCGGCGCGCAGAACGGATGCAGGTTCCCGATGCTGGTGGGCCCGCGTCCTGCGCCGTGGAAGGCGTTCCAGTGGTCGACGTCGGATTCGGCGGCGGCGTGGGTGCACCCGTCTCGGGTGCATGTGCCGTGGGTCAGCACCAGCCACTCGCGCTGTTGCCGTGTCGCTGTGCGGGCTCGGCGGTCCATGTCGAGGATCACGCCGCTGACCGGGTCGGTGATGACCCGGGTGAATTTCCCCGCCTCGAGCAGCATGCGCATCGCCGTGACGCGGTCGACGTCGTCGCCGGTGTCGAGCCGGGCGCCGGCGTTGAGGTCGGGCGCGCCCGCCGGCACCGGGAGGTCGCGCCGCACGCTGCTCTGCGCCTCGGGCGAGAGCAGGTCGACCGGCACGGTGAGGTGCACGACGGTCTTGACCGCGGTCGGCGTGCCGGTTCCCCTCAGCCAGGAGGTGGCGAGGTCGGAGCGGATCTGATCCCGGGAGCGACCGTCGCGCAGGCTGCGCTGCACGTGTTTGGCGGTGGACGTCAGGCGCCGCTTGATCGCCAGGGCATCCACGGTCGGAGTGTGCAGATGCACCCACGCCATGCCGGCTTCACCCTTCTCGACGATGACCGTCCGGCGTTCGCGTGCGGCGCTGTGCTCGACCACCGGGTCGACGGGAGCGAGCCGGTCGGCCAGCTTTCTGACTTTCGCGCGGAACAGCGCGGGTGAGCAGTCGAGCGCGAGGTCGGCCAGGGCCGCATCGAACGCTCTCAGCGCCTCGGGCGGCTGCGCATCGAATCGAGGCAGCTGCGCAATCGCCGCGTCGATCAGGGCGAGGGGTGCGAAGCCCTCCCACGCGCGCGCCCACAGTGCGGCAAGATCGGCCCTGGCCGTGTCGGCGGTGTGGGCGAGACCGCGCACGACGTTCTCGGACAGCTGGAAGCGGGATGCGGCCTCCATGACCGCGCAGCGCTCGGCGGTGCCGACGGGGTCGGGGTCGTGGGGAAGCGCGTAGATCTGCGGATGCTCACGGGCGAAGCCGATCGCATCGGCCATTGCGGCGGCTCGGCGGGCCGCGGAACGGTTGAGTTCGTACTGGTGCCGCTCGACATCCTCGAAGCACACGCCGAGGGCGTTCTCATCGCTGAGATGTTCGGGTGCGGGCTGCAGGTCCATATATATAAACTAGCAGATATGAACGAGAACGGGAACAGTTCGCACAGGATCGTCTCGAAGCGATGATGGGCGCGTGGAGGGGACCGGACGCGGTCGCCGATCGGCCCGGCGCTGCGCGCGTGGCATCCTGGCACCATGCCCGCACGAGCCGACAACCCGATCCCGCACGCCGTCACCGAGTCGCTGCGCGCCGCCATCGCCACCGCCGGGATCACCGAGAACGTCGAACTGATCGCGCGGATCCTCGCCACCGGGATCGGGCTGGGCATGGATAGGGCCGACCGGCTCAATCTGAAGATCACCACCGCCGCGCTCAGCGAGATGCGGTCCGCTTTCGAGCTGTTCGCACCGTACGAGGACATTCCGAAAGTCACGATCTTCGGCTCCGCCCGCACTCTGGCCGATGACGCGCTGTACCGGCAGGCCACCGAGATCGCCGCCGCCCTGGCGGGCGAGGGGTGGATGGTGGTCACCGGCGCCGGGCCGGGCATCATGCAGGCCGCAGCGGAAGGGGCCGGCCCGGACCACTCGCTGGGCGTCTCGATCCGCCTGCCGTTCGAGGAGAAGCCGAACGCGATCGTCGAGGCGAATGCCCGCAGCGTCGCGATGAAGTACTTCTTCACACGCAAGCTCATGCTGGTGAAAGAGTCCCGCGGCTTCGTCTGCGTCCCGGGCGGATTCGGCACGCTCGACGAGATGTTCGAGCTGCTCACCCTGCAGCAGACCGGCAAGGCCGAGCCGGTGCCGATCGTGCTGCTGGACGAGCCGGGCGGCACTTTCTGGACGGGGCTGGAGCGCTTCGTCGACGAGCAGCTGATCCCCTCCGGGGTCATCTCGCCGCACGACCTCGATCGGGTGCTGATCACCGATTCGGTGACGGCGGCGCTCGAGGACATCACGGGGTTCTGGCGCAACTTCGACTCGATGCGCTGGGTGGGCGGCATGCTCGTGCTCAGGCTGAAGGCGGCTCCGACCGATGCCGAGATCGATTCGCTGAACGAGCGGTTCGGGTGCCTCACCGCGGCCGGCCGGATCGAGCGCACCGACCCGCTGCGTGTCGAGCGCGACGACGACGATCGCCTGCACCTGCCGCGGCTCGCGCTGCGGCTGGACCAGACCCGGGTCGGCGAGCTCTACCGGCTCATCCGCGCGATCGGCGAACTGGAGACCGCGCCGCGCTGAACCCGCCGGCCGGCGCGCATCAGAGTCTGTCGTACCGCGCCCGCGCGAGGCAGAACAGGCCGTAGGCGACAAGACCCCCGCCCACCAGTCCCACCAGCCACGGTCCGTAGGCCAGTGCAAGCAGCGCCGTGATGGCACCGTCCAGGCCACCGGCCGCCTCCGGGTCCACGCGCACCGCCGCCACCACCAGCAGCACGGCGACGATCGCGAGCGCCACGCCCTTGGCGAGGAACCCCGTCACCCCCAGGGCGCGGATCACGCCGCCCCAGGCGCCCACCGGGATGCGCATCTTCTGCTCGAAGCTGCAGCGCACGCCCATCACGACGAACGCGACCCCGGCGATGCCGATCGCGATGCCCACGGCGCCGAGGACGAACGGTCCGCCTGGAATCGACAGCACACCGCGGCTGGCGTGCTCGGCGGACTGCTCCGCGTCGGGGCGGGCGCCGAGGGCCACGGATGCCGCCAGCACGCCGAGCACGGCGAAGACGACCGCCTGACCCCATTGCGAGATGCGCACCCGCCAGCGCTGGACCGTCCCTGAGCTTCGCGCGAGGATGCCTTCCAGCACGCGCCACGCGGCGAGCGCCCACAGCCCGACGGCGAGCGCCCAGAGCACGGCGAATCCGAGCGGAGCGGCCGCGAGGGCCTTGAGCGCGCCGGTCTGATCGGCATCGCCGTCGCCGCCTACGGCGATCACCAGCACGATGACGCCGATGATGAGATGCACGATGCCGTTGGCGACGAATCCCGAGCGGGCCAGGACGCGCATCACCGTGCTGGACTCGGCGGCACGGGCCGCGTCCTTGACCTCGCCCTTCATACTGCCGTCGACTCCGCCGTCTGCTCCGCCGCCCACAGGGGCGAGCCTACGGGTATCCGGTAGCGTTGTAGGGATGCCGGAGCGCGCTGCGCCCCGGATGAAAGCTGAAAAACGGAGGCCGCTGTGGATATCGACCTGACGCTGCTGCGCTCCATCGAGCGCGAGAAGGAGATCCCGTTCGATGAACTCGTGCGGATCATCGAGCAGGCCATCCTGACCGCGTACGCCAAGCACAGCTCCCCGACCGGCACCCTGCCCGATGGGGCGCGCGCAGAACTGGACCGCAAGACCGGTCACGTGTCGATCTTCGTGCCGCTGCTCGACGAGGAGGGCGCCGTGATCGGCGAGGAGGAAGCCGTCCCCGAGGACTTCGGCCGGATCGGCGCCTTCGCGGCGAAGCAGGTCATCAGCCAGCGCCTGCGCGACATCGCCGACGACGCCGTGCTCGGCGAGTTCCGCGGCAAGGAGGGCGACATCGTCGCCGGGGTCGTGCAG
>DASSYC010000159.1:0-22442 GCA_035703465.1 Microbacterium sp. | reverse complement strand
CGGAGGCATCCCTTCCGCCTGTCGGTGCTCGCACGCAACGTCGGGGCGCTGCTGCGCCAGCGCATCTACATGCTGTACGCGATCGCGTTCGCCACCGGCTACGCCTCCCTGCTCACCTACCTGAGCTCGTCGTCCTTCATCGTGCAGGACGTGCTCGGGCTGAACCCGGTCGGCTACTCGCTCACCTTCTCGCTGAGCGCGGTGGCGATCATGTCCGGGTCCTGGTTCACCGGCCGGCTGGCGCACATCCTCGGCGCGGCGCGCACCCTCGCCCTCGCCCAGGCGCTGATGATCGTGGCCTCGGCGGCGGGTGTCATCGTCACGTCCCTGGGGGCGCTCACCCTGACCAGCTACCTCGTGATCATCTGCGTGTTCGCCGTCGCGTGCGGTTCGACCATGGGCACCGCCTCGGCACTCGCGGTGGGGCGGTCGGGCAGAACGGCGGGCACTGGGTCGGCCCTGCTCGGCTTCATCCAGTACGTGGTCGGCGCAGGCGCGGCCCCGCTGGGCGGGATCATGGGCACGCACACCGCCCTCCCGGCGATGACCATGATGCTCGTGTTCGCAGCTCTCGCCCTGATCAGCACGATGCTGGCCGCACGGGCGCTGGCCCAGTCCCCGAATACGATCGAGCGATGAGCACCGTCACGCCGGGTCCCGCCTTCACGCCCGATCCGGACTGGATGCCCCAGCATCCGAACCCGTCGAAGCCGGCGTTCACGCCGCCACCCGGGTCGGTCGACGCCAACGTGCACGTATTCGGTCCGGGCGACCGGTTCCCGTACGCACCCGGACGCCGGTACACCCCGGTCGATGCGAGCGCCGACGAGCTGTTCGCGCTGCACCGGCTGCTCGGCATCGATCGCACCGTGATCGTGCAGGGCACCGCCCACGGCACCGACCCCCGCGCGCTCATCGACGCGCTGCGGCGCGCGGGCGGGAAGGCGCGCGGCGTGGCCGCGGTGCGTCCCGGCGTCGGCGACGACGAGCTCGAGGAGCTGCACGACGCGGGGGTCCGCGGCATCCGCTTCACCTTCATCGCCCGCCTCGCCGACCCGCTCGCCGACGACGAGTACCGCACGCTCGCCGAGCGCGCAGCGGCGCGCGGCTGGCACGTCGTCGCCTCCCTCGAGCCGGCCGACCTCGTGAGCCGCGCGGGACTGCTGCGCGACCTCGCCGCGCCGCTCGTGATCGACCACCTCGGCCGCCCTGATGTCGCGCAGCCGGTCGACGGTGGCGAGTTCGCGCGGCTCCTGCAGCTGCTGCGCGACCGCCCCGACGCCTGGACCAAAGTGCACGGCGCCGAGCGCCTCTCGCGGTCCGGCCCGCCGGGCTATGCCGACCTGATCCCGTTCGCGCGCCGGGTGCTCGAGGAGTTCCCCGATCGGGTGATGTGGGCCAGCGACTGGCCGCACCCCAACATGCGCGATCACATGCCCGACGACGGCGCGCTCGTGGATCTGATCCCTCGCTATGCGCCGACGGCAGACCTGCAGGAGCGGATGCTGGTGCGAAACCCGATGCGCCTGTACTGGCCCGACGAGGCCTGAGCCGCGGCATGGGGTGAGGCGCACCTTCGATATTCCAGGCTTCGCCTGTCACGAATTGCGACCTTGCACAGCATGTTGCGGCAGGTGAACCGCAAGGGGGCGATGTCCGGCGCCTCACACCGTGCGGTACTCGATACCCAGCGCATCGTAGGTGCGGCGGGCGCGCGCGTCGCGTGTGAGCAGCATCAGGCCGTGGGCTGCCGCCGTCGCGCCGATGAGCGCGTCGTACACGGCACCGCCCGAGATGCCGATTGCGGCGCAGTCGATGATCAGTTCGCGCTGCTGGTGCGCCGCGAGAGCGATCGGTGCCATGGACAGCGCGGCGAGCACCGCGGCGGCCGCGGCCGGCGGCGCCCTGTGCGGCGGGGGCAGTCGCGTGAGCACGCTGAAGCACTCGAGCAGGGCGTGCGCGGGAACGGACGAGATGGCTGCGGTGTGGGTCAGAACGGTGTCCCGATCCGGGTGCCAGGGCGCGACGAGCGGGATCAGGATGCTGGTGTCGCAGGCGAGCGTCATCGCCGCACAGCGTCGAGGGTTCGCCGGATCGCATCGTCCGTGAGCGGGGGAAGGGCCTCATCTGATACGAGCACCGGGAGGGCACCCGACACGTCGGCACGGATGGCACTCGGCTCGAACTCGATCTCGATCCGCCCGTCGACGAATTGCACGTCGATGGGAGCGCCCGGAGCCAGCCCCATGGCGTCGCGGATCGGCTTGGGGATGACAAGTCGCCCAGCGGAGTCGATGGCAGATCTCATGGTAGTAGATTACCATTCGCCTCAGCCTCGCCGAGGCGCGTGTCGCGGCCGTGATCGACCGGGTCAGGCATCCGATCCACCGGCGGTCCGGGCGCGCACCGCCGGAATGACCTCCGTGTCGAACAGGTCGATCGACCGCAGCGCGTCCTCCCGCGAGAGCGTGCCCCAGGCGAACGCGCCGGCCAGGTAGTCGACGCCGGTCGCGTCGACCAGGCGACCGATCTGATCGGCGACGGATGCCGGTGAGCCGATGAACATCAGGTGCTCGTCGACCAGCGTGCGCAGCTCCGGCTGCGGCGGCTGCGGCGTGCCGTGCGTGCGCCACACCCACGTGAAGTTGTCGTAGTGCGCGGCGAACGCCTCCTCGGCGATCTCGAACGCGCGGGCGTCGGTCTCGGCCACGACGACATGGCGGAGGACGCCGAACAGCGGAGCCGGTCGGCCGGGGCGCACCGCGGCAGAGATCTCCGCGAACAGGTCGCGATGCTCGCGGATCACCGGCACAGCCGGCGACTTGAACGCGAACCCGAAGATGGTGTTCTGCCCCTTCTCCGCGGTCACCCGGACCGACTCCGGATTCGAGGTCGGATACCAGACCGGCAGCGGCCCGGTGGGCGTGATCGTCAGCTCCACAGGCTCGCCGCCGCCCGGCGGGACGAACACGCCCGTCTGCAGCGCGTCGAGGATCGCGGGCACGAACGCGTCGTAGCGCGCGACCATCTCCTCGCGGGTGAACCCGTACATCGCCGCCTCGTGCGGCGACGAGCCCTTCCCGATGCCGATCTCCAGCCGCCCGTGCGAGAGCTGGTCGATCATCGCGATCTCCTGCACGAGCCGCAGCGGGTCGTAGAGCGGAACGATGAATGTCGTCGGCACGAGACGCAGGCGCTCGGTCTCGCGCGCCAGTGCGGCCGCGAACAGTCCCGGCGATGCGGCCATGCCCAGCGTCGCGCCGTGGTGCTCGGCGATGTGGAACCGCGTGAAGCCCCCGGCATCGGCGCGGCGCGCGATCGCGATCCGGTCGTCGTAGGCGTCGGCGATGCTGCGCCCCCGATGCACGTCCACCCAGTCGAACACTCCGAACTGCACAGCCATGAGAGCAAGGCTAGTGAAGGGATGCCGCGCGCGCCGCCGAACTAAGGTGTGTTCACAGAGGCCAGACGAGGAGCGGCATGTCGACATCCCTCACCGAGCGCAGGGCCGCGCTGATCGCCCTCGGCGCCGAGCCCACCCCGGAGATGGTGGCCGGCACCGTCGCGCTCACCGCACCCGACATCGACCCCGCGATCTACGACGGGGTCGCCGTGGCGAAGAACCTCGCGTATGGCACGCACGCGCGGCAGGTGCTCGATGTGTACTCGCCGGAGGGCGGAAGCGGCACGGCCCGTCCCGTGCTGGTCTATGTGCACGGCGGCGCATTCGTACGGGGGACGAAGGCCTCGGACCAGACGCCGTACTTCGCGAACCTCGGCTCGTGGGCGGTGCAGCAGGGCTGGGTCGGCGTCGCGATCAACTACCGCCTGGCCCCCGAGGCCGGCTACCCCGCCGGTGCCCAGGATGTCGCGGCCGCGATCACCTGGGTCGTCGAGAACATCGCCCGCCACGGCGGCGACCCGGAGCGAATCATCCTGTGCGGACAGTCGGCTGGTGCGATGCACGTCGCCGACTACGTGGTCGGGCACGGCGGGTACGGTCCGCACGGCCGTGCGCTTGCCGGCGCGGCTCTCGTCTCCTGCCTGTACGACGTCGGACGCGCGGCCCGCAAGGACAGCCACGTCGCGTACTGGGGGGAGGACCCATCGCTGTGGCCCGAGCGCGGAACGCTGCAGGGACTCATCGACACCGACCTTCCGCTGCTGTGCACGGTCAGCGAGTTCGACGATCCGGAGTTCCAGGACCATGCGGCGCAGTTCGTCGCCGAGTGGTTCGCACAGAAGGCAACGTTCGCGCCGCTGCACCTGCTGGACGGGCAGAACCACCTCACGCCCGTGTACGCGATCGGCACGCCCTGGGATGTGCTGGGTCCCCTGCTGACGCGGTTCGTCGCCGCGCACGCGTGAGCGTCCTCGGTAGAAGCGCGGCGTAGACTTCTACCATGAGCCTGAACATCAAGAATGAAGATGTGCACGCCGCGGTGCGCCGGCTCGCCGAGTTGCTCGGGACGAGCCAGACCTCCGCCGTCGAGCTCGCAGTGCGCGCGAAGCTCGACGAGCTGGACGCGGAGCGGCAGCACGCTGCTCGGGAACGCCGAATTCGAGCAGCTGCGGCCGCTCTTCAAGAGGAGTACGCCGCATCTGAGGACGACGTCGATCTTTGGGAAGTCATGGACGCCCTCTACGATCCCGAGACCGGGCTCCCCCGGTGATCGTCGACGCGTCCGCACTCGTTGCGATCGTGCTGGCAGAGCCGCAGGCGCCGCGTCTGCTCGATGCCCTCGCCACAGCGCGACCCGCGGCGATCTCTGCCGCCACGGCGCTCGAAGTGGCGATCGTCATCGACGCCAAGAACAATCCGGTTCTCAGCCACAGACTCGACGCCCTGCTCGATGACATCGCGATCGTGCCGGTCACTGCCGAGCACGCGCGCATCGCTAGGGCAGCCTATCGAGACTATGGTCGTGGCTCAGGACACGGTGCGAAGCTGAACTTCGGCGACTGCTTCAGTTATGCCCTCGCGGCAGAGACCGGGAAGGCACTGCTCTACGTCGGCGACGACTTCGCCCGCACCGATCTCGACTCGGCACTCGATGGTGACGCGGGTGCCTGAGGCATCCACTCAACGGAATTCCCTCTTGTAATTACCTATGTGCATAGGTAATCTTAGAGCTGTGAGTGCGAGGACGCGCTCCAGAAGGGATCCGTCGTGGCAGCAATCGCTCCGGCCCGTGACACCGCGGCCGCTCGCAAGCTCGTGCAGGGCTTCTCGTTGGAGATGACCGGGAAGGATGTGCCGGGCCTCCAGGAGGCGGCCCACGCCATCCCCCAGGGGACGAAGGTCAATGTGACGTTCCTCGGAAACGAGGACCTGCAGATGCGCGTTGCCGCGTCGAAGGCGGTCAAGGAGCTGGGCTTCATCCCGGTTCCGCACATCTCGGCGCGGCGGCTGAAGTCCGAGGCCGAACTGCGCGAGTTCCTCGCAGCGCTGCAGGAGGTCGGGGCCACCGAGCATGTGTTCGCCGTGGGCGGCGACCCCGCAGAGCCCGAAGGCCCCTACCCGGACTCGCTGAGCGTGATCCGCACCGGCATCCTGCAGGAGTACGGCGCCAAGGAGATCTCGATCGCCGGGTACCCGGAGGGGCACCCCGACATCACCGACGACGTGCTCTGGCAGCACCTGGAGGACAAGTCCGCCGCGCTGAAGGAGCAGGGCCTGGATGCCGTCATCCTCACCCAGTTCGCCTTCGACACCGATCCGGTCACCTCGTGGATCGATCAGGTCCGGGCCAAAGGCATCGACTCGCAGATCCGGGTGGGCACGCCGGGACCGGCCGGCATCAAGCGGCTGGTCAGCTTCGCCCGTCGCTTCGGGGTGGGCGCGAACGCGATGATCGTGAAGAAGTACGGGTTCAGCCTGACCAACCTGATGGGCACGGCGGGGCCGGAGCGGTTCGTCTCCGACCTGTCCGGGCTGCTGGCCGAAGACCCGCGACGCGGAGATGTGACCCTGCACTTCTACACGTTCGGCGGACTGCTGGCGACCGCCGACTGGGTCCACAAGTACCTGGCCGCACAGGCCTGAGACGGTCGAGGGAGAGTTCATGGCTGTCCGCAACGAAGCGATGCGAGATCATGCGTGCCTGATCGTGCACGGCCCCGACCAGCCGGGGCTGGTGGCCGCGGTGACGGGATTGGTCACCCGCAACAAGGGGAACATCGTCACCCTGGACCAGTACTCCGACAACCCCGAGGGCGGGGCGTTCTTCCAGCGCGTGGTGTTCCACCGGGAAGACCTCACCGCGGCGATGCCGGAGATCGAGGCCGACATCGCGAAGACGCTGACCTCCTACGGGATGGAGTGGCAGCTGACCGACCAGTCGATCCCGAAGCGGATGGCGATCATGGCATCCACGTCGGATCACTGCCTGCTGGAGCTGCTGTGGCGGCACCGCCGCGGTGAGCTGCCGGTGACCATTCCCATGGTCATCAGCAACCACACCAACGTCGCCGAGGACGTCCGCTCGTTCGGCATCCCGTTCTTCCACGTCCACTCCCAAGGGCCGGACAAGTCCGCAGCCGAAGCGCGCATCCTCGAGCTGCTGAAAGACAACGTCGACTTCATCGTGCTGGCCCGTTACATGCAGATCATCAGCGAGGACTTCCTCGACGACGTCGAGGTGCCGGTGATCAACATCCACCACTCGTTCCTGCCCGCCTTCATCGGGGCCGCCCCCTACCGCAAGGCCAAGGAACGCGGCGTGAAGCTGATCGGCGCGACATCCCATTACGTCACCAAGGACCTCGATGAGGGGCCGATCATCGAGCAGGACGTCGCCCGCGTCACCCACGCGATGTCCGCCGCCGCCCTGCAGGCGCGCGGCGCCTACGTCGAGCGCGCCGTCCTGTCCCGTGCGGTCGGCTGGCACGCCGAAGACCGCGTCATCCGGCACGGCAACCACACCATCGTCTTCCCCTGAAACTAACAACGAAAGAAGGTCATCATGGCTGACAACCTCCAGCAGCTGCTCGACCAGACCAATCCGGTCGAGCTCCTGCGCAACTCGCAGATCGGCTCCTACATCTACCCGGTGGTCCCCGCGGACTTCCAGAACTGGATCAAGGAGCAGAAGGCGTGGCGCGACACCGCGGTCCTCTACGACCAGTCCCACCACATGGACAACGTCTTCCTCAAGGGGTCGGACGCCATCAAGCTGATCTCCGCCACCGCCATCAACTCCGTGGCGACGTTCCCGGTCGACAAGGCCAAGCAGTACGTGCCGACCACCTCTCAGGGCTACGTCATCGGCGACGGCATCCTCTTCCGCGAGGCAGAGGAGGAGTACGTCTACGTCGGCCGCTCCCCCGCCTCGAACTGGCTGATGTTCCACGCCGAGACCGGCGGCTACCAGAACCTCGACCTCACGGTCGACCGCCGCTCGCCGTCGCGCCCCTACGGCCACGCGGTGAGCCGTCAGTACTACCGCTTCCAGATCCAGGGCCCGAACGCCTGGCCGATCATCGAGAAGCTCAACGGCGGCCCGCTCGAGCAGCTCCGGTTCTTCACCATGTCGACGATGCAGATCGCCGGCAAGACGGTGCGCACGCTGCGCCACGGCATGGCCGGCGCGCCGGGCCTGGAGATCTGGGGTCCGTACGAAGACCACGACGTCATCCGCGACGCGATCGTCGAGGCAGGCGCCGAGTTCGGGCTGCTGCCCGTCGGCTCGCGCGCCTACCCCTCGAACACGCTCGAGTCGGGCTGGATTCCGTCGCCGCTGCCCGCCATCTACACGGGAGAGGGCGAGCGCGCCTATCGCGAGTGGCTCGGCGTCGACAGCTACGAGGCGACCGGCACCCTGGCCGGCTCGTTCGTCTCCGACAACATCGAGGACTACTACCTCACTCCGTGGGAACTCGGCTACGGCACGTTCATGAAGTTCGACCACGACTTCATCGGACGTGACGCGCTCGAGAAGATGGACCCGGCCACCCAGCGCAAGAAGGTCACCCTCGCGTGGGATGCCGAAGACCTCGGCAAGGTCTGGACGTCGCTGCTGAACGTCGACGGCCCGAACTACAAGTTCTTCGACCTGCCGCTGGCCAACTACGGCTCGGCGAACTACGACGCTGTCGTGGACGCCGACGGCACCGTGGTCGGATTCTCGATGTTCACGGGCTACTCGTCGAACGAGCGCCGCGGCCTGTCGCTGGCGGTCGTCGACCACGACGTGCCCGAGGGCACCGAGCTCAAGGTCGTCTGGGGCGAGCCCGACGGCGGCACCAAGAAGGCCTCCGTCGAGCCGCACGAGCAGACCGAGGTCCGCGTCGTCGTCTCGCCGGTGCCGTACTCCACGGTCGCCCGTCAGTCCTACCAGGGCGGCTGGCGCACCGGCTACCAGAAGTGACACCCGCCGGCCGTTGAGCGGGCCAGGCGGCACGCCTCGGCTCGCTCGACGGCCGGCATCCATCAGCCTCGACGCCGGAGAGGAGTCGCATGAGCCTGCGCTACGCACTGCTGGCGATCCTGCGCGTGGGCCCGCTGTCCGGCTATGACCTGCAGAAGCAGTTCTCGCAGTCCGTGGGTCACGTCTGGCACGCGCCCGACAGCCAGATCTATCCCGAGCTGCGCAAGATGGAGCGCGAGGGCCTTGTCGAGGGCGAGGAGCAGACCCGCGGCGAGCGCGGGACCCGGCGCGTGTACCACGTGACGGACGCCGGCGAGCAGGCCTACCTCGAGTGGATGCGCACGCCGCTCGATTACCAGCGCGTGCGCGACCCCGCCCACCTGCGCGCCGCATATCTGGAGAACACCACGGCCGAGGCCGCGCGTGCGTTCCTGCTGCGCCACATCGAGCACTGGGAGGGCGAGCTCGCCCAGTTCCAGGGCGAGCTCGACCACATCGAGAACAACAGCAGCAGCGTGCTCAACCGGCGGCTCGCCCACACCCCCGATGCGGACCGCGAGCGCACGATCGCCTTCAAGCGGTTCGCTTATGAGGGTCTCGCCGAGCGCGCCCGCGGCGAGATCGACTGGGCCCGCCGCGGCATCGGCCTGGTCGACGAGCTCGAAGGCTGAGCCGATCGGTCAGGACACCGGCTCCATGAGCTCAGTGGTCGAGCCGGCGAGCGTCATCCGAATCTGCCAGGAGCTGTGGTAGCTCCCGTCCAAGAGGGACTCGAGGCGCTCGAGATCGTCCCACGGCAGCCCATCGCGGATGGCTTCGCGCAACAGGTCGTCTTTGGTGGCGGGGTATTCCATCTCAGCGAGGAATTCGGTGAGTGCGGTGCGCATGATCAAGACTCCTCTCGGTTGCTTCCTGTTCGTCAGACCTCATCAAGGGCCGCGATTCATCGATTGCTGATCGTTACTGAGAGACTCAGATTATCTGCACTTTGTGCTGTACATTTGTTGTACCCCGAAACTGTGCGAGCGCACAAGGACTCCAAGGAATTTCTCAGGATGGCTGACCGCAGCACCTCCACACCGCTCTACGGCATCGCCGTCGTGTCGGGGCTGCTCGACCTCCCCGAAGCCACCCTTCGCCTGTTCGAGAGCAAGGGACTGATCACGCCGTCGCGCACCCGAGGCGGAACCCGCCGTTACAGCGACGACGACCTCGACCGGCTGCGCCGCATATCCGATCTGCGCGACGAGGGCGTGAACATCGCGGGCATCCGCCGCGTGCTCGACCTCGAAGACCAGAACCGGGAGCTGCGGGACGACCTCAGGGACTGAGGGCAGAGCCGGCACGCGCCGGCGCCGAGCCCGACGTCAGATCGGGTACTGGCCCGGCTGGGTCGCGATCGTGATCCAGCGCAGATCGGTGAACTCGGCGATGCCCGCCTCGCCCCCGAACCGCCCGTAGCCCGAGTCGCCGACGCCGCCGAACGGCATCTGCGCCTCGTCGTGCACGGTGGCGCCGTTGATGTGGCACATGCCCGTCTTCAATCGCTGTGCGACCTCGAGCGCCTCAGCGATGTTGCGGGTGAACACCGCCGATGAGAGGCCGAACTCGGTGTCGTTGGCGATGCGCACCGCGTCGTCGGTGTCGCGCGCGCGCACGATCGGCACGATCGGCCCGAAGCTCTCCTCGTCGTAGATGCGCATGGCGTCGGTGACGCCGTCCACGACGGTGGCCGGGATCAGCCGGCCTTCGCCGGAGCCGCCGGCGACCACCCGCGCGCCGCTGCCGACCGCGTCGTCGAGCAGTTCGCGCACGTAGTCCGAGGCGCGGTCGGTGACAAGAGCCCCCAGCGGCGCGCCGGACGAGCCGGGGTCGCCGGCGTGCAGCTGCGCGGCCTTGTTGGCGAAGCGCCTCACGAAATCGTCGGCGATGGCGTCGACGACGATGAGACGCTCGGTCGACATGCAGATCTGGCCCTGGTTCATGAAGGCCCCGAACGCGGCCGCGTTCACCGCCTCGTCGAGGTCGGCATCTTCGAGGACGAGCATCGGCGCCTTGCCCCCGAGCTCGAGCAGAACCGGCTTCAGATGCTTCGCCGCCCGCTGCGCGATGATGCGGCCGACAGCCGTCGAACCGGTGAAGTTGACACGCCGCACCTCGGGCGCATCGATGAGCGCGCCGACGACCTCGGCGGCGTCTGCGGGGTCGTTCTCGACGAGCACGACGACGCCCTCGGGCGCACCCGAGCGGGCGAAGGCCTCGACGATGAGGCCGTGGGTGCGCGGGCAGAGCTCGGATGCCTTGAGGATCACCGTGTTGCCGCAGGCCAGCGGCGTGGCGATCGCGCGCACGCCGAGGATCACCGGGGCGTTCCACGGCGCGATGCCGAGCACGACGCCGGCCGGCACGCGCATCGACATCGAGACGGTGCCGGGCTGATCGGAGGGGATCGTGCGCCCCTGCACCAGCGTGGTCAGCCCCGCGGCCTCGCGCAGCATGTCGGCGGCGAGACCGACGTTGAACATCGCCCAGCCGGCGGTGGCGCCCAGCTCGTCGCGCATCGCGGCGACGAACTCGTCGGCCATCGATGCCAGCTGGTCGGCGGCGGCCAGCAGCACCGCGCGCCGCGCGTTCGGGCCTTGACCGGCCCAGCCGGGGAACGCCTCGCTCGCGGTGGCGACGGCCTTTGCGGGGGCGGTGGAAACGACTGCTGACGTCATTGCGGTCTCCTTCGACGAATGTGGAACCCACGGTACGCCGCCCCGCGCGGGCGCGGACCAGACCGCTGCGGATCGACTCCGATGGGTCGGCCCCGCGCTCAGCGCGCGGCGCGGAACTGGGCGGCGCGCTCGATGAACCAGAGATCGTCGACCGACCACGTCCACAGCTCGCGGTACGAGGTCAGTTCGACGCCCTCGTGCTCTCCCACCCAGCGCATGAAGTCGGTCACCCGGGCGCGGGCCCGGTCGTCGGCTGACGGGCTCCACGTGGTGCGGGCGGTCTGAGGCATCCGATCTTTCCCTCTCTCACCACACGACTGGACTCGGTCTTGCTCGATCCAGCATCTCATCGACCGACATCCCACCATGAGGTGTATCATTGGTGTATGACGCGCACCAACATCGATCTCGACGACTCCGCGGTCGAGGCGGTCATGCGCCGGTTCGCCTTCACGACGAAGCGGGATGCCGTGAACTACGCATTGCGCGCGCTGGCCGCCGAGCCGCTGAGCCTCGAGGCGGCCCTCGCGATGGAGGGCACCGGCTGGGAGGGCGACCTCGACCAGATGCGTGAGAGCAGAGTCCTCTGACGTGCTGCTGGACTCCTCGGCGTGGATCGAGTTCCTGCGCGCGACCGGCTCACCGCCGCACCTTGCCGTGCGCCAGCTTCTGCACACACCGGATTCGCTGATCGTCTGCGAGCCGGTCGCGATGGAGGTCGTCGCGGGCGCTCGCTCGGAGCAGCACGCCATCGAGCTGCAGCGGCTGCTCGCGCGGGGCACGCTCGTCGCGACCGAGCCGACGGACTGGGTGGATGCGGCCCGCATCTACCGAACGGGACGCCGACGGGGCCTGACCGTGCGCAAGCTCATCGACTGTCTCATCGCCGCGATTGCGCTGCGGATCGACGAGTCGGTTCTCCACCATGACGCTGACTTCGACGCCATCGCACAGCTTGTGCCGCTGCACGTGACGCGGAAGCTCTAGCACCCCACCCGCTGCATTCCATGCTCGTCGGCGCGAGTACGCTGGAACGATGGCCGAAACGACACGAGACCCTCGTGGCACACCGGCGACCGAGCGACTGAACTACACCGCGTACCGCCTGGCCCGTGCGCTCAACCGCGCGGCCGAGAACACGGCGCTGGCGCGCGGCATCACTCTGCCGCAGCTGCTCATCCTCCAGGTGCTGGGCGAGGGCATCCCGCTCTCCAATGCGCAGGTGGGCAGGCGCACGTTCGTGAGCTCGCAGGCCGCGCACGTGGTGTCGGCCGAGCTGCTCTCGTCAGGTCTCATCGAGAAGGTCGAGCATCCGACGAACCGCCGCGTGCGGCTCGTGCGGCTCACCGAGGACGGGTGGACGACCCTCGCCGCGATCGAGCACGAGATCCGGGAGCGCGAGGATCGGCTGAGCACCGAGCTCGGCCGATTCGTGCGCGCCGACACCCTCGCGGACATCCTCGATCGTGCCGCCGACGTCCTGGCCGGCGGCTACTTCGGCGATGAGGCCGCCGAGGCCGAGGCCGTCGCGCGACGCCGTCGTCCCTCGAAGGGCGCCGGAATGGCGCCGGCCTGAGCCGTCAGAGCCGGCAGTTCACATCGTCTCGCGACCACGACGGGGCCGGCGCAGCGCGATGAGGGCGAATAGGGCCGCCGCGAGCGCGCCGAGGCCGCCGAGGGTCATGGCGATGCGCCCCGACGAGACGTCGATGACCCAGCCCATGAGGAGGGCTCCCAGCGGCGCCATGCCGTAATTGCCCATCGTCACCAGCGACATCGCCCGTCCGATCATCGGCGGAGGCACGCTCGCCTGCGCTGCCGCCTGCAGGATGCCGTGATAGTAGCCGACCGCCAGCCCGAGCACCGGTCCCAGCATCAGGAAGAACGGCAGGGTGGGCGCGGCGGCGTTGGCGGCCAGCGCGAGTCCGAGGCCCGTGCAGGCGATGATGAGAGATCGCACGCCCACGCTCGCCCGGGCAGCCGCGAGCAGACCGCCGATGATCGCGCCGATCGCGTTCAGCGCGTGCACGGCGCCGACCGCCGCGGCATCGCCACCGTACGTCAGTGTGACAGTCGAGGTGAGCACCAGCATGAGGTTCAGCGAGAGCAGCGCGACGATGACGTTGACGACGAGGAGAACCGCGAACGGGCGGTTGCGCAGCAGGGTCTGCCGCGCCGGTCCGTCCGCGGAGGAAGCCCTCTTCGCTCGTGTGTGGAACCGCGCGGTGCGCAGGAGCAGGATCGACACGAAGACCAGCAGGTAGGCGACGGAGTTCAGGAGCATGCACGCCGTGGCGCCCAGCGCCTGGAAGGCGATGCCCGCCAGCCCGGGTCCGATCGATCGTGCCGATGCGAGGGCGATCGTGCTGACCGAGACCGCCCGGGTGAGTCCCGCCGCCCCGACGAGCTCGAAGATGATCGCCTGGGCCGCGATCCGCTCGAACGTGCTCACCGTGCCCAGTCCCGCAACCAGCGTGTAGATCGCCCCGAGGTTCGGTTCGGCGGCGCCCCCCGCCACGAGTGCCAGCACGGCGACGATCCCGGCCGACAGGAGCGACGTGCACAGCAGGATGCTGCGGGGGCGCAGCCGATCGGCGAGCCATCCCGCGGGGATGCTGAAGACCAGCAGCGGCAGGAACTGGGCGATCGTGACGCCGCTGAGCGCCTGGGCGCTGCCGGTGACGTTGAGGACGACGAGTGCCAGCGCGAGGTTCTGGAACCACATCCCGGTGTGCGAGATGACCTGCCCGCCGAAGTACAGGGAGAAGTTGCCGTCGGCGAACGGCTGCAGGACGCCGGGCCGCCGCATCACCGCGACCGCGCGGGCACGCGCGTGCGGATGAAGTCTGCGATGCGCGTGCGGACATCACCGGTGGAGCGCGCGTCCGCATTGTTCGCACGGATGTCGAGCACCGGGACACCGGCGTCCTCGAGCGCGGCGCTGATGAGTCCGCTGCCCGGGGTGTCATCGGCGACGAGGTGCACCACGCCGTCGACGCCGTGCGCGAGCGCCTCCTTCACGTACCAGGATGACGACATCGGCGGCACATACAGGAGGTCGGTGAGCCCCACGAAGCGCGCAGCGAGCGCGCGCACGGGGTCGTCGCCGTACCGCAGGTACCCGTCCGCGGCGATCGCCAGGTACATCGACCACACGAACACCGCGTCGAAGTCCTCCTGGAAGGAGCGGTACATGTCGAGGTCGGTCCACAGGCCGCGCCCGATCCACATCAGCCGGCGCCTCTCGGCCGGCCACACGGCGGCACCGCCGTCGATGCGCTCGGCCACCTCGTCGTGCAGCGCCCGCGCCGCATCCAGGGCCCACTGGGTACCCCGATGCCACTGCGGCACCATCACGCTCGGAATCGAGTCGGTGACCGCGACGGGAAGGGGGCGTGCCGCAGCGATGAGATCGCGCGTGCGCGCGTTCCACTCCGCCTGCTCGTTCGCCCGCGCCATGACGCGCGCCAGCTCCTGCCGGTCGAGTTCGGTGCCGGTGCGCTCGGTCAGCCACGCGATCAGCAGTTCGATCTCGCCCTGCAGCAGGTCGATGCGGTCGGCGCCCAAGACCCGCTCCCAGTCGTGCGGCACCAGGTCCCACCAGCCCTCGGGCGCGGGAACGGCCCCGGTGCGCGAGAGCAGGAACGTCTCGGTCTCGGGGCGGCGTCCCCACTGCTCGAAGATCTTGTGGGTGACGTCGCCGCTGCGCTCAGCGATCGCGAACCGCGGCTCGGGGAGGCCGCCCCACGGTGCGTGCTCGGTGGGGAGAAGCTGCGCGCCGAGGGGCAGCACGTCGTACTGTCGGCTGTCGTCGGGCAGGCCGCGGGCCGCCACGGCGGCGAGGCTGGGCTCGCCGAGGCGCTTGGCGGCGATGATCGACGCCCACCACTGATTCACGACATAGGGGATGCCCATGGCCCGAAGCAGCTCTAGCGGAGCGTCTGCATTGGCGAGGGCGATGGGCGTGCCGGCCGCCGCCTGCCGCTGCAGCTCGGCGAACCACTCCTTCTGGCGCGCCGTCGCGGCCAGAGCGGAGCGCAGTCGGTCGTCGCCGGCGATGCTCATCGGTCGCCCCGTCCTCGAAGCGCCGCGGCCAGTTCGGCAGCGGCGGGGAGCGGGTCGGCGCCGACCCCGGTGCGCACCTGCAGCGTCATCCCCACGTCCGCCAGCGCACGGTCCTGGTCGGCGAGATCCCACCGCGGCGCGTCGTCCAGCTCGCGGATGAAGGCGCCTACCGCCTCGGCGCCGGCCTCGACCGCCTGGCGCACTGTCTCGCTCGCTCGTTCGGCGCTCAGCGCCGTCGCGGAGCCCCCGGTGCGCGAGAAGTGCGCCCCGACGAGGGCGTCGATGATCGCGTCGACATCGGTGTCGGTGCCATCGGCGACGCCGATCCGCGCGCCGTCGCCGGTGTCATGGTCCTCGCTGACGATCACGAGGTCATGCTCCTCGAGTGTCCGGTAGACCGAGGGGTCAGGGTGGTTCGATCCGGTGAGGTGGACGCGCCGGCGCGGCGGGGACGCGGCATCCCGCTCGACCGGGGCGCAGGCGGCGTCGACGACTGCCACCGCCTCCTCCGGGGGCAGCCGACCGGCCTGCAGCAGCGCGTCGATCGCTGTGGCGCCGGTGCAGTCGGGCGGATCCGACCGACGGGCCCGCCGAAGCCGGTCGATCGCGGCACCGAGAGTGCGCTCTGCCTCGGCAGCGGCCGCGAAGTCCGCCGCCGAGGCTCGGCACCCCGAGACCTGCTCGCAGAACTCGAGCAGCCGCATCAGCCGGCCACGGGCGAAGGCGCGAGCGGGCGCCGAGTCCGCGCGCGGCAGGTCGAGCAGCTGCAGCGGCAGGTGCGGCGCGGTGACGCGCAGCACGTAGAACAGGCGCAGGTGAGCCTGGGTGTCGTTGCACACGACAAGGGCGTCGACGTGCACGGCCCCAGCGCGCAGCTCGGTGAGGATGCGCACCGTCTCGAGGTCGGACGCTCCCAGCAGCTCCTGCGCCGCCGGATCGACCGGTCCGTCCCACGAGCCGGTGAGGCGCATCGGCACCGCCGCCGCGGCCAGGGGCAGCAGACGGGGAACATCGTTGCCCACGACGCCGATGACGGCGCTCGCGCTCACAGCACGCCGTCGCGACGCAGCGCCTCGATGCGCTCGCCGTCGTAGCCCAGCTCTGCCAGCACGGACTCGGTGTGCTCGCCGAGCCCGGGGGCGGAGCGCGACAGCTCCGCCTTGCTGCGCGAGAAGACGACTGGCAGGCCGCTCCCGTACAGCCCGTCGAAGTGGCCGAACTTCGGATGCACGAGCGGCACGACCTCGCCGCGGTCGACCACGACCTCGTCACGCACGGCCGCGGCCGTGTCGCGCACCGGTGCCGAGGGCACCCCGTGCTCCTCGAGCGCGGCGAGCACCTCCGCCGTCGGGCGCGAGCCCGCCCATTCCTTGATCATCGCGTGCAGCTCGTCCGCGTGGGCGACACGGCCGTCGCGCGAGGCGAACCGTTCATCGCGGATGAGCTCGGGCCGGCCGATCGCCGCGAAGGTGCCCACGGCGAACGCATCCGTCGGGGCGCACAGCGCGAACCATCCGTCCGCGGTGGGGAAGGTGCCGAACGGCGCCAGACGAGGGACGACCGCGCCGGTGCGCAGCGGGAAGCCGACCGACTCCAGCGCGTCGAACGGCTCGCACGCCACCAGCGAGGTCAGGGTGCCGAGCATCGAGACATCCACGTACTGACCTTCGCCGGTCGCGTCGGCGTGCAGGACGGCACCCAGCGTCCCGATCACCGCGAACAGCGGCGCCACCAGATCGCCGATGGGCAGGCCGAAGCGGATGGGCCCGTCCCCCGGCTCGCCGGCTGTCATCATCACTCCGCTGAGCGCCTGGATGATCGTGTCCATCGCCTTGCGGTCGGCGGCTCCGCCCTGGGCTCCGAACCCGGAGATGGACGTGTAGACGAGACGCTCGTTCAGGGGCTGCAGCGCGGCGTAGTCGATGCCCAGCCGCTTGGTGACTCCGGCGCTGTAGTTCTCGACGAGGATGTCGGCGTCGCGCACGAGATCGAAGAAGACGTCGCGGCTGGCGGGATGCTTGAGGTTGAGCGTGATGCTCTCCTTCCCGCGTCCGCGGGCGAGCATCGACACCGACATGTCCTCGGGCGCCGTCCGGCGCATCTGCAGGCCGTCGGCGGTGACGTACGGCGAGTTGCTGCGCGACGAGTCGCCCCCGCGGGTCGGGTTCTCGACCTTGATGACGCGCGCGCCGAGGCTCGCGAGCAGCAGCGTCGCATACGGTCCCGCGAGGGCCGTGGTGAGGTCGATGACGGTCTTTCCTGTGAGCGGTCCGGTCACGGTCGGCGGCTTCCCTTCTCGTGCACTTCCAGACGATCTCCGGCCCACACATAGGAGGTGCCGAGACCGGCGTCGTCGGTGATGGTGCGGATGTAGTCGGCGACGTGCGCGCCGCGGTCGCCCGGGCCCACGGGGACGGGGCGGCAGCTCTGGTCGATCCAGCAGGGGATGACGGATGCCGCCACCGTGCCGTCGTCTGCGAACTCGAGCACGCCGATCATGGTGCTGCGGCTCTCGGGGTGGAACGGGTACTCAGGCATGCTCGGGTCGGGCTCGAAGCCGAACAGGCGCCGGCGCCGACGCGCCCAGTCGGCCCGCTCGGGCGCATCGCCCTTCCGGCCGGAGAGCGCACTGGTCACCGTCGCGAAATTGCCCAGGCCGTGGAACACGGGGCGTTCGCGATAGAGCTCCACACCGCGAAGGATGTGCGCGTGATGGGCGATCACGGCGTCCGCGCCCGCGTCGATCGCGGCGTGCGCGACGGCGCGCTCGTAGTCGGCGAGGTCGGCGGGAGTGTGCACGAGGCCCTTGTGCAGCGCGACGACCAGCACATCCGTCTGCTCCGCCGCCACGCGCACGGCGGCGGTGAACCGGTCGAGGCTGCGCGGTTCGGCGAACGTGAAGACCCGGGGGACTCCGCCCGGATTCGCGTGGGGCTGGTCGTAGTGGCTGATGATCTCGATGTAGGCGCAGCCGGGCTTGAGCGTGGTCGCCCAGCTCTCGCGCGGACCGACGCAGTTCACGCTCATGATCCCCACGCGACGTCCGGCGACCTCTGTGACCAGCGGCCGCAGCGCCTCATCGATGGTGTCGCCGGTGCCCACCGTCCGCAGACCGCGGGCAGCGCAGTGCGCGATCGTCTCGCGGATGCCCTCCGGCCCGTAGTCGTAGACGTGGTTGCCCGCGAGGGTCAGCACGTCGAACCCCGCCTCCGCAACGCCGTCCAGCGCGGCGGGAGGACCGGGCACGGCGGGCACGTCCGTCGTCTGCACGACTCCGGCATCGAGGTGCGGGATCTCGAGCTGGCCCACGACGAGGTCGGCCGGCGCGAGGGCGGCGGCGCTGAGCTCGAACAGCGGCTGCGAGTCCGCACGCTCCAGCACCAGGTCGCCGACCGCGTGCAGGGTGATCACGCCTCCACCTCGCGCGCGCGGTTCTCCGTCGCCCGCTTGAGGAACCCCTGGAGGCGCGTCGACCGCGGGTCGTTGAAGAAGTCCGCCGACGGGCGGTCTTCGATGACGACGCCGTCGGCCATGAAGACGCAGCGGTCGGCGACGTCGCGGGCGAACTCGAGCTCGTGGGTGACGACGATCATCGTCATCCCCGACTCGGCGAGGGCGTTCATGACCTGGAGAACCTCGTCGACCAGCTCGGGGTCGAGCGAGCTGGTGGGCTCGTCGAAGAGGAGGATGCGTGGCTGCGTCGCCACGGCGCGGGCGATCGCGACGCGCTGCTGCTGGCCGCCGGAGAGCTGGCGGGGGTGGGCCTGCGCCTTGTCGGCGAGACCGACGCGGCTCAGCAGCTCCATCGCGAGGGTCCGCGCCTCTGCCGGCGGCACGCCGTGGACCTTGATCGGGGCCTCGGTGATGTTGCGCAGCACGGTCCAGTGCGGGAACAGGTTGAACTGCTGGAACACCATCGACATGCGGCGGCGCTGGCGCGCGATATCCGCGTCGGTCAGCGGGCGGATATGGTCGCGATGCTTCTCGTAGCCAAGCAGCTCGCCGTCGAGGAACATGGCGCCGCCCTCGATGGACTCCAGCTGGTCGATGCAGCGCACGAGCGTCGACTTCCCGGAGCCAGAGGGCCCCAGCACCGCCACCACCTCGCCGGCGTGGACCTCGAGGTCGACGCCGTCCAGGGCGTACTGGCGGCCGTCGTAGCTCTTGCGCAGGCCCACGACCTGGAGCACAGGCAGCGCGGAGTCGTGGTGCCCCCGATCCTTTCCGCTCATGCCGACGCTCCGATCCGCTCGGTCGCACGACGTGCCAGGACGCTGCGCGACATCCCCTTGCTGTAGTACCGCTCGACACGGCGCTGCACGAGCGTGAGCAGGGTGACGACCACGAGGTACCAGATCACGGCGACGAGCAGCATCGGCACCACCTCGTAGGTGCGGTTGTAGATGACCTGGACGGAGTGCAGAAGGTCGCCCATGGCGATGACGCTCACCAGCGACGTGCCCTTCATCAGGGCGATCACCTGCGAGCCCGTCGGCGGGATGATGACCCGCATCGCCTGCGGCAGCACGACCCGGGTGAAGGAGTGCCAGCGGCTGAAGCCCATCGCCGCCGCGGCGTCGCGCTGCCCCTGGTCGACGGAGAGGATGCCGGCGCGGATGATCTCGGCCATGTACGCGGCTTCGTGCAGCGACAGACCGATGATGGCGGCGGTCAGCGGGGTGATGATGTCGTTGGTCGGCCAGCTGAACAGCTCCGGCCCGAACGGCACCCCGACCACCAGTCGCGGCAGCAGGTATGCCAGGTTGTACCAGAAGATCAGCTGCACCAGAGGCGGTACACCGCGGAACAGCCCGACGAAGACGATGCAGGCCCAGCGCACCGGGAGGAAGTCGCTGAGCTGGCCGGCCGCGAGCACGGTGCCCAGGAGCGACCCCAGCACCATGCCCACGACCGTCAGCATGAGAGACATGCCCAGACCCATCAGCACACTCGGGTTGAAGAGGTACTCCCCGACCACGTCCCACTCGAACCGCTCGTTCGTGACGAGGAACACCACGATCTGCGCGGTGATGACCACGAGCACGATGGCCGCGATCACGCGCCACGTGCTGATGCGGCGGTGTGCGTTCGCGGCGTCGATCGACCGATCGGCGAGCGGATTGCGGACGGGCTGGGTCGTCATGTCGGTCATGGCGGGATCCTCGCTCCTCTGGCAGACCTACTCGAGATCGGGGTTCAGCACGGGAGCGTCGACAGCGACGTCGTCGATGCCCCACTCCGTCATGATGCGCTCGTACTCGCCGTTCTCGAAGATCGCCTCGAACGCGGCGAGCATCGGCTCGGCGAGCCCATTGTCCTTGGGCAGGAACATCGCGAGCTGGTCGATGCCGGCGCCCTGCTCATCCGTCTGCACGATGTAGTCGTACTTTCCGGGGTCCGATGCCATGAAGTCGATGGCGGCGGTCTGCGTCGTGCCGGCGAAGTCGGCCCGGTCGGAGTTGACGGCCAGGAAGGTGGAGTTCGTGTCCTCGAGACCGACGAACTCCGCCGGGTCGAGACCCTGCGTCTCGCACCACTCGTTGTAGCGGGCGAGCTGGCTCTCGGTCACGGATCCGGTGACACCGGCCACGCGTGATCCGCACAGCGCACCGGGCTGGCTGAGCTCGTCCGCGCGCGAGGCGAGGAAGATGTACGAGGTGCGGGTGGTCATCCAGACGATGCCGTCGAAGTCCTCGAGCCGCTCGGGCGTCACGCGGACGGGGCCGTTGAAGGCGTCGTACCGGCCGGAGAGCATGCCGGTGAGCATCGCGTCGAGCCCGGAGGCTGTCTCGATCTGGAACGGCACACCGAGCTGCTCGGACAGCGCGGCCTGGATGTCGGGATCGATCCCCGTGATGTCGCCGTTCTCCTCGATCGTGCGGTACGGCGGGTGCGTGTCGCCGGCGATCGTGATGTAGCCCCGCTCCTTGATCGCATCGGGGAGCTGATCGTACAGCGGGGCCTGGTTTGCTCCGTCAGTCGGGGTTTCGGCGGGCTCCGGCGTCGAGCCGGTGCTGCAGCCGGCGAGCACGCCGACCGCGAGGAGGGAGACGAGTACGGAGGCGACTGCCTTGCTTCGCATGATTACTCCACATCTTTGTGCAAGTGCATGGATGGGTGTCGGGTGACATCCAAGAACATCATAAAACTTGATATTCTGAGAATGCAACCTTCGCCTCTCGAGTCCCCTCGATCTCCCGTCAGAAGACGTACTCCATGAGCTCCACGCCGAGCGTGCGGAACGCCTCGTGAGCGCGCAGCCGGTGCATCACCGAGAGGTCGTCGAAGCACACGATGAGCGCGTAGGCCAGTCCTGCGCGCGGGCCCGCGAGCACCCCCGCCTCGACCCGGATGCCGTCGTCACGGCCGGTCTTGTTGATGAACAGCAGCCCGTGCTCATCGTCCTCGTGCGCGAACGGGTCGAGACCGGTCGCCGAAGCCACCAGGCTGAGGTCCTGGTTGAAGCTCAGCCACTCGGCCACCTGCGCGCTGACTGCGGCGTTGACGATCTCGCTGTTGACGAGGGCGCCGAACACCGCTGCCAGGTCGCGCGCCGAGCCGAGCGCGAAGTGCGGGGCGTCGTCGGGTCCGCGGTCGTCGCGCAGCCGGTCCAGCAGCGCGGAGCGACGCAGGCCGAGCTTCTCCAGCCTGCTGCGCACGGCATCCAGCCCCACTCGATCCAGCAGGGCATTGGCGGCCAGCTCGTCACCGCCGACGGCGGTCAGCACCGCGAGGTCCACCAGCGGCAGCGCCGGGGCCTTCAGCCGCTGCCAGACGCCCTGCACGGCGGTCGGTGCGACCGATTCGCGCTCGACGATCTCCAGCGGATCGATGGTTCCGGCATCGAATCCCGCCGCCACCTCGATCAGCAGCGGGACGACGCCGAGGCCGGCGACCGGCTGAGTGACGAAGTCGTCGCCGGAGAGCACGACCGTGCCGCGGTCGAGATCGGAGATGTGCACCGACACGCGTGCGCCCTCGATGGCGAGCTCGTCGAGGGCGCGCAGGGTCGCCGTGAAGGTGCGCCGCACCGAGGCGGTGCGACGCGAAGGCCGGCGCCCGCTGCGCCGTGTGCTGCGCAGGGGCAGGTCGCGCGTGGGTTCGGGGGGGCTGCCCACGGTGATCCTTCCAATCGGGGGGAGGGCGGGCTGTTCAGTTGTCGGCGGGGAAATCGGGCTACCAGATGGTGACGCGCTCCTCGGGGGCGAGCCACAGGTCGTCGTCATCGGTGACGTCGAATGCATCGTAGAACGCATCGATGTTGCACACGATCTGATTGCAGCGGAAT
>DASSYC010000015.1:0-6183 GCA_035703465.1 Microbacterium sp. | reverse complement strand
CGCGACGGCGACGACGCAGCCCGACGACAGCGACCCGTCGAACAACACCGCGACGGCGACCGCGATCGCGTCGAACCCGCCGCCGGTGATCAAGAATCTGCGCAGCAGCGTCACGAAGCTGTGGCCGCCGAACCACAAGATGAAGGATGTCACCCTCAGCTACACCGTCGAAGACAACTGCGGAGTGCCGACGGTCACACTGTCGGTGTCGAGCAACGAGTCGCTCAACGGCACCGGCGATGGCGACACCTCGCCTGATTGGGTGGTCGCCTCGAACACCCAGGCCCAACTGCGCGCCGAGCGCGCGGGCAACGGATCGGGCCGCCTCTACACGCTGACCATCACCGCGACCGACAGTGCGGGAGGCTCGTCGAGCGCATCTGTCGAGGTGACCGTGCGGCACTGAGTCCTGTCGGACCCGCCGGTACCATGGTGACGTGAGCGGGGACCGGCGAGGGGAACGGTGAGCGTCGAGTCGGGCGCGCCCGAGGCATCCATCTCCCGTCTCGACACCGTGGTCGCGCACGACTACCTGACCCAGCGCGGGGGCGCCGAGCGCGTCGCGCTCGAGTTGGCGACCAGGCTCGAGGCACGGGAACTCGTGACATCCGGCTATGCTCCCGAGCTCACCTTCGACGGCTTTCGCGAGTTGCGTGTGCGCCAGAGCCGCTCGCGCCTGCTGCACCGATTCGCCGGCGATATGCGGCGCGCGCTGCCGCTTCTGGCGCGCGCGTGGTCGCAGATGGAACCCGTCGACGCTGACGCGGTCGTGTGCAGCTCGTCCGGATGGGCGCACGGGGTGCCGGTGAGGCCGGGCACCCTGAAGGTCGTGTACTGTCACAATCCCGCTCGGTGGCTGTACCAGCGGGAGGATTACGTGCGCGACCAGTCGCTGCCGGTGCGTGGGGCGCTGTCCGTGCTCTCCCCCGGCCTGCGCCGGTGGGATCGGCGCGCGGCCGCGACTGCCGACGTGTACCTGGCGAACTCCCGCAATGTCGCCGAGCGGGTCCGCCACGCATACGGCATCGAGGCCGAGGTGCTGCCGCCCCCGGTGGCCGTCGACGCCACCGGACTGCAGGAGCCGGTGGCGGGTGTCGAGCCGGGCTTCTTCTTGACCGTCAGCCGCGCCCGCGGCTACAAGGGCGCCGACGCGCTCGTCGACGCGTTCGCGCGCATGCCCGACGAACGCCTGGTCGTGGTGGGCGGGGTGTCGCCTGAGGGCGATCTGCCTGGCAACGTGCGGGCCGTGGGCCGGGTGCCCGAAGAGCAGCTGCGCTGGCTGTACGCGAACGCCCGTGCCCTGGTGTCGGTGTCGCGCGAGGATTTCGGACTCACCCCCGTCGAGGCGAACGCCTTCGGGTGTCCGGTGCTCGTGGTGCGCGCGGGCGGGTTCCTCGACTCGACGGCCGAGGGCGAGTCGGGGCTCTTCCTCGACGACGACGCGGTCGACACGATCATCGCGGGCGTCCGCGCCTTCCCGCGCGAGTGGGACCGCGACGCGGTGCTTCGCAACGCCGAGCGCTTCTCTGCCGACGTCTTCGCCAAGCGCATCCGCGCCGTGATCGACGAGACGCGTGCCGGGCGCTCGGCGTAGGATGCGCGCGGCGCCGGCCCCTCCACACGCGGTCGCTCAAAGGAGTTGTTCACGGTTCGTGGGGGCCAGCCGGCGCGGCGACGGGCGTTGATCCTAGGTTTGTCGCACCGGCTGCTGCCTGCAGGATCTGGATTGCCATGAAGCCGTGCGAGAGAATGGGAGCGTGTACATGTCGGTCGAGACTCTCACCGCGATCATCTCCGCTGCAGGCGTGCTGGTGGCGATGTTCGCCGGCTTCGGCTGGATCGTGCACCGCATGGACGTACGCTTCGAAAAGGTGGACCATGAGATCGCCGAGGTGCGGCAGACGCTCTCGACTGAGATCGCCGATGTGCAGCAGACGCTCTCGACCGAGATCGCCGACGTGCGGCGAGTTCTCGCAACCGAGCTGGCCGATGTGAGGAGAGAAGTCGGTGACGTGCGCCTCGGTCTCTCGAGTGAAATCAGCGAGGTGCGGGTCACGCTCGCCAACGAGCTGAGTGGCGTGAAGTCCGCGATCGCACGGCTCGAGGGCCCGCCGCACCGGCTGATTCCGGCACGCTGACCTCATCAAGGCCTGCAGAACTCCTTCGATTCGCGTCGCATGACGCGGGTTCGCTGCCCGTGCGGGCTCATCTCCGTCGTTTCGAAGGAGTTATGCGACGGCGCCCGCCGGCACGCTGGCACATCGAACGAGGAGGGGCGGATGCCCAGGCATCCACCCCTCCCCAGCCTCACTCGCTGCCGACGGCCCCGTCCACTTTGGCGGCGATGTCGTCCACGGTGCCGTGGTGCTCATCGGGGACGACCTTCTTGGCCACGCCCGAGGCGCCGTCGATCACCTTGTCGCTGATGTCCTCGGCCTGGTCGGACTTGAGGAAATCACCGACCTTGTCCTTGTTCTCCTCGAAGAGCTCCTTGCCCTTGTTCACGATGTCATCGAACCCCATGGGTCTCCCTCCCGGCTCGGCGCGCCCCTGCGACGCACGCCCGACCAGTATGCCGCCTACTTCTGCGACCCCGCCAGCAGCGCCTGCACGAAGTACCGCTGGAAGGCGAAGAAGACGATCAGCGGGATGATCATCGACAGGAACGCCCCCGACGAGAGCACGTCGATGTTCGCCCCGAACTGACGCAGCTGCGACTGGATCGCCACCGTGATCGGCTGCGACTCGGAGTTCGTGAAGATCAGCGCCACGAGCATGTCGTTCCAGGTCCACAGGAACTGGAAGATCGCCAGCGACGCGATCGCCGGAAGCCCCAGCGGCAGCATGATCGTGAAGAAGATGCGCCACTCGCTGGCTCCGTCGATGCGCGCCGCCTCGAGCAGCTCGCCCGGCACCTGCGTGAAGAAATTCCGCAGCAGGAATATGGCGAATGGCAGCCCGAAGGCGACGTGGAACAGGATGACTCCGAACACCGAGCCGAAGATGCCGATCGCCCCGAACAGCCGCGCCAGCGGGATCAGCGCCACCTGCACCGGCACTGCCAGCAGGATGATGACCACGATCAGCAGCCAGTCACGCCCCCAGAACTCGGTCCACGCGAAGGCGTAGGCCGCCAGCGAGCCGAGAAGGACCACGAGCACCGTCGCCGGCACCGCGATGATGATCGTGTTCCAGAACGAGCTCGTGATCGTCGGGTTCGACAGCAGGTTGGCGTAGTTCTGGATGGTCAGCTCGGCCGGCTTGGTGAAGACGGTCCACCAGCCGGATGCCGCACTGTCGGCGCCCGAGCGCAGCGACGTGATGAACAGCCCGACCGAAGGCACCAGCCAGAAGATCGCGACGAGGATCAGCACGACGTTGACGATGCTCGAGTTGAGCACGCCGAGGACGCGCTGCACCGGGGTCTTCTTGCCCTTGACGATCTGGAGGTCGCTGACGGTCATCGTCCCCGCTCCTCTCGGAAGCGGCGCACGTTGATGATCATCGACGGCAGCACCAGGATCAGCAGCAGCAGTGCCAGCGCAGAGCCGAGGCCCTGGTTCGCCCCGCCGCCGAAGGACACCGTCCACATCTCGACGGCGATCACGTTCGCCGCCGGTTTGGACACGCCGGGCGGTATCACATAGACCAAGTCGAAGATCTTCAGCACGTTGATCACCAGCGTGACGAATACGACGATGAGCACCGGCGACAGCAGCGGCGCGGTGATCTTCGTGAACACCTGCCATTCGTTGGCGCCGTCGACGCGGGATGCCTCCTGAAGCGACCGGTCCATGGCCGACAGCCCCGACGCGATCATCACCATGGCGAAACCCGCCCAGATCCACACGTACGACAGGATGATCACGACGTTGATCAGCGCGGGGCCGAGCCACGACACGCCCTGGAAGCCCTGCGCGAAGTTCGTCGCAGGAAGGGCGACGCGGTAGCTCTCGTCCGCCGAGAGGCCCTCGATGGTGTACGTTCCTCCGGCGCCGGTCGTGGCGTAGCCGCGGATCGAGCCGTCGGGGGCGACGGCATCCACCCGCACGCCCGGCAGCCCGCTCTTGCCCGGCTCGATCTCGCCGTTCGTGCCGCCGCCGCCGGCGATCACGTCGAGGAACACCGTGCCGGTGATCTGCGTGTCGCTGGCCGCAGGCGGCTCCTGGGCGTCGGTGGCCTCGGCGGGCAGGTCGGTCTGGCGGATGCCGGTGAGCGGGAAGTTCTGGGTGCTCCCGGTCTGCAGCTCACCCTCGCTGGCGATCGCCGTGCCCTCGGCGATGACGCCGAAGCCCTCCCGTGGCCGTGCGCCGGGGTAGCTGGCCTCCGAGGAGAACGCGTCGTGCACGCCGGCGATGGTCGCGTTGACGACGCCGAGGTTCGGGTCCTCCTGGAACATGCTGCGGAAGATCACGCCGGCGGCGAGCATCGATATGGCCATCGGCATGAAGATGATCAGCTTGAACGCCGTCTTCCACTTCAGCTTCTCCAGCAGCACCGCGAAGATCAGACCGAGCACCGTGCAGGTGATCGGTGCGACGATCACCCACATGACGTTGTTGCGGATCGCGGTGAACGTCGCGTCGTTCGTGAACATCGTGACGTAGTTCTCGAAGCCGACGAACTCGTCGCCGGACATGCTGTAGAACGACCGCCAGATCGTGTAGATGATCGGGTAGACCACCAGCGCACCCAGCACGATGAGCGCCGGCGCGAGGAACGACGAGATGATCGCAGTGCGACGCCACCGACCCTTCGAGGGGGGGCGAGCGGGCTGCTCGCTCCCCCTCGGATCGGATGCCGTCTCGACCAGGGTGGTCACGGCGCTGCCGTTCAGCCGCCGTAGGCGGACACGGCGGCCGCTTCGAGCCGCTCCTGCGTTCCCTGGATGTCGTCCGGGTGCTGGTAGAAGTTGATCATCTCCTGCCAGAAGCCCTGACCGGCGGTGCCGCCGAAGGCGCTCGGAGTCAGGTCCGACATGTCGAAGCGGAACGTCTCGGCGCTGGTGAGCGCCTCGGCGATCTGCCGCGCGGTGTCATCCGGGTACAGCGACGAGTCGACCGACTTGTTCGGCGACGTCAGCCCGCCCAGCGGCACCCACACCGACGCCGAGTCCGGCGAGGCCAGGTACTGCATGAGCGCGTTGGTCGCCTCGTCGTCGGTGAACTGGATCGCCACATCCCCGCCGCCGACGACGGCCGGAGCCGAGCCGTTGACCGACGGGAAGTTGTAGAACAGCGCGTTCTCGCCGACTGTCGAGTTGCCGTCGTCGGTGATGTTGCCGGCCACGAAGTCGCCCTCGTAGACGGTGCCCGCCTCGGGGTTGGCGCCGAAGACCGCGGTCACGCTCTCCGGGAAGGTGCGCTGCGCGCCGCCGGGCTGCAGCACGTCGCTCGACCACAGCTGCGCCATCACGGTGAGCGCGTCGGTGACCGACGGGTCGGTCCACGGGATCTCGTGGTTGGTCAGCTGGTCGTACTTGTCGGCCCCTGCGGTGCGCAGGTAGACGTTCTCGAACCAGTCCGTCAGCGGCCAGCCGACGTCGGCCCCGACCGAGATGCCGGAGTAGCCGGAGTCCTGCACGAGCTGCAGCTGCTCCATGAATCCGTCCCAGTCCTCCGGGACGGTGGCGCCGGCGCCGTCGTAGATGTCCTTGTTGTACCAGACGGTCGACTTGTTGGCCGCCTTGAACCAGACGCCGTACAGCTGGTCGTCGACGGTTCCCAGGTCGATCCAGCTCTGCGAGTAGTTCTTCTTCACCTCGTCGGAGACATCGGCCGAGACGGGCATGATGTCGCCGTTCTGGGCAAGCGACTGCATGAGCGCAGGCTGGCCGACGATCGCGATGTTGGGCGGAGACCCGCCCTCGAGCTGACCCTGAATGTATGTGGGCCCGTTGTCGCCGAAGCTCGTGTAGTTGACGGTCGCACCGGTCTCGTCGGTGAACTTCTTCAGCACCTGCTCGAAGTTCGCCTGCTCGGCACCGGACCAGGCTGCCGCGACGTTCAGCGTGGCGCCGGAGAGATCCTCTCCACCGCCGCCTCCGGTGGTCGCTGTGCCGCCGCCGCCTCCCGCGCATCCGGCGATCATGAGTCCTGCCGTGGCCAGCACCGCTGTCGCGGCGAGGCCGCGCACACGGGTATGAGTGTTCAAGTCATTCCCCTTCGTTCATGATCCCGTTCG
>DASSYC010000235.1:0-4055 GCA_035703465.1 Microbacterium sp. | reverse complement strand
ATGGTCGCCGGCGCCGCCGGTGGGATCATCCGAACGGTTGAGATCCGGTCTCGGGACACCTCGCGATGCGCACTCGGATACGCTACCCCTGCCCGAACCCGGTCGCTCAGGCTCATCTCGTCCTCTGCGGAAGGAGCTGTCGCCGTGAACATCACCCCGGCCACCGACGTCACCGCGCTCATCGACATGATCAACTCGCTGGTCGAGAACCGCGACCTCGTGGGAGTCGCCGATGTGATGAGCTCCGCCACGTCCGATCAGATCGCCGATGTTCTGGAGCGGGCTCCGATCAGGCAGCGCGCCGTGGTGTACCGGCTCCTGCCCAAAGAGCAGGCCATCAAGGTGTTCGAGCAGCTTTCCCCGACAGTGCAGAGCGACCTCATTCGCGGACTGCAGGATTCCGAAGTCGCGACCGTCTTCGCGGACCTCGATCCGGACGACAGGGTGTGGCTGCTCGACGAGCTGCCGGCCAAGGTGGCGCCTCGGCTTCTGCACGGCCTCAGCGAGAGCGAGCGGCAGCTGACGGCCGAGGTGCTCGGCTACCCCAGGGGCTCCATCGGGCGCCGCATGAGCCCCGAGTACGTCTCGACCAAGACCGATTACACCGCCGCCGACACACTGCACCGCGTTCGCCGCCGAGTCGATGACGCCGAGACGATCTACACCCTGCCGGTCCTTGATGCGGGCCGCCGTGTCGTCGGTGTGGTGAGCCTGCGCGACATCCTTCGTGCAGACCCCGGCGCGCTCGTCGGGGAGATCATGCATCCCGTTCACGTCGCGGTCGCGTACGAGAGCGCCGAAACAGCAGCGCGCAGGTGTGCCGACCTCCGGGTCCTGGCGCTGCCAGTCGTCGACACGGAGTCGCGACTGGTCGGCATGCTGACCATCGACGATGCAGTTCGCATCCTCCAGCAGGAGGAAACCGAGGATGCCGCGCGGCAGGGTGGCGTCGAACCCCTCCGCCGCCCGTACTTCGCAACCCCTTTGCACCGTCTGGTTGCATCCCGCATCGTCTGGCTCCTCGTGCTCGCGGTCGGGGCGACGCTCACCGTTCAGGTGCTCTCGGTTTTCGAGGCCACATTGGAGCAGGTCGCCGTGCTGGCTCTGTTCATACCGCTGCTGATCGGCACCGGTGGCAACACCGGCAACCAGGCCGCCACCACCGTGACCCGTGCCATTGCGCTCGGCGATGTGCGACCTCGTGATGTCGGTCGCGTGCTCGCCCGTGAACTCAGCACGGGACTCGCACTCGGTGCGGTCCTCGGAACACTCGGCGGAACGATCACTGCACTGGTCTATGAGCCGAGGATCGGGCTCGTCATCGGGTTGACCCTTCTCACCGTCTGCACGATGGCTGCCTCGATCGGTGGCATCATGCCGATGCTCGCACGCACTCTGCGCGTCGACCCCGCCGTCTTCTCGAACCCGTTCATCACGACCTTCGTCGATGCTTCAGGGCTTGTCGTCTACTTCCTGATTGCACGCGCGGTCCTGCAGCTCTGATCGACGGCGGCAGCCTCACTCCCGCCTGACCTGCCCCGTCTCGACGTCGACGGTCACCTCGATCTCGGTGTTGCCGTCCATCAGATCGAACTCGTACTCAAGCCGCCCACCATCCCACTCCAGCGTCCAGCCCCGCAGCAGGCCGTCGACTTCGCCGATCGCAAGCTGAAGCGCTTCGTCATAGGTCATCGGATCGGCGAGATCGACCCGCTGCTCGGTATCGCTCGTCGACTCCTGCTCATGTGAGACGATCTGCCCGCTTACCGCATCGATCTCGATCTCATGCGCAGTCGTGCCGTCGAGGATGTCGATCTCCCACTGCCAAGCAGCGTCGGCACTGTCATAGTCCAACTCGATCTCATACACGAAGCCTGCGCCCACCGTGTCCGTCGCGATCTGCACCGCGTCCTCCGCCGTGACAGGGAAGCGCGTCTCACGAAGGTCGGCGTCGGCGCCGGGTTGTGCCGAGACGGCAGCGTCGTCGACGGGCTCACCGGGCGATGCACTGTGGAGTCCACTGTCCCCGGGCGAATCGACGAGACCCGCTGGACCGCTGGAATCAGATGCGCAGCCGACCAGGCCGCCGACCAGTGCAATCGTTGCAGCAGCACCGGCAACACTGCGCGAGACACCGAGACGTGACATGGGACCCCCTCTTCAGGCGGCGCTAGGCCGCTTCGCACCAGGAACCACCGACCGTGGGCACATCGCCGCAGCAGCACAAGCCCCTTGCACTGATGGCCCGAGCCCGGCACCACATACGTCCCCAACGGCCGCCGCCGCGGCGGCCACGAGCGGGACTACGCGAAGTCGACTTCAGCTCAGCCGCGGGCATCAGGGCGGCGGATACGGCGAATCTCGCAGCACCTGCGCGAGATGCGCGGTGTTGCGCGCCAGGGTCGCGGTCGCGCTGGCGACCTCCTCAGGCGTCTCGTCGAGATCGCGGTAATCGACCGTCTGCATCGCCTGACCGTTCCAGTATGTTCCGGCCTGCGCGGCGATCGAGTACCCGACGTCTGCGAGCGCCTGGTAGAGGTCGGCGGTGATCTTGTGAGCGCCGTCCTCGTTGCCGACGACGACGGTCGCCGCCACCTTGCCGGTCAGAATCGGGCGGCCCGCGGCATCCGTCTCCGACAGCTCTGCGTCCAGACGCTCGAGAACGCGCTGGGCGACGCTGGACATGTGACCCATCCAGGTCGGCGTGCCGAACACAAGGATGTCGGCGGCGAGCACCCGCTCGCGCAGCTGCGGCCACTGGTCGCCGTCGCCCATGTCCTTGTCGACACCAGGGCGCACGTCGAAGTCCACGACTCGGACCTGATCCCCGGTGGCGCCGTGCTCGGCCAGAGCATCGAGCACCTGCTGCAGCAGCACCGATGTGCTCGACGGCTCGGGCGACGGCTTCAGGCTGCAGTTGAGCGCCAGTGCGGTGACCATCGCGGCTCAGCCCTTCGCGGGGACGCGGTTCTCGGCGCTGACCATCCAGGCGAACTTCTCGAGGGTCTCGAGGATCTGGTGGAGGATGTCCGCGCTGGTCGGGTCCTCTTCGTCGACCGCGTCGTGGACGTCTCGACACGTGGCAGTGACAGCCTCGATCCGCTCGGTGACGAGATCGATGACCTCCGTCGTCGCCAGTTCGCCCGCCGGCATCGGGGGAAGCGAGGTCGTCTCCGAGACGGTCTCGCTGCGGCCGTCCGGGACAACGTGCAGCGCACGCATGCGCTCGGCGACGGTGTCGCTGAACAGCCGTGCTGCCGCGATCACCTCATCGAGCTGCAGGTGAGTGTCGCGGAAGTTCTTGCCGACGACGTTCCAGTGCGCCTGCTTGCCCTGCATGGCCAGCGCGATCATGTCGACGAGCACCCTCTGCAGGTTCTCGGTCAGCGTCGCCGACGCGGCGAACCCGCTCTCCGCGTTCTGCTCGTCGGTGAGGCCGACGCCTCCTGAGATGCGTCGCTTGCTCCGCTTCACAGTCGAGTCGGTCTTCGGCTTGCTGGTCTTGCTGGTCTTGCTCGTCTTGCTGGTCTGGGTCGTGGAGGCCATGTCGACTCCCCTTCTTCTCGTCTCGCCTCGAACGTACGTCGGCAGGTGGAGCGTGTGACGGGGATTGCATACCGGGACGGCGGATGCTACATGCCTGCGCTCACGGAGAGTGAGGCCCAGATGTCAGCGCCGTCAAGGGGGTCCGTGTGGAGCACACGCGCGCGTAGCGTCGGCGCTGATGGAAGGGAGTCGACATGTCAGACGACGCGACACGAAGCGACCCGCGCGACAAGCATCGCGAAGAGGGATTCCCTCCGCAGCGCCAGGATCAGCCCGGAGACTCCGACGCGACGCTGCCCACACCCGACCACGGCGAGGACTCGTACAAGGGCAGCGCGCGGCTCGAGGGCCGGCGCGCTCTGATCACCGGGGGCGACTCGGGAATCGGCCGTGCGGTGGCGATCGCCTTCGCGCGGGAAGGCGCAGACGTCGCGATCGCCCATCTTCCGGAGGAGCAGGACAACGCCGACGACACCGAGCGGCTGATCGAGCAGGCCGGCCGGCGCGGC
>DASSYC010000230.1:0-8642 GCA_035703465.1 Microbacterium sp. | reverse complement strand
AGAAGTCCCAGTCCTCGTCCTCGGTCGAGACGGCCTTGCCGATCACGTACGAGGAACCCGACCCGCTGAAGAAGTCATGATTCTCATCGGCGTTCGGCGACAGGGCCGACAGGATCGCGGGGTTGACGTTGGTCACGGTCGACGGGAACATCGCCTCGTAGCCGAGGTTCATCAGCGCCTTGTTGGCGTTGTAGTTGAGGAACTTCTTGACGTCTTCGGTGAGGCCGACGCCGTCATAGAGGTCCTGCGTGTACTGCACCTCGTTCTCGTACAACTCGTACAGCAGCGAGAACGTGTAGTCCTTGAGCTCGTCGCGCTTGGTCTGATCGACCAGCTCGAGACCCCTCTGGTACTTGTAGCCGATGTAGTAGCCGTGCACGGCCTCGTCACGGATGATGAGGCGGATGAGGTCGGCGGTGTTGGTCAGCTTCGCCTTGCTCGACCAGTAGATCGGCAGGTAGAAGCCCGAGTAGAACAGGAACGACTCCAGCAGAGTCGAGGCGACCTTGCGCTTGAGCGGGTCGTCGCCGCGGTAGTAGTCGACGATGATCTGCGCCTTCTTCTGCAGATTCTGGTTCTCGACCGACCAGCGGAACGCCTCGTCGATCTCCTTCGTCGAGCACAGCGTCGAGAAGATCGAGGAGTACGACTTGGCGTGCACCGACTCCATGAACGCGATGTTCGTATAGACGGCCTCCTCGTGCGGTGTCAGAGCATCGGGGATGAGCGACACGGCGCCGACGGTGCCCTGGATCGTGTCGAGCAGCGTCAGGCCGGTGAACACGCGCATCGTCATGACCTGCTCGTCGGAGGTGAGCGTGTTCCACGACTGGATGTCGTTCGACAGCGGCACCTTCTCGGGCAGCCAGAAGTTGCCGGTGAGTCGGTTCCAGACTTCGAGGTCTTTCTCGTCTTCGATGCGGTTCCAGTTGATCGCCTGCACGTGGTCGACCAGCGTCAGCTTCGGCGAGGGGGTCATGTCATCAGTCCTTGGTTCTTCTCGGGAATCTGCCCGTCGTCACAGCATGCAGGAGACGCACTCGGCCATGTCGGTGCCTTCGAGCGCCATCTGCCGGAGGCGGATGTAGTAGATCGTCTTGATGCCCTTGCGCCATGCGTAGATCTGGGCCTTGTTGATGTCGCGCGTGGTCGCGGTGTCCTTGAAGAACAGCGTGAGCGACAGGCCCTGGTCGACGTGCTGCGTGGCGGCGGCATAGGTGTCGATGACCTTCTCGTAGCCGATCTCATAGGCATCCTGGTAGTACTCCAGGTTGTCGTTCGTCATGAACGGCGCCGGGTAGTAGACGCGCCCGAGCTTGCCCTCCTTGCGGATCTCGATCTTCGACGCGATCGGGTGGATCGAGCTCGTCGAGTTGTTGATGTACGAGATCGAGCCGGTCGGCGGCACCGCCTGCAGGTTCTGGTTGTAGATGCCGTGCTCCTGGATCGCCGCCTTCAGCTCGCGCCAGTCTTCCTGGGTGGGGACCGGGATGCCGGCGAACAGCTCCTCGACCTTCGCCGTCTGCGGCTCCCACGCCTGGTCGATGTACTTGTCGAAGAACTCCCCCGAGGCGTACGTCGAGTCGGCGAACCCGTCGAAGGCCTCACCCCGCTCCTTCGCGATGGCGTTCGACGCGCGCAGCGCGTGGAACAGCACCGTGTAGAAGTAGATGTTCGTGAAGTCCAGGCCCTCTTCGGACCCGTAGTGCACGTGCTCGCGCGCGAGGTAGCCGTGCAGGTTCATCTGCCCGAGACCGATCGCGTGGGAGCGGTCGTTGCCGTCCTCGATCGAGCGCACGGAGGAGATGTGGCTCTGGTCGCTGACCGCCGTCAGCGCGCGGATCGCCGTCTCGACCGTGCGACCCAGGTCTCGCCCATCCATCGCGAGTGCGATGTTCATCGACCCGAGGTTGCACGAGATGTCCTTGCCGATGTCCCGGTACGAGAGGTCTTCGTTGTAGGTCGTCGGCGTGTTCACCTGCAGGATCTCACTGCACAGGTTCGACATGTTGATGCGGCCCTTGATCGGGTTCGCCCGGTTCACCGTGTCTTCGAACATGATGTAGGGGTAGCCCGACTCGAACTGGATCTCGGCGAGGGTCTGGAAGAACTCGCGCGCGTTGATCTTGGACTTCTTGATGCGCGCGTCGTCGACCATCTCGCGGTACTTCTCGGTCACCGAGATGTCACCGAACGGCACCCCGTAGACACGCTCGACGTCATAGGGCGAGAACAGGTACATGTCTTCGCCGTTGCGGGCGAGCTCGAACGTGATGTCGGGCACCACGACACCGAGAGAGAGCGTCTTGATGCGGATCTTCTCGTCGGCGTTCTCGCGCTTGGTGTCGAGGAACCGCATGATGTCGGGGTGGTGCGCGGAGAGGTACACGGCGCCGGCGCCCTGGCGGGCGCCCAGCTGGTTCGCGTACGAGAACGAGTCCTCGAGCAGCTTCATCACCGGGATGATGCCCGAGGACTGGTTCTCGATCTGCTTGATCGGCGCCCCCGACTCACGGATGTTCGAAAGCAGCAGGGCGACGCCGCCACCGCGCTTGGACAGCTGCAGCGAGGAGTTGATGCCGCGCGAGATCGACTCCATGTTGTCTTCGATGCGCAGCAGGAAGCACGAGACCAGCTCCCCGCGCTGCGCCTTGCCGGCGTTGAGGAACGTCGGAGTGGCCGGCTGGAAGCGACCGCCGATGATCTCGTCGACGAGGTCGGTCGCCAGCTTCTCGTCGCCTTCGGCCAGACCCAGCGCCGTCATCACGACACGATCTTCGAATCGCTCGAGGTAGCGTTTGCCGTCGAACGTCTTCAGCGTGTAGCTCGTGTAGTACTTGAAGGCGCCGAGGAAGGTCTCGAAGCGGAACTTCTTGCCGTAGGCGTGGTCGTTCAGCTGCTGGATGAACTCCGGAGAGTACTGGGCGAGCACCTCGGGCTCGTAGTACTCCTTCTCGACGAGGTAGTCGAGGCGCTCCTTGAGCGAGTGGAAGAACACCGTGTTCTGGTTCACGTGCTGCAGGAAGTACTCGCGTGCGGCGCGCTTGTCGGCGTCGAACTGGATCTTCCCGTCCGCCCCGTAGAGGTTGAGCATCGCGTTGAGGGCGTGGTAGTCCATCCCGTCGAACCGCGAGTCGTGCTTGAACGTCTCCGTGATCACTGCTGCTTCCACCATTGCTCCAGTCCGGCGCTCACGCGCTCGACATCCTCCGACGTGCCGAAGACCTCCAGCCGGTACAGGTGCGGCACGTGGCACTTGCGGCTGATGATTTCCCCGGCGAGGCAGAACGCCTCACCGAAATTCGTGTTGCCCGCCGAGATCACTCCGCGGATGTGGCGCCGGTTCCTCTCGTCGTTGAGGAATCGGATCACCTGCTTGGGGACTGCGCCCTTCTCCTCGCCGCGACCCTGGCCGCCGCCGTAGGTCGGGGTGACCAGCACGAACGGCTCGTCCACCACCAGCGGCTCCTCCCACCGGTAGAGGGGGATCCGCTGCGCCGGCATGTCCAGCTTCGCGATGAACCGGGCCGTGTTGCCCGACACGCTCGAGAAGTAGACGAGAAGCGGCGCGGATGTCGCCAGAACGCTCATGATCCCTCCTTCCCGGACCCACACTCCCGGCCGGTCGGTGAGCGCCGTCGAACTATGCGAGACGAGTGGCGAGCTCGTCGATCTTGTCGGGACGGAACCCCGACCAGTGGTCCTCATCGGTGATGACGACCGGCGCCTGCAGGTAGCCCAGCGCCTTCACCTGCTCCAGGGCGGCCGGGTCCTCGGAGAGGTCGAGGACCTCGTATTCGATGCCTTTCGAGTCCAGCGCGCGATACGTCGCGTTGCACTGCACACAGGCGGGTTTCGTGTAGACCGTGATCGTCATTCCGACCCGACTCTCCCCTCACATCCACGTACTTTCCGGCAGACCCCCCGCCGGGATAGCAATACTACATATGGGTACCGACAACGGGAAGCACCACAAGGGGTAGTAGTTACAATCGTGTAGTTTTCCACCGCTCTCCTTGAGTACAACACAGGTTGTCCACCGTTTCATCCACAGATGGGCACCCATCGGCGAAGCTGGAAAACCCCTGAATCCCGCCCGTTTCGAAGGCCCCTCCCCGCGCTGTCCACAGACGTCACGCTAGGAGGGGCCTCCGACATCAGATCTCCTGTGGAATCCGGGCGCTCGGCGTGTCGCGGCGTGTCGCATCGACGCCGCCCGCGCTGCGCGCCACGGCGATCGTCAGCGGAGCCCAGACGAGAACGAGGGCGATCAGCTGCACGATTCCGGCGATCGGACCGCCGAACAGGTTCGCCCCCGCCGTGATCACGGCAGCGATCGGCACCCACACGGCGACCGCTCCCGCGATGCGCAGCCCGACGGTGAGCACGATCGGGCCCAGCGAGAAGCCGATCAGGAACGCGTAGAGCAGGATGTTCCCGAGCATCTCCTGGTCGGCGGCCGCCGCCATCGCCCCGACGGCGCCGGTGTCCAGCCCAGCCTGTGCGAGCGCGCCGTACAGGCCGAAGAAGAGTGCGACGTGGCCGATCCCGGCCGCAAGTCCGGCACCGGTGATGAGGGCTCCGACGCGGGTGACGAGTGCCCCGCGCCGGGGTGCGAGGGCGGCGGTGGCCGGGATGCCGGCGAGCCACACGATCGGCCCGAACACGCCCAGCAGGCCGATCGTGAGCCAGGCCGCGGGGAATTGTGCGGCGACATCGACAGCTGTGGGCGCGGCGCCGGCGGGCTGCAGCAGCCACTGCGCGATGTTCCCGGCGATGAGGCTGAGCGGGCCGACGATGAGGGCCGTCACCGCGACGACCCGTCCGAAGGTGGTGGACATGATGTGCTCCGTTCCTGCGCTGACTGCGCACCGTCGAACGCTCGCGCACCCGGCGCGCACCCCGCGTCGGCACCCGGGACGATTCGCGTCATCCGTGCGGGGCGGACGCTGTCGCCCGCGCGGGCGATGCCGGCGCAGCGGCGCGTGAATAGAGTGGCGGCATGCGCCAGGCCATCGCGCGATTCCGGCGCCGGTCGCTGTGGGGCTCTCCGGCCCCGGACGTCGCGCTCGCGGCGGCTTTCTGCGCGGTCGCGGTCGTCAGCGTGCTCACCGGCAATCCCGACGAGGGACCCGTCGCCCTGACGCTGCCGGTGGCGGTCGTCACCACCGGGGCGCTCCTGTGGCGGCGTCGCAATCCGCTGGTGGCCGCCGCGCTGGTGATCGTGGCGGGCATCGCGCAGACCGTGCTGTCGCAGTCGCCCGGCTCGCTGTGGGCACTGGCGGTGCTCGCGATCGTGATGTACTCGCTCGCCGCCCACCTGTCCGAGGGCCTCGCCGCCATCGCGGGGGCGGTGCTGGTGGCCGCGCTGCTCATCGAGGAGCGCCTCGACAACGGCGTCGACTACGTGTTCATCCTGCTGCTGTTCGGCGCCGTGTGGCTGCTGGGCCGCACCAGCCGCATGTGGCGAGACCGGGTGTCGACGGCCGAACGCCGGCAGACAGAGGCGGCCCACCTGGCGGTGGCGGAGGAGCGCGTGCGCATCGCACGCGACGTGCACGACGTGGTGGCGCACAGCCTCAGCGTGATCGCCGTGCAGGCGGATGCCGCCCAGGCGGCGCTCGACTCCGCTCCTGCGCGCGCGGCCGAGCCGGTGCGCGCGATCCGCGACACCGCCCGTGGCGCCCTCACTGAGATCCGCACCATGCTGGATGTCCTGCGCACGGACGACGACGACCTCCCCGGACGCGTCTCCCCGGGGATCGCGGCGATCGCCGGACTCGTGGACGCCGCCAGCGCGGCGGGCACACCGGCATCCCTCGAGGTCCGGCTCACCGACGCGCCCGTTCCGCCCGCCGTCGACCTCGCCGCCTACCGCATCGTGCAGGAGAGCCTCACGAACGTGCGCAGGCACGCGCCGGGCGCGCCCGTCTCGGTGTCGGTCGCACAGGAGCGCGATCGGCTGACCGTGCGGACTGCGAACGGCCCGACCGCGTACGAGCCTCCGGCACCGGGAGGATCCGGCTACGGAATCGCGGGCATGCGCGAGCGCGCGGCAGCTCTCGGCGGCGGCGTCGAGGCGGCCCCGACCGACGATGGCGGGTTCGCGGTGACGGCCGTGCTGCCGCTGAGACCGGCGCGACACCACGGAGGCAGCGGATGACGCGCGTGCTCATCGCGGACGACCAGCAGCTGGTGCGCACCGGATTCCACCTCATCCTCGACCTCGAGTCCGATATGGAGGTGGTCGGCGAGGCGGCCGACGGCCAGGAGTGCCTGCGCGCGGTCGCCCGCGAAGACCCCGACGTCGTGCTGATGGACATCCGGATGCCGGTGCTCGACGGCATCCAGGCCACCCGCCGGCTGACCGAGGCCGGCAGCCGCGCCCGCGTCCTCGTCCTGACCACCTTCGACCTCGACGAGTACGTGTTCCAGGCGCTGCGCGCGGGGGCAGCCGGATTCCTTCTGAAGGACGCGCCGCGCGAGCAGCTGCTCTCGGCGATCCGGCAGGTGACCGCGGGCGACGCACTGCTGGCCCCCTCGGTGACCCGGCGGCTGATCGAGCGATTCGTGCAGACATCCGCCCCAGACTCCGCCCTGCGGGCTCGGCTGGACTCGCTCAGCCCGCGCGAGGCCGAAGTGCTCAGGCTGGTCGCCCAGGGCCGGACCAACGCGGAGATCGGCCGCGAGCTGTTCGTCACTGACGCGACGGTGAAGACCCACGTGGCGCGGATGCTCGGCAAGCTCGGGGCGCGCGACCGCATCCAGGCCATCGTCATGGCGTACGAGGGCGGCTTCGTGCGGCCTGGAACGGATGCGCGCGGCCACTAACGTTGAGCTGTGGCGGGATCGGCGGGTTATCGGGAGCTGCTGCGCACCCCGGGTGTCGGGCGGATCATCGCGGCGCAGCTCACCGCGCGCTTCCCCAACGGCATGGTGAGCCTGGGCGTCCTGCTGCATGTCGAGCATGCGACCGGGTCGTACGGCGCCGCGGGCCTGGTGCTGGCCGCCACCTCCATCGGCCAGGCCGTCGCGGGCCCCGTCACCAGCCGCTGGATGGGCCGGTGGGGCATGCGGCCGGTCCTGACCCTCACCATGCTGGTGTGCGCGGCATCCGTGCTCGGCCTCGCCTTGGCTCCGCCTCTGCTGCCCGTGCTGATGGCGCTCGGCGCCCTGGCGGGGCTGTCGACTCCGCCCGTGCAGTCCGCGGTGCGCACGATCTACCCCAAGCTCGTCAGCGCCCGGCAGCTGACGCCGCTGTTCTCCCTCGATGCCTCGCTGCAGGAGATCATCTGGATCCTCGCGCCGGTGCTCATCACCTTCGTCTCCACGCAGATCGGCACCGTCACCGGTCTGCTGGTCGTCGTGATGTTCCTGCTCGGCGGCGGGTCGTGGTTCATCCTCTCCCCCGAAGTGGGGCGGGTCCGCATCCCGCCCAGCCGCCGCGCGCTCGGCCGGGTGCTCGCCCGTCCGCCGGTGCTGCTCGCGACCGTCACCGGGTTCCTGCTCATCGGCGCCGCAGCCTCGGTCGAGGCCGGCGTGGTCGCGACCTTCAGCGACGGCGGGCTGGAGGCGGGGCTCGTGCTGGCGGTGTTCTCCATCGGAAGCCTGGCCGGAGGTCTCGCCTCCGGGCGCATCCCGATCGGGCGCTGGGCGATGGCGCGGCGCTTCGCCATCGTGGCGGCGGGCCTCTCGCTCACGATGATCTCGCTCAACGTGTGGTGGATCGGCGGCACGCTGCTGGTCGCCGGCCTCGGCGTCGCTCCGGCACTGGCGGTGATGTTCGCGATGACGACCGCGAGCGTGAAGTTCAGCGACACCGCCGAGGCGTTCGGCTGGGTCGGCACCGGCCAGCTCATCGGCGCCGCGGCGGGATCGGCGATCGCCGGGTTCCTCATCGACGGCGTTGGCCCCTCCGGCGCCTACTGGGCGGGCACCGGGTTCGCCGTGCTCGGGCTCATCGTTTCGCTCGTGTTCGTGCGCGGATTCCCCGATCTGCGCGGCCGAGACCCCAGCCCCATCCCTGACACCGAGCCGGTGGGCACTGTCACGCTCTGACCTCCCGATGCGCGAGAGGCAGAATGGGGGCGTGAGCGACTTCGACCCCGCAGACATCCTTCCCGACGAGCTCCTCGAGCGCTTCCGCGCCCGCGCCGCCGTCCACGACCGCGAGAACACCTTCCCCGACGACGATCTCGCCGAACTGAGATCGGTCGGCTATCTCGCGATCCTCGTGCCCCGTGAGCTGGGCGGACTGGGACTGGGGCTGGCCGAGGCATCCCTCCTGCAGCAGCGGCTCGCGGGGGCGGCCCCGGCCACCGCGCTCGCGGTGAACATGCATCTGATCTGGACGGGCGTCGCGAAGGTGCTCGAAGACCGCGGCAGCCGCGACCTGCGGTTCGTGCTGCGCGGCGCGGTCGAAGGAGAGGTGTTCGCCTTCGGCATCAGCGAGGCCGGCAACGACCTCGTGCTCTTCGGCAGCGACACGGATGCCTCGCCCCGCCCGGACGGCTCGTACGCCTTCACCGGGACCAAGATCTTCACCACGCTCGCCCCGGTGTGGACCCAACTGGGTCTGCACGGCCTGGACACCACCTCACCCGATGCGCCGCAGATCGTCTACGCGTTCGTGCCCCGCACCG
>DASSYC010000184.1:0-19914 GCA_035703465.1 Microbacterium sp. | reverse complement strand
CGATGCGAAGCCCGCGTCCCTCAGATCCGCCGAAGGTCGGCATCGGCGCCGGGACGTGGTCGGGCTGCTCGTGAAGTGAACGCGCCATGGCGTCGCGGATGAAGTCGGTCAGAGTGACGCCCCGTTCGCGAGCACGCTGCTTGGCGGCCTCGACGAGGCCGTCCGGCAGGTTCAAGGTGGTTCGCATGCAGACAAGCATATCGTCTGATCTGCATATCTGCTCAGGAGGGATGCGGTCACTGCGGCGCGTGCGCCTCGAGGAACTCGTACACGTCGGTGGTGTCGACGCCCGGGAAGGCACCGGTGGGCAGGGTCGCCAGCAGCGTCCGCGGCGTGCGCACGTTCGGCCACGCGTTGTCGCGCCAGGCTGCCTCCAGGTCGGCGGGGGCGCGCCGGCAGCACACCTCGACCGAGTGCTTCGACACCCCCCGGTTCGGGGTGTCGCGGCCCAGGAACCACTTCGTGTCGTCGAAGCGCACCCCCACCGACACCGAGTGGGCGCCTTCGCTGGAGGTCTCCACGCGCGCGGTGCACCAGTACGTGCCGTTGCCGGTGTCGGTGTACTGGTAGTACGGGTTGAACCGGTCGTCCACGTCGAAGACGACGCGCGACGTCCACCGCCGACAGCACAGCTGCCCCTCGATCGACCCGAGCCGGTCGGTCGGGAAGTTCACGTCGTCGTTCTCGTACGCCTTGGTGATGGTGCCCGACTCGTGCACCTTGAGGAAGTGCACCGGGATGCCCAGGTGCACCGTGGCGAGGTTCGTGAACCGGTGCGCGGCCGTCTCGTACGAGACCGAGTACGCGTCGCGCAGGTCTTCGATCGAGATCGCGCGGTCCTTCTTCGCCTCCTGCAGGAAGGGCACCGCGTGCGCCTCGGGGATCAGGAGGGCCCCGGTGAGGTAGTTGGTCTCCACACGCTGGCGGAGGAACTCGGCGTAGCTGCGCGGCTCGGAGTGCTCCAGCATCCTGCTCGACAGGGCCTGCAGCACCGCGGTGCGCGGGTCGCCCTTGGCGCTCAGTCGGCTCGACAGGTACAGGCGCCCGTGCTTGATGTCGGCGACCGAGCGGGTGGTGTGCGGCAGATCGGACACGTAGTGGATCGTGAACCCCAGGTGGGCGGCGATGTCGGACGTCGTGCGCTGGGTGAGCGGGCCGCCCGGATGGTCGACGGCGGTCAGGATGTCGCGTGCCCGCGCCTCGAGCTCGGGGAAGCAGTTGTCCTGCGTGCGCATCAGACGCCGCAGCTCCAGGTTCGCGCGGCGCGCCTCCTCGGGCGTGGCGGCACGCTCGTCCTTGAGGCGGTCGATCTCGCCCTGCAGGGCGAGCATCGCCTTCAGTGCCTCGGTGGGGACGCCCTTGCCGATGCGGAACGGCTCGATGCCCAGCGACTGGAACGTCTGCCCGCCCATCGCCCGCTCGAGCGAGATCTCCAGCGACGAGCGCTCGTCCAGCGGTTCGGATTCGAGCAGCGCGTCCAGCGGCGACCCCAGAGCGCGGGCGATCGACTGCAGCAGCGTGAGCTTCGGCTCGCGCCGGCCGTTCTCGATCATCGACAGCTGGCTCGGCGCCCGGCCCACGGCTGCGGCCAGGTCGTCGAGGGTCATGCCGCGCTCGGTGCGCAGCTGTCGGATGCGGCGGCCGATCGTGAGGGAGTCGACGTCGGTGGCGGGGCCCATGGCGGCGAGTCTCTCACAGAAGCAGAAGATCGACGAAACTTCACACCAGATTCGTCCGGTCTGGGCCTTGATCTTCACACAGAGTGGTGTCACGCCTCACCGCGAGGCATCCACTGAGAAGGGATAGCGCCATGACACTCACCGACATGGGCACAGCGCCCACCGCACGAACGACTTCCGGCCCGTCGATCGAGATCGTCGCGCCGCTGCGGCCGCGCTACGACGAGATCCTCACGACCGAGGCCGTCGCCTTCCTCACCGAGCTGCACCATCGCTTCAGCGGTCGCCGGCACGACCGGCTCGCCGACCGGATGCGCCGCCGCTTCGAGATCGGAAACGGACACGACCCGCGCTTCCGCGACGACACGGCGCACATCCGCAGCGACCCGGACTGGCGGGTCGCCGGCGCCGGCCCCGGCCTGGAGGACCGCCGGGTCGAGATCACCGGCCCCACCGACCCGAAGATGACCATCAACGCGCTGAACTCCGGCGCGCGGGTGTGGCTCGCCGACCAGGAGGATGCCACCTCGCCCACGTGGAAGAACGTCATCGAGGGTCAGCTGAGCCTGCGGGACGCGATCCGCGGCGAACTCGAGTACACCAGCGCCGAGGGAAAGCGCTACACCGTCACCGCCGAGCGCACACCCACGATCGTGATGCGCCCGCGCGGCTGGCACCTGGCCGAGAAGCACCTCGAGTTCATCGACCGCGCGAGACGGCGCATGGCGGCATCCGGCTCTCTCACCGACTTCGGGCTCTACTTCTTCCACAACGCCAAGCAGCTGATCGAGAACGGCCACGGCCCGTACTTCTACATCGCCAAGCTCGAGAGCTCCGAAGAGGCCCGGCTGTGGGACGACATCTTCACGTTCAGCGAGGACTACGTGGGCATCCCGCACGGCACCATCCGCGCGACCGTGCTCATCGAGACCCTTCCTGCGGCCTTCGAGATGGAGGAGATCCTCTACGAGCTGCGCGACCACGCCGCGGGTCTGAACGCCGGCCGCTGGGACTACATCTTCTCGATCATCAAGAACTACCGCGGGCGCGGCGCACGCTTCGTGCTGCCCGACCGCAGCGAGGTCACGATGACGGTCCCGTTCATGCGGGCCTACACCGAGCTGCTCGTGAAGACGTGCCACAAGCGCGGCGCTTTCGCGATCGGCGGCATGAGCGCCTTCATCCCGAACCGCCGCGACCCCGAGGTCACCGCACGCGCGATCGAGAAGGTGTCAGCGGACAAGAAGCGCGAGGCCGGCGACGGGTTCGACGGCACCTGGGTGGCCCACCCCGACCTCATCGACACGGCACAGGCCGAGTTCGACGCGGTCCTGGGCGACCGGCCCAACCAGGTCGACCGCCAGCGCGACGACGTCGAGGTGACCCCGGCGCAGCTGCTCGACGTGCACATCGGCCGGCCGATCACCGCGCAGGGCGTGCACGGCAACGTGTCGGTGGCGATCCGCTACATCGAGGCGTGGCTGCGGGGCCTGGGAGCCGTGGCGCTGGACAACCTCATGGAGGATGCGGCCACCGCCGAGATCTCGCGCAGCCAGGTGTGGCAGTGGATCCACCAGGATCGTCGCACCGACGACGGCACCCCGATCACCCGCGACTACGTGGAAGGTCTCATCGCCCAGGTGCTCGGAGAGGTCGCGCGGGAAGACGGCGACCGCTTCGACGATGCGGCGGAGGTGTTCCGCGACGTCGCCCTCGGCGCCGACTTCCCGGCCTTCCTGACGCTCGGGGCCTACACGAAGCACCTGGTCGAGACCGACTGAGAATCCAGACCCCACCCCTGCGAACGAGGAGAACGACATGACCGCCTATCAAGACGACATCGACGCCATCGGCGCGCTGAAGGCACAGCACGGCTCGAGCTGGGATGCCATCAACCCCGAGCACGTCGCCCGCATGCGGGCGCAGAACCGCTTCCGGACGGGGCTGGAGATCGCCCGATACACGGCCGACATCATGCGCCGCGACATGGCCGAGTACGACGCCGACTCGTCGGTGTACACCCAGTCGCTCGGCGTCTGGCACGGCTTCATCGGCCAGCAGAAGCTGATCTCGATCAAGAAGCACCTGAAGACCACGAACAAGCGCTACCTCTACCTGTCGGGCTGGATGGTCGCTGCCATGCGCTCCGAGTTCGGCCCACTGCCCGACCAGTCGATGCACGAGAAGACGGCGGTGCCGGCTCTGATCGAGGAGCTCTACACCTTCCTGCGCCAGGCCGACGCCCGCGAGCTCGACCTGCTGTTCACGAAGCTCGACGACGCGCGGGTCGCGGGTGACGAGACGGCAGTGGAGTTCGTCCAGTCGCAGATCGACAGCTTCGAGACCCACGTCGTGCCGATCATCGCCGACATCGACGCCGGATTCGGCAATCCCGAAGCCACCTATCTGCTGGCGAAGAAGATGATCGAGGCCGGCGCCTGCGCCATCCAGATCGAGAACCAGGTGTCGGACGAGAAGCAGTGCGGCCACCAGGACGGCAAGGTCACCGTCCCCCATGACGACTTCATCGCGAAGCTCAACGCGGTGCGCTGCGCGTTCCTCGAGCTCGGGATCCACAACGGCGTCATCGTCGCCCGCACCGACTCGCTGGGCGCCGGTCTCACCCAGAAGATCGCCGTCTCGCGCCAGCCGGGCGATCTGGGCGATCAGTACAACGCGTTCCTCGACGTCGACGAGGTCGGCGAGGCCGGGCTGAGCGACGGCGATGTCGTCATCCGCCGCGACGGGCGGCTGCTGCGCCCGAAGCGCCTGGCGAGCAACCTGTACCGGTTCCGGCCGGGCACCGGCGAGGACCGCGTCGTGCTCGACTGCGTCACCGCGCTGCGTCACGGTGCCGATCTGCTGTGGATCGAGACCGAGAAGCCGCACGTCGAGCAGATCGCCGGCATGGTCGACCGCATCCGCGCCGAGGTGCCGGACGCCAAGCTCGTCTACAACAACAGCCCGTCGTTCAACTGGACCCTCAGCTTCCGCCAGCAGACCTACGACCGGTTCGCCGAAGAGGGCAGGGATGTCTCGGCCTACGACCGGGCGAGCCTGATGAGCGTCGACTACGACGACACCGAGCTCGCGCAGGCGGCCGATAAGAAGATCCGCTCCTTCCAGAAGGATGCCGCCGCCCGCGCGGGCATCTTCCATCACCTCATCACGCTGCCGACCTACCACACGGCGGCCCTGTCGACGGACGATCTGGCCAAGGGCTACTTCGCCGAGGAGGGCATGCTCGCCTACGTCAAGGGCGTGCAGCGGCGTGAGATCCGCGAGGGGATCGCCACCGTCAAGCACCAGAACATGGCCGGCAGCGACATCGGCGACAACCACAAGGAGTACTTCGCCGGCGAGGCGGCCCTGAAGGCCGGGGGCAAGGACAACACGATGAACCAGTTCGCCTGATCAGGCGATCTCGCCGGCCTCGACCGTCTCGGCCAGCCCGGCCACGCGCGAGAGATGGTGCGCGCCGTAGAAGTCGGCGGCGACCAGCCGCTCGTCGCGGCGGGCGTCGGCCCCGGTGAGCACAGCGCAGACGGCGAGCCCATGCATCCAGCCGCCGGCGAGCGTGCCCAGCAGCATGAGGAAGGGGACGCTCACCGCATAGGCGTCGCGCGACATCCCGAATCCGAGCAGCCCGTCAGTCGCGCGGCGGGCGGCGGCGAGCGCGCGCTCGAGCCGGTCGGCGGTGCGTGCGGCGACCGGGTGGTCGAGCGCGCGCAGCGCGGTCACGTTCTCGTCGATGAGGGAGAAGAGAGCGGATGCCGTGGCGCCCCCGTTGCGGATCAGCTTGCGACCGATGAGGTCGTTGGACTGGATCGCGGTCGTGCCCTCGTAGATGGGCATGATGCGGGCGTCGCGGTAGTGCTGGGCGACGCCGGTCTCTTCGATGAAGCCCGCTCCGCCGTGCACCTGGATCGCCTCGGACGTGAGGCGCAGCGACTCCTCGGTGGCCCACCCCTTGAAGATCGGCACGAAGAACTCGGCGAGTGCGAGGCGGTCGGCGGACTCAGGGTCCTCCTGCGCCGCGCGGTCGAAGAGATCTCCCAGCAGCACGCCCATCGCGCGCATCGCGAAGATCTCGCTCGACATCGACAGCAGCAGGCGCCGTACGTCGGGGTGCTCGGCGATCGGCGCGCCCTCCGGCCGGTCGATGACCGGACCCTGCAGACGGTCCTGCGCGTAGGCGAGGGCACGCTGGAACGCGCGGTCGGCGACGCCGGTGGCCTGCAGGCCCATGCCGGCGCGGGCCGCGTTCATCATGACGAACATGCCGGCCAGTCCCCCGTGCAGCTCGCCTGCGAGGAAGCCGGTGGCCCCGTCGTAGTTGAGCACACAGGTGGGGCTGCCGTGGATGCCGAGCTTGTGCTCGAGCGATGCGGTCTCGACGGCATTGCGCGCGCCGAGAGTGCCGTCGTCGTTGACGAGCGAACGGGGCACGACGAACAGCGAGATGCCCCTGGCGCCCTCGGGCGCGCCGGGTGTGCGGGCCAGCACGAGGTGCACGATGTTCTCGGCGACATCGTGATCGCCCCACGTGATGAAGATCTTCTGCCCGCTGATCGACCAGGTGCCGTCATCGTTCGGCGTGGCCATGGTGCGGATGGCGCCGAGATCGGTGCCGGCCTGCGGCTCGGTGAGGTTCATCGTGCCGGTCCACCGACCCTCCACGAGCGGGGCGAGGTACGTCTCGCGCAGTTCGTCCGAGGCGACGGCGTCGAGGGCGTGGATGGCGCCGGAGGTGAGCATGGGGTTCAGCGCGAACGACATGTTGGCCGCGTTCCAGATCTCGCCCAGCCCGTTCTGCACGAGCACCGGCAGTCCGTCGCCACCGGCGGATGCGGGCGACGCAGCGGTGATCCAGCCGGCGCCCGCGAGCGCCTCATACGCCTGGGCGAAGCCGTCCGGCAGGGTGGCCTGGCCGTCGACCAGCCGTGCGCCCACGCGGTCGCCGATCTGGTCGAGCGGTGCGAGCACCTCGGCGGCGAACTCGCCGGCCGCGCTCAGCACGTCGACCGCATCGTCGGTGGTCATGGCGCCGTCGGTCGCGCGCGCCACGAGGTCGGTGCCGAAGGCCTCGCGGTAGAGGAACGCGTAGTCCCCCACCGGCGGGGTGTAGACAGAGGCATCCGGCATCGTGAATCCTTCCAGCGATACGAGTGAGACTGCGTGCCATTCTACCTGGCACTGAGTCTCAGCCCAAGGGATGCCGGAGTGCTCGCAGGGACTCACGTCTTGATGCGCTGACGTCATCAACCGGTGAGTCGCCCGCGAGTACCCTCTAAGGGTGACCGAACCAGCCCCCGTCTCCCGCAAGCCCTCGCTGTCGAAGAAGCTCAGCGCCATCGCCGAGTCGGCGACCCTCAAGGTCGATGCCAAGGCGAAAGCGCTCAAGGCCGACGGCCGCCCCGTCATCTCGTATGCGGCCGGCGAACCCGATTTCCCGACCCCGCCCTACATCGTCGACGCAGCCGCCCACGCCCTGGAGGACACGGCGAACTTCCGCTACACCCCCGCCGCCGGCCTGCCCGTGCTGCGCGAGGCGATCGCCGCGAAGACGCTGCGCGACTCGGGGCTGGACGTCGAGCCGTCGCAGATCATCGTCACCAACGGCGGAAAGCAGGCCGTGTACCAGGCGTTCCAGGCGGTGGTGAACCCGGGCGACGAGGTGCTGCTGCCGGCACCGTACTGGACCACCTACCCGGAGGCGATCGCACTGGCCGACGGCGTGCCCGTCGACGTTTTCGCCGGCGCCGATCAGGACTACAAGGTCACCGTCGACCAGCTCGAGACCGCCCGCACCGAGCGCACGGTCGCCGTCGTGTTCGTGTCGCCGTCGAACCCGACCGGGTCGGTCTACACGCCGGAGGAGACCCGGGCGATCGGCCAGTGGGCCGTGGAGCACGGCATCTGGATCATCACCGACGAGATCTACCAGAATCTCACGTACGAGGGCGTCAGGGCGGTGTCGATCGTCGAGGCGGTTCCCGAGGCAGCAGGCCAGACCATCCTGGTCAACGGCGTCGCGAAGACCTACGCGATGACGGGATGGCGGGTGGGCTGGATGGTGGGACCGAAGGATGCCATCAAGGTCGCCGCGAATCTCCAGTCGCACCTGTCGAGCAACGTCAACAACATCGCCCAGCGGGCGGCGCTGGCCGCTCTGACCGGACCGCAGGATGCCGCGGAGCAGATGCGGCTCGCATTCGACCGGCGCCGGCGGCTCATCGTGGCCGAACTCGCGAAGATCGAGGGCGTCACGGTGCCCACGCCGCTGGGCGCGTTCTACGCGTACCCTGACGTGCGCGGGCTGCTGGGCCGCGAGTGGCGCGGCACGCGGGTGGAGACCTCGCTCGAGCTGGCCGACCTCATCCTCGACGAAGTCGAGGTCGCCGTCGTTCCCGGCGAGGCCTTCGGCCCGAGCGGCTATCTGCGCCTGTCGTATGCGCTCGGCGACGACCAGCTGCTGGAGGGCGTGCGGCGCCTGCAGGAGCTCTTCGCCTGAGGCCGGCGCCGCGCTCACGGCGCGGGCACGTCGAAGCGCTTCACCGCGGTCTCGTTGCCTGCGCCGATGAGGCGACCATGGGCACCCCACCCTAAGCGGCGGTGTGGCGCGGCTCAGACGCGCACCCGGCGACGCCGGCCGAGGCCTACAGGTCGACGCCGATGAGCACCGGCTCCGGCTGCAGGACGAGTCCGAACTCGGCCGCCACCCGACTCTGGATGTAGCGGGCCAGCTCGCTGAGCTCGGCCGCCGTCGCGCCCCCGCGGTTGGTGAGCGCGAGCGCGTGCTTCGAGGACAGCGCGGCGCGCGAGCGGGGCAGCGTGAACCCCTTGCGGATGCCGGACTGCTCGATGAGCCAGGCGGCGCTGATCTTCACATCGGATGCCGCCCCCGACGGCCGCGGCACGTACCCGTCGAACTCCGCGAGCGGGATGATCGTGACCGGGTCGAGGTCGGGCTGCACGGGCCAGCGCGGGCAGCCGGCGGGGAGGGTGCGGGCGAAGGACGCCGACACGATCGCGTTCTGGAAGAACGATCCCGCGCTGTGGGTGTCCGGATCGTGCTCGTCGATGACCATGCCCTTGCCGCGGCGCGTGGCCAGCACGTGCTCGCGGATCCAGCGCAGCGAGACCGCCTGCCCGCGCTCCAGGCCCAGGGCGCGGCGCAGCTGCTCGCCCGGGATGGGACGCTCGGCATCCCCCACCTCGGCGAGCTCGAGCGTCGCGGAGAGGATGACGGCGCGGCGACGGGGGGCGGATCCGTAGTGGTGCTTGAGCACCGAGGTGCGGAAGCCGAAGCCGAGCTCGGATGCCGGGACTGTCACCGGCTCGTCGGCGCCCTCGTCGAACAGCTCGACCTCGACGAGGGTCTGTTCGATCTCCTGCCCGTAGGCGCCGAGGTTCTGCACGGGCGCGCCGCCGACAGTGCCGGGGATGCCTGACATCGCCTCGATGCCCGCCAGGCCCTCATCGACGGTGTACGCGACCAGGTCGTCCCAGGAGTGACCGGCGGCGACGCGCAGGCGGACCGTGCCCGGCCGTTCTCCAGGCATCCGCTCCACACCGCTGGTGAGCACGCGGATGACTGTGCCCTCCAGGGGCTCGTCGCCGATGAAGAGGTTCGAGCCGCCGCCGAGGACCAGCCACGGCTCGCCGGTGCTCCAGGCGTCGTGCAGGCTCGCGACCAGCTCGTCACGCGTGCGGGCGTCGATCATGCGCTCGGGGGCGCCGCCGGTGCGCAGGGTCGTCAGGCGCGCGAGCGGGATCGGGGTCATTTCGGGCATGTCGAATGGGGCATGTCAGCGGCGCACCCGGACCTGCGCCTTGCCCAGGACGGTCGTGTCGGCGTGCGAGACGGTGAGATCGATGCGTGCGGTGTCGTCGTCCACAGCGCCGACGGTGGCCACGACGGCGACCTCGGCCCCGTGCTCGGCGTCGACGACGACGGGGCGGGTGAAGCGGACGCCGTATTCGAGGATGCGGCCCGAGTCGCCCAGCCACGGCACGATCGCCTGGACGGCGAGCCCCATCGTGAGCATGCCGTGCGCGAGCACACCGGGCAGGCCGACCCGTTCGGCGACGTCGTCGCGGTAGTGGATGGGGTTGAAATCGCCGGATGCCCCGGCGTACCGCACCAGCGATTCGCGGGTCAGCTGCACCGTGCGCTCGGCCACGATGTCGCCGACCTGGAGACCGCTCATTCCTCGCCCCCGATCAGCAGGATCGAGGTGGCCGTGACGACGTGGGCGCCTGCGGCATCCGTGATCTCGGCTTCGCTGGTGACCATCGCGCCCTTGCCGACCGCGCGGACGCCGTTGATGCGCAGCTGCGCCGTGAGCTCGTCGCCGGCCACGATCGGACGGGTGTAGCGGAAGCGCTGCTCGGCGTGGATCGTGCGCTCCAGCGCGATGCCGGAGTCGGGCTCGGCGAGCAGCTGCTGCAGCGTGAGGTCCTGCACGACCATGGCGAATGTCGGCGGTGCGACGACGTCGGCGTAGCCGAGGGCCTGTGCGGCGGCGCGATCGGTGTGCTGCGGATCGGTCGCGAAGACGGCGCGAGCGAACTCGCGCACCTTCTCGCGCCCGACCAGATAGGGGGCGGTCGGCGCGAAGGCGCGGCCGACGAGATCGGGGTTCACGGGCACCCTGGCATCCTACCCGGGGAGCGCTCAGCGCCCGCGGCCGCGGATCGCGCGCACCGCCATCTGCACGGCGATGAACACGAGGAAGATCGCGAACAGCACGTTGCCCACAAGCGGGCTGATCAGGGTCGCGATCCATGCCCCGAACGCGGTGGTCGTGGCCGCCGAGACGCCGACCAGCGCAGCGCCGAACAGGTCGACATTGTGCCGGCGCAGGTTGCCGATCGTGCCCGAGATCGCCGTCGGGATCATCATGAGCAGCGAGGTGCCCTTCGCGATGAGGTCGCTCGTGCCGAACAGCAGCAGCAGGGCCGGCACCACGATGACGCCTCCCCCGACCCCGAGCAGGCCCGCCAGCAGACCGGTGATCACCCCGAGCGCGATGAGCCCGGGAACGGTCACCCACGTGAGCTCGAGCACCGCGTCGCGCGAGGGCACGACGACGAACAGCCCGACGATCACGATGACGAGGAACCCGACGAAGCCCCAGCGCAGCACGGTCTGCGACATGCGCGGCAGCAGCCACGTGCCCACCTGAGCGCCGACCACGGCACCGGCGGCGAGGATCAGAGCCGGGATCCAGGCCACGCCGTCGTTCACGGCGTAGGAGATCACGCCGACCGTGGCCGTGGGAACGATCGCCGCCAGGGAGGTGCCCGCCGCCAGGCGCTGGTCGAAGTGCAGCAGCATCACCAGCAGGGGCACGATGACGGTTCCGCCGCCCACGCCGAACAGCCCGGAGAGCAGCCCCGCCGACAGCCCGACGCCGATGAACAGGAGGACCGAGCGCACGCCGCGGGCCCGTGCCGCCTCGGATCCGTCCATCCGCTCCACACTACCGGCGCGGTGCTCCCGCTTCCGGCGCCCTGCCTGGCGCGGGAGTCCCGCCACAGCACGCGCCTGAACCCGCACGAACTGCTCGAATCCCGGCGGATTCGAGCAGTTCCTGCGGTTTCGAGAGGCCCCAGCACTAGCGCGGCTGCCCACGCCGCGTCTACTGTGTGCCGCGGGAGAGCTTTCGAGGAGAGGACATGTCCATGGCAGAGTTCCGATACGGGCCGGTCGAGCTGTACCTCGTCGGGTTCGAGGGCGAGCGCCCTGCACCGTCCGTGATCGATGCGCTTGCCGACCTGCTCGACAGCGGCCTCATGCGGCTGCTCGACTTCATCATCATCTCCCGCTCGGAGGACGGTGAGGTGACCGTGGTCGAGGTCGAGGACGAGGCCGACGAATACGGGCTCGCCGACATCGAGCTCGCCGCGATCGGCATCGCCGGCGACGAGGACATCGATGAGCTCGCGGAGCTCGTTCCGCCGGGACAGTCGGCCGCGCTGGTCGTCCTCGAGATGGTCTACGCGCGCGCCCTCGCCGAGAAGATCGCCGCCTCGGGTGCGGAGGTGCTCAGCGTCGAGCGGATTCCGGCGCCCGTGGTCAACGCGATCGTCGACGCCGTCGATGAGCTCGACGATGAGATCGAAGCCGAGATCGAAGCCGAGTTGGAAAGCGAAGGAGAGCTGTCGTGATCAGAAGAGTGGGCCGTCCGGGCCTGATCGGGCTCGCCGCCCGCACGGCCGTCGTCGCCGGCACCGCGACCGCGGTGAGCGGGGCGATGTCGAACAAGCAGCAGAAGAAGGCGCAGTCCGAGCAGGAGCAGCAGCAGTATCAGGCCGCTCAGCAGCAGGCGCAGATCGACGCCGCGGCGCAGGCGGCTGCCGCCCAGTACGCTCCGCCCGCAGCCGCAGCCGCAGCCCCCGCCCCCGCCCCGGCCGCGGCCGGCACCGACATCGTCGCCGAGCTGCAGAAGCTCGCGGCGCTGAAGGATGCCGGCGTCCTCAACGACGCCGAGTTCGACGCCGCCAAGGCGAAGCTGCTCGCCTGAGCCCGCTCCCGTGATCCGGCCGGGCAGGGTCCGGCTCCCCCGGCGATAGCGTGGAGATCGTGGCCGACGACATGGTGCGCATCGCGGGCGACGTCTTCCGCATGGGCTCCGAGGAGTTCTACCCCGACGAGCGGCCCGTGCACGAGCGCGAGGTCTCGACGTTCCTGATCGACCGGTTCGAGGTCACGAACGAGGACTACGCCCGCTTCGTCGACGACACCGGATACACGACCGTCGCCGAGCGCGATCTCGACCCGGCGGGCTTCCCGGGTGCCGACTCCGCCGACCTCGTGCCCGGCTCGATGGTGTTCACCCCCACGGCTGGACCGGTCGACCTGCGTGAGTGGCGCAATTGGTGGCGCTGGCAGCCGGGTGCGAACTGGCGGCACCCGTTCGGCCCGGGCTCGACGATCGACCAGCGGATGCGGCATCCCGTCGTGCACGTCGCCTACGAGGATGCCGCGGCGTACGCGACCTGGGCCGGCAAGCGGCTGCCCACGGAGGCCGAGCACGAGTACGCGGCCCGCGGCGGGCTCGACGGCGCCCGGTTCGCGTGGGGCGACGAGCCCTACCCTGGCGGCGTGCCCCAGGCGAACTCGTGGCTCGGCCGGTTCCCGTACGACAACCGGGGCGTCGGCGACTCCGCACCGGTCGGCTCCTATCCAGCGAACGGCTACGGCCTCTACGACATGATCGGCAACGTGTGGGAGTGGACGACCGACTACTACACGCCCCGCCACCTGCGGCTGTCCGCCGCCCCTGTCGATGCGGGCAGGCGCGCGAATCTGCTCGCCGCCGCGAGCGCGCAGGAGGGCTTCCCCGACACTCCGCGGCGCGTCCTCAAGGGTGGGTCGCAGCTGTGCTCGCCCGACTACTGCCTGCGCTTCCGCCCTGCGGCCCGCTCGCCGCAGGCCGAGGACACCGGCATGAGCCACATCGGCTTCCGCTGCGCCCGCGACGTGTGATCAGTCCGCTGCGGGAAAGGCCTGCGTTCGGGCAGCTGTGACCGGGCGTCCGGCCACCCACGCCGGGTGATCCCGGAGCGCGCCGCGAGGCGGTAGGTTCGTGCCGTGACCGAGTCCGCCGTGCGTCGCCGATTCCAGCCGCCGCTGGCAGGACTGACCGGCAGGAACCTCGTCACCGAGCTGCTGGCGGGCGTCACGCTGCTGGCGATCGCGGTTCCTTTGAACATCGGCTACGCGCAGATCGCCGGCCTGCCGCCGACGGCCGGGCTGTATGCGCTCATCATTCCCACCGTCGTCTACGCGCTGACCGTCTCGTCTCGGCAGGTGGTGGCGTCTCCGGATGCCGCAGCCGCCGCCCTGGTCGCCTCCTCGATCGGCGGGCTCGCCGCCGCCGGCAGCGCCGACTATGCGACGCTCGCCCTGGCGCAGGCGATCATCTGCGGCGTGCTGTTCCTGCTGCTCGCCTTCTTCAAGCTGGGGTTCCTGGCGAACTTCCTGTCCAAGCCGATCCTCGTCGGGTTCGTCGGCGGGCTCGCCCTCGACATCCTGGTGAGCCAGATCGCCAAGATGCTCGGTGTGAAGATCGACTCGGGCGGCGAGTTCGTCGACAAGGTCGGGGGACTCGTCATGGGTCTCGGCACAGCGAACCTCTGGTCGATCGCGATTGCAGCCGGCGCGGTGGTGATACTGCTCGTCGGCAAGCGCTTCCTGGGAATGGTTCCGTGGGCGCTGATCGTGCTCGTGCTCGCCACCGCGCTGGTCGTCGCGGCGGGCCTGGACAAGCAGGGTGTCGCCGTGCTCGGCGAAGTGCCGGCCGGCCCGCCCGCGCTCACGTGGCCGATGGTCGACTGGACCACCTGGCTGGCGCTCGTGCCCTCGGCCATCGCTCTCACGCTGGTCACCACCGCCGAGGGGCTGCTCGTCTCGCGGTCGTACGGCGAGAAGCGGCACTACCCGACCAGGCCGAACCGCGACCTGTTCGCCTTCGGACTCGCCAACATCGCCGCCGGGGTTCAGGGCAGCTTCGCCGTCGGGTCGTCGACGAGCCGCACCGCTGCGATGGACCAGGCAGGTTCGCGCACGCAGCTGCCCTCGCTCGTGCTGGCTGCGGGCACCCTGCTGCTGCTGTTGTTCGGCACGGCACTGCTCGCCGACATCCCCTCCCCCGTCATCGGCGCGATCGTCGGGGTGGCGATCCTGCCGCTGCTGGGCCTCAGGCAGTTCGCGCAGCTGTGGCGACTGGACCGTTTCGAGTTCGCGGTCGGTGCCGTCTGCTTCCTGGTGACCCTGTTCGTCGGTTCGATCCCCGGCATCCTCGTCGCCTTCGTCCTCGCCCTCATCAATCTCGCCAAGCGGGCGGCGAACCCGGCCATCGACGTGCTCACCGTTGACGGCGACCCGACGGCCTCCCTCCTCGACGATGCCCCGACCGGCCAAGTGACCGCCCCCGGCATCGTGGTCGTGCGGATGGCGGCACCACTGTTCTTCGCCAACGGCGACGTGTTCGCTCAGGCCGTCAAGCGCGCCGTGCAGGCGCCGGGCGCAGACGCAGTGCAGCACGTCGTGATCGACATGGAGGCGGTCACCGACGCTGATGTCACCGCGGCAGAGTCGTTCGAGAGCCTCACGGACTGGCTTGCCGACCAGCAGGTCTCGCTGTCGTTCAGCCGCATGCGCCTGCCCACGCAGCAGCGCCTGACGAAGCTGGGCCTGCTCACCGGGCAGCACGTCTTCGACACCAACCGGGCGGCGGTTCAGACCCTCACGACAACGAAGGAGACCTGATGGGCGCAGTGATCGGAGACATCCTCCCCCTCGCGCTCGGCATCGCGATCAGCCCGATCCCGGTGATCGCCGCCATCCTCATGCTGCTCTCGCCCAGGGCGCGGGTGACGAGTGTCGGGTTCCTGCTGGGCTGGGTCCTCGGGATCGTGGTGGCCGTGACGGTGTTCACGCTGCTGGCGGCGATCATCCCGGCCGCCGATCCGGATGCTTCCGCGCCCGTGCGGGGAGTGGTCCAGCTGGTCCTCGGCGCCCTGCTGCTGCTGGTCGCCGTGGCGCAGTGGCGCAAGCGCCCGAAGGCCGGCGAGGAGCCGGTGATGCCGAAGTGGATGCAGGCCATCGACAAGGTCGGCTTTCCGGCGGCGCTGGGTCTGGGCTTCCTGCTCTCGGCGCTCAACCCGAAGAACCTCCTGCTGGCGGCGGGCGCCGGGGTGGACGTCGGCTCGGCAGCACTCGATGTGGGCGCGATCGTCGTGGTGATCGCCGTCTTTACGGTGCTCGCGGCATCCACCGTCCTCGTGCCCGTTGTCGGGTACCTCGTCGCCGCCGAGAAGCTGCGCGGGCCGCTGGACACCCTGCGCGTGTGGCTCGCGAAGGAGAACGCCGTCATCATGGCCGTCCTGCTGCTGGTCATCGGGGTCTCGATGATCGGCAAGGGCATCGCCAGCTTCTGAGAAGAGTCGTGTGCGCCGTCGTCACGCTCACCTTCCCGATCAAGATCCAGCGTCGGGGCTGTGGTCGGCGATCGTCAGGGGAGGACGATCTCGAAGTCGGGGTCGCCCGTGTCGAGCACGCTCATCAGCCGCTGCAGCTCGCCGATGTCGCCCCGGGCCTCCAGCCCCGCGGAGTCGTGGTCGCCTCCGGCGAGGCGGATGAGCCTCGGCTTGTCCAGCGTGAGGTGCAGGGGGGTGGCGTCGTCGGGTTCGCGCTCGACGTAGACCAGCACTCCGTTGCGCAGCCTGAGGTGGAAGCTGCGGTCGAGGTCGGCGAGCGTGACGTCGATCGCGAGCTCGAGATCCCATGCCTTGGGTCCGTCCACGCGGATGGCGACCGCGTCGAACAGCTGCTCGGGGGTGAGATGCACGATGATCAGCGGTGCCGCCGTCGTCGTCGGAGTGCCGAAACTCCCCTCCCGCAGTTCGGTCGCCCCGGAGAGGAAGAAGTTGCGCCACGTGCCGTTCTCCGCCCCGTAGGCGAGCTGCTCGAGCGTGTCGGCGTAGAGGGTGCGCGCCGCGGTGTGATCGGAGTCGGTGAACACCGCGTGGTCGAGCAGCGTGGCAGCCCACCGGTAGTCGCCGGAGTCGAACGCCTCCTGCGCGAGCTGTACAACCCGGTCGACGCCGCCGATCGCCGCCACGTAGCGCTGCGCCTGCGCCTGCGGCGGATGCGGCCAAAGTCGCGCGGGATTGCCGTCGAACCAGCCCATGTAGCGCTGGTAGATCGCCTTCACGTTGTGGCTCACCGAGCCGTAGTACCCGTGCGTGCTCCACGTGCGCTCCAGAGCCGGCGGCAGCTCGATCATCTCCGCGATCTCGGCTCCCGTGTAGCCCTGGTTGAGCAGACGAAGGGTCTGATCGTGGAGGTAGGCGTAGAGGTCGCGCTGAACGGCGAGGAATTCCTTGATCTGGGCGTTGCCCCACGTCGGCCAGTGGTGCGACGTGAAGATGACGTCGCTGTCTTCGCCGAACCGCTCGATCGCCTCGGTGAGGTACTGCGACCAGACGTGCGGATCGCGCACGAGCGCGCCGCGGAGGGTGAGCAGGTTGTGCAACGTGTGCGTCGCGTTCTCGGCCATGCACAGCGCCCGGTACCGCGGGATGTGGAAGTGCATCTCGGACGGCGCCTCCGTGCCGGGCGCCATCTGGAACTCGAACTCGACCCCGTCGACCGTGTGCTTCTCGCCGGTCTCGCGGATCTCCCGTGTCGGGGTGAGCACGGTCGCGGTTCCGGTGGACGTGGTCTGCCCCAGTCCCGCCCCGACCGAGCCCTTCGGACCACGTGCCAGCACCGCGCCGTACATGTATCCCGCCCGACGACTCATCGCGGTGCCGGCATAGACGTTCTCGGCGACCGCGTGCGCGAGGAACCCCTCGGGGGCGAGGATCTCCACGCCGTCTGAGGCCTCCTCTTGCGTGACGATGCCCAGCACGCCGCCGAAGTGGTCGATGTGGCTGTGGGTGAAGATCACCGCGCGAACGGGCCGCTCGCCCCGGTGCTTCCGGTAGAGCGCCAGCGCCGCCGCCGCGGTTTCGACGGAGATGAGCGGGTCGATGACGATGACACCGGTGTCGCCCTCCACGACCGACATCACGGAGAGATCGAGACCCCGCACCTGGTAGAGCCCCGGCACGACTTCGAAGAGCCCGTGCTTCGCGACCAGCTGCGACTGCCGCCACAGGCTGGGGTTCACCGAGTCGGGCGCGTCGCCCTGTACGAAGTCGTAGCTGGACGCATCCCAGACGATGTCTCCGGCCTCGCTCCTGATCGCCGGATCATCGAGCGTCCCGACGAACCCTCGCTCCGCGGCTTCGAAATCACCGGCATCCTCGAAGGGCAGGCTCGCGGTCAGGTCGGCATGGGCCCTTCGGATCGACGGCTCCGGCTCGCGCTGCTGCATGTGGGGTCCTCCCATCGAATCCGCTTCGCGCGGCGATCGCTCACAACTCGTTGCCACAGTAGCGGGGACACGGCCTGCACGACAGAGGCGCATCCGGTCAGGACTGGCGGGAATCCTCAATCAGCGCAGCGGCATTGCGCAGGAACAGGATGATCCATGCGAACACGAGAATGCCGGCGACGAGCTCGACGGCGGTCAGCGTGTAGTACCCCACCGCGAAGAACACCCCGAGGACGAGGATGACGGCGATGAACAGCCATCCGAGGAGCAGGAAGCCGCGGGACAGACCCGGGATCCAACGCGGCAGCATGATGACGAGGATGCCGAAGGCCACCGCCATGCCCGAGGCGACGCCGGTGTGGATCCAGAAGAAGTCGTCCACGTGGAAGATGCCGACGCAGGCCAGGAACACGCCGACGACGATGAGGCAGGTGCGCACCCGCACGGCACCGTGGGCGACCGGGCTGGGGATGCCGCGCGTGGCATATCGCGCGAGGGTGACCACGATCAGCCCCGCCACGACGAGGGTGAGGTTGAATGCGCGAGCCGACAGATCGTCGGTCATGCCCAGCGCGCTCAGGTTCTCCTTCCACCAGTGCGGATCGCCGGCGGTGAGCATGCTGGCGATCACGCCCTCGGTGAGGAAGACGGCGAGCACGAGCGCGAGCAGCTGCAGGTCGAGGTGGGTCGCGGAGAAGAACACGATGTACGCGGTGACGGCGGCGACCGCACCGGCGATGATGAGGATCGGCAGCGCGAAGACCTCGGCATCGATGAAGCTCTGCTCGAGGATCACCGCCAGCAGCGTCCAGGTCAGCAGGGCGATGACGGCGTGCGCGAAGGCGAGCGCGGCGACATCGATCACCTCGAGCACTCCCACCCGGCCGGGCGACCGCACGACCAAGCGCCCGGCCACGAAGGCGAGGATCGCGGCCACCGCTGCCGCGATCGCTGAGAACTGGCCGATCGATCCAGGCCCGGAGATCGGCGCGGGCTGCAGGCCGAACACGATGAGGGCTACGAGCGCGGCAACGACGAATGCGATGGCGCCGGCGCCGAGGGCGAGCGACTCGAGCGTGCGCTCACCGGATGTGCTGTTTGCGCGCTGGGCGCGGGAAATCGTGGTCACGAGCACGACAGTAGCGTGACCTGTGAATATCCTGAGCGCTAGAGTGAGCCGAACGGCCGATCCGAGCCGGCCCCCCAAGAAAGGCACATCGTGCGATTCATCGACGCATCCGTGGAGTATCAGGGATTCTGGGGGTCCTTCTGGGACCTCATCTGGTGGTTCCTGTGGGCATTCATCTTCGTGGCCTACCTCTTCGCCCTCTTCGCGATCATCGGCGACCTGTTCCGCGACCGGAAGCTGAGCGGCTGGCTCAAAGCGATCTGGATCTTCTTCCTGATCTTCTTCCCGATCATCACGGCGCTGGTCTACCTCATCGCGCGCGGCCGGAGCATGGGCGAACGCAGCATGGCCGCCGCGCAGCAGCAGCGGGACGCGACGGATGCCTATATCCAGCAGGTCGCCGGCGGCAGCGCCGCCGACGAGATCGCCAAGGCGCAGGCGCTGCGCGATGCCGGCACCATCACGCAGGCCGAGTTCGACCAGCTGAAGGCCCGCGCGCTGGCCTGAGCGCACGCGAACGAAGGGCGGCGTGACCGACCTGGATGCCGTCATCGTCGGCTCGGGCCCCAATGGCCTGGCCGCGGCGGTCACCCTCGCCCGCGCCGGTCTGCGCGTGCACGTCGTCGAGCGCAGCACCACGCTCGGCGGCGGCGCCCGCACGGCCGAGCTCACCCTGCCGGGCTTCCGGCACGACGTGTGCGCGGCCGTGCACCCGCTCGCCCTGGCGTCGGAGTTCTTCCGCCGCTTCGCCCTCGAGCGCAGGGTGCGCTTCGCCGTGCCGGAGGTCTCGTTCGGCCAGCCCCTCGACGGCGGCCGGTCCGCCATCGCCTATCGCTCCCTCGCACGCACCGCCCAGGAGCTGGGCCGCGACGGGAAGGCCTACGCACGTCTGATGGGCCCGCTGGCGCGGCGTGCGGACGCGGTGGCCGCCTTCACCGGGGCGCCGCTGCTGCCGATGCCGCGGCATCCTCTCGACTTCGCCCGCTTCGGGATCGCCGCCCTCGAGCAGGCGGGCCCGTGGTGGAACGCGCGGTTCGCCGGCGAAGCCGCCCCGGCGCTGCTGGCCGGCTCGATGGCGCACGCGATCCTGCCCATGCCCAGCCTGGGCGCAGCAGGGGCCGGGCTCTCGCTGACCGCCTACGCGCACGCTCGCGGCTGGGCCATCCCGGCCGGCGGGTCGCAGGCCATCGTCGACGCGCTGGTCGCCGAC
>DASSYC010000132.1:0-5568 GCA_035703465.1 Microbacterium sp. | reverse complement strand
CGATCGTCGATGCCCTGCTGGCCGACCTGGAGGCACACGGCGGGACGGTGCAGACAGGCGTCGAGGTGAGCGCGCTCACCGGCCTGCCCTCGGCGCGAGCCGTGCTCCTGGACGTCACTCCGCGCGCTCTGGTGGCGATGGCGGGAGAGCGGATGCCGGCGGGCTACCGCCGCGCGCTCGAGCGCTTCCGCTACGGCAGCGGCGTGGCCAAGATCGACTTCGCCCTCTCCGATCCGGTGCCGTGGGCCGATGAGCGGCTTGGCCGCGCCGGCACCGTGCACCTCGGCGGCACCCGCGCCGAGATCGCGGCGGGCGAGCGCGAGGTGGCGCGGGGGCGGCATCCCGACTCTCCTTACGTGCTGGTCTCTCAGCCGTCGCTGTTCGACTCGTCGCGGGCGCCGACCGGGCGGCACACGCTGTGGGCCTACACGCACGTGCCGGCCGGCTCGCGGATGGACCGCACCGAGGCCGTGGTGCGGCAGCTGGAGAGGTTCGCACCGGCATTCCGCGACACGATCCTGGCGACCTCGTCGATGGATGCCGCCGAGGTCGCCGCGCACAACCCGAACTACATCGGCGGCGACATCTCCTCCGGTGCGGCGACGCTCGCCCAGCTCATCAGGCGTCCCATCGTCTCCGCGGATCCCTGGCGCACGCCGATGCGAGGGGTCTACCTGTGCTCGGCATCGACCACGCCGGGGCCGGGGGTGCACGGGATGGCGGGGTGGCAGGCCGCACTGAGCGCGCTGCGACACGAGTTCGGCGTGCGCGAGGGGCCCTCGCTGGCACCGTGAGTCAGCCGTGCTCCTTCAGCGTGCACGTGACCTGGTTCGCCGTCTGCCCGGTGATCACCTCGGGCAGTGCGACCGCGCCGTCCGGCGAGGCCGTGGGCGACGCGGTCGGGCCGGCCGTTGCGCCCGGGGTGTCGGTGGGCTGCGGTGTGGCCTCGCCCTTGACTTCCTGCGAGTTCGAGGCGCCCGGGCTCGTCTTGCCCGTGAGCACGATCGGCCTGTTCTCCCGGAGCGCGGTGAACAGCACCTGCGCGGGCTCGGTCAGGGGAATGACCCGATCGCCGTCGCCCCCCTGCACATAGCCGGTGGGGTACTGGATGAAGGTGATGTCCGAGAAGGGGACGTCCTTCACCGCCATCGCGATCTGCACCATGCGCGTGGGGTTGGCGAGCTCATTGCTCATCACGATCTGCTTGGCGGTGATCTGCTGCACCACCGTGTTGGCCAGGTTGAAGAGGGTCGCAGGGTTGGACAGGACCTCCTCCGACTGGAGCTTGCGCACGAGCGATGACATGAACTGCTGCTGGTTGGAGATGCGCGACAGGTCGGACCCGTCGCCGATGCCGTGGCGGATGCGCAGGAACTGCAGCGCCTGCGTCCCCTTGATGGTCGGGGTGCCGGCCTTCAGGTGAAGTCCCGTGTGCCGGTCGTCGATGTCCTCGGCGACGCAGACCTGCACACCGCCGATCGCATCGGACATGTTGATCACGCCGGTCCACCGCGTCGCCGCGGCGAACTGGATGTCGAGCCCGGTGAGCGCCTCGATCGTCAGCACCGTGCACGGCAGCCCGCCGTACACATAGGTGGCGTTCATCATCTGCGAGCTCATGGCGGAGTAGTAGCCGCCCTCGCCGTCCGGGCACTGCGGGATGGGCACGAGCATGTCGCGCGGGAACGACACCACCGTCACGCTGCGCGGAGCGTCGCCGATGTGCACGAGCATGGTGACGTCGTTGCGCTCGCCGCCGTCGTCGTGCCGGCAGCGCGGGAACAGCTTCAGGCTCTGACCCTCGCACGAGTCGGTGCCGACGACGAGGAGGTTCACGCCGCCCTCGATCTCGCCGATCGATGGCGGCAGCTGATCATCGTCCTCGCCGATGTCGACGCCACCGGCGGCCGCCGCCTCGACCGCATTCCATGTGTAGAACGCCGCGGTGCCGGCGCCGCTGACCAGGATCACCGCAAGCACCACCGCGAGGATCTTCGCGAGCTGCCCGAACGGGTTCGGCGAGGTGAGGCGGGCGTGCCGGGCCACGGTGCGGCGGCGCGGGGCACGGGGCGTGTCGCTCACACGGAACCTCTCGGTCGGGGAACAGACACGAAGGGTACCAGCGCAGACCGGGAGAATCCCCGCTGCGCGAGCGGTGGGTCGCCTACGTCGTCTCGACCACCTGCGGTGCGTCGTCGTCCACGTCGAGCGGCTCGGTGTCGAAGTGCTCGGCCACCAGCTGGATGCCGCCGGACGAGTTCGCGGAGTTCGCCAGCTCCTCCAGCCAGGACCGGCTCAGCTCCGGGGGCTCCGGCTCGTCGAAGACGAATCTCAGCGGGATCGAGGGGTGCAGCCAGAGCGTGCTGCGCCCGCGCGGCTGATCGTCGGGGTGCATCCAGGAGACGGTGAAGCTCTCGCCTCGCCGCAGCTTCGTCGCGATGACGACTTTCAGGTGCGCGAGAGCGCGATCCTCGACGTGGATCGGAGTGGCCGATCCTCCGTAATAGATAGTGCCCACCCCATAAAACTACACGTGATCCGGCGATCCGTAGCGCCCGACTCTCAGATGCGCAACCCCTGTGTGCGATGCGAGGCTCGCTCATATCGTGGAGAACGATGTTTGTTCTGGAAGGCGGACCTCGGGAGGGGCAGCTCGTCGACGAGCTGCCCGTAGGCTACGCGCCGATCTTCGCAGACGAGGAGGCGGCCCGAGTGGTGCTCTTCGACGACTTCATCGCCCGGAAGGCCCGCTGGATCGACCGCCCGGGCCGTTGATCCCGTTCACCGGGACCGGGTGCGGGGGGTGCGGTCGAGGGCATGCCGGTCTTCGATTGTCAAGCCCCCTTGCATTTCCACGCTGACGGTGCTCAATAGGGGCAGTGGGGGCGCGCGAAGATGCCGCCCCGCCGATCGAGAGGTGGCCCGCCATGGTGACGGACCTGATGTTCAGTGCGGATGCGGGGCGCGACGACCCCCCGAGTACGCGACCGGATGACTCGCGATTCGCGCTCCGCCGGGTGAGTTCCATGGAGTGGGTCATCATCGACACCACGCTGCCCCCGGCGAACCCCTCCCGGGTGATCGCCTGCGTCTACGAATTCGACCGGCTCGAATACGGTGTGGTGTGGCTGGGCGAGCTGGAACTCCGCGCCGAATACGGGTCGCCCCAGGACGTGCTCGATGACGCGCACCGTGCCGTGGCGACACGCCACCACCGCTCCGAGCGGCCGATCACCATCCCGCACCTGCCGCCGCCCGCCCACGAGCAGCCCCTCCGCCGCGCAGCCAACAGCTGAACCGCGTCACTCGCGGGCCAGATCGCGCACCGCCGGCCCCTCGAGCAGTCGCCCCGAGGGGTCGAAGCGCGAACCGTGCAGCGGGCAGTCCCACGTGCGCTCCGCGTCGTTCCATTGCACGATGCCGCCCAGATGTGTGCACACCGCCGACACGCGGCACACGACGCCGTCGACGGACGACTCGGCGATCGGTCGCAGGCCGCTGGCCATGACGCGCCCCTCGCCGTCGGCGGGCGCCTCGGCCGCACCGCGCGAGGTCTCCGCGGCCGCCCAGCCCTTGGCGAGCTCGCCGGCCACCTGGGCGTTCGCGGCGATGGCGTCGTCCCCGGCCGCCAGCACCGGCCGCTCGCGGGCGAGCTCGGCGGCCCACTCCGGGGTGTCGCCGGCGATCTCACCGGCGATCGCGTGCCCGGCGGCCACGGCGTTGGTCATCCCCCACTTCGCGTACCCGGTGGCGACGTAGACGCGATCGCCGCCGCGCGGCATGCGGCCCGCGTAGGGCAGCCGGCTCACCGAGCGGTAGTCCTGCGCCGCCCACCAGGTGACCCGGCGGGCGCCGGGGAACCACCGCACGGTCCATTCGTCCAGCCCATCGAGCACCTCACGCGTGCTGTCCGGCCGTCCTGGGGTGAACCCCTCCGACCCGACCAGCAGCAGCGTCTCGCCGTTCGGGTCCTGTGCCGTCCGCAGCGACCGCGAGCGCTCGTCGACGGAGAGGTGGATGCCGCGGGGCAGCCGCTCCGGATCGCACGCGTAGGCGCCCACGAACGCCCGGCTGGGCACCAGCTTGGCGAAGAACAGACCGCGGTCGAGGATGGGCACGCCCGTGGCCAGCACGAGCGCCGCGCACTCGATGTCGCCGCGGTCGGTCTGCACGCGGACCGTGTGCTCCTGGACATCCGCCCCCACGACTCGGCAGCCCTCCACCACCCGGCCCCCATGCTCACGCAGGCGATCGACCAGCAGCCGCAGCAGCCGCATCGGGTGCAGCTGCCATTGGCCGGCCATCGAGATGCCCTCGCTGACGGGGAAGGGAAGCTGATCCTGCGGAAACGTGCCGACTTCGAGTCCGCAGGCCCGCAGCGCCTCACGCTCGCGGGCGACAGCATCATCCCCTTCCAGCGAGGTCGCGTATGTGCCGGCGAGCACCTGCTGGGCGATGGCGGGACTGTCGCCGACCTCATCGATCACCCAGGCCTGCGCCTGCAGGTTCCCGGCGGCATAGGCCAGCAGCGCCCGCTCTCCCGCCTGCTCGCGGATCTCGCCGAGCGAAGCACCCTGCAGGAGGCTCAGCTTTCCCGTCGTGTGCCCCGTCGTCACCGCACCCACCTGCCGCGCCTCCACGACGGTGACGCGGATTCCGCGCCGCGCCAGCAGCAGCGCCGTGACGATGCCGGTCAGGCCTGCGCCGGCCACGACGACCTCGCTGCCCTGCGGCAGCTCGGTGTCCGTGGCGATGGGTGCGGCCGTCTGCAGCCACAGCGACGACGGCTCCTGCGACGGCTCCTGGGGACTGTCCGACATGGCTTCTCCTCGGTCCGGAGTTCCCAGCTTCTCCGGTCGCGAACGGATGCGCACCGGGATTGACCTTCACGCCGTGTCTGCTGTACCGAGACGGCGAAGAGGGCGGATGCCGAAGCATCCGCCCTCTCTGCTGTTGCGTCAGTTGATGCGCGTGTGCGTGTTGTCGGCTCCGTACTGGAAGATGCCGATGGTCGCCTCGGTCGGGTCGCCCGCGTCGTCGAACTTGACGCCGCCGGAGTACCCGTCGTAGTCCGGCACGCCGCCGGCGAGGATGATGTCGGCGCAGTCGGCGAACGACGTGCACTTCTCACCGGGGCTGTCGCCGCCGCCTGAAACCGCCTGCAGGTTGGCCGCGATGTCGGCCGGCGCAGTCGAGTTGGCCGCCAGCGATGCCAGCGCGAGGAGCACGACGGCGTCGTACGACTCAGCGGCGTAGTTGAAGTCGACGAGCTCTTCGCCCGACTGGTCCTGCCACTGCGCGATCAGGCGCTCCTGGAAGTCATCGGCGAGGACGGGACCGGGCTGGGTGCCCTTCGAGCCCTCGATCGAGACCGGCATGTCCGCTCCCCACTGCGAGATGTTGCCATCCACGAAGTAGAAGTTCGAGCCGTCGAAGCCGCTGTTCACGAACGACGGCACGATGGTCGCCGTCTCCTCGAAGCCGATCACGGCGATCGCGTCGGGGTTCTGCGCGAGGATCGCGGAGACCTGGGCCGAGAAGTTCGTGTCACCGGCGTTGTAGGACTCG
>DASSYC010000122.1:0-8238 GCA_035703465.1 Microbacterium sp. | reverse complement strand
CGCGCCGTACAGCTGGTCCATGAACGGAAGCGCCTGCTCTTCGAACTGCGCCCTCGCCTGGGCGCCGTCGTCGGCCTCGTCGGCGGGCGCGTCCTGTGCGTCGTCAGTCATCGCCGCCCAGTCTAGGGCCGCGATGTCGTCATCTGAGAGCGCAGGCCCCGAGAACACGGGGCGCTCCAGCAGCGCAGTCATCCTTCTCCTCCCCGCCGGCGGCTTGTGGCACAGGCGGTTCAGTAGGGTAGAACCCGATGACTGCCGACAGGTATTCCCACGCCACCGACTGGGCCGCTCCCACAGCGCGGGACGCACTGCGAGCGACCCTCACCATGCCCGGCTCGAAGTCGCTCACCAACCGCGAGCTGATCCTCGCTGCGCTCGCCGACGGTCCCGGGCGCCTGCGCGCTCCGCTGCGCTCGGAGGACTCCGATCGCATGGCCGATGCGCTGCGCACGTTCGGCGTGGAGATCACCACCGAGCCGAGCGAGGGCCCGTTCGACGACGACATCGTCGTCGTGCCGCCCGAGCATCTCGCCGGCGGTGTCACCGTCGACTGCGGCCAGGCGGGCACCGTGATGCGGTTCATCGCGCCGCTGGCCGGACTGGCCACCGGCGACGTCGTGCTCACCGCGCACGAGACGGCTCTGCACCGGCCGATGGGAGAGCTCATCAAGGCCCTTCGCGACCTCGGCGTCGACATCGACGACGGCGGCCACTGGGCCCTGCCGTTCACCGTCCGCGGCCACGGCCAGATCCGCGGCGGCGCCGTGCAGATCGATGCCTCCGCCTCGAGCCAGTTCGTGTCCGGCCTGCTGCTGGCCGCTCCGCGCTTCGATGTCGGGCTGCACCTGGTCCACACCGGCGAGCGCCTGCCGAGCCTGCCGCACATCGACATGACGATCGAATCGCTCTCGCGCCGCGGCGTGCATGTGGAGCGTCCGGCAGCCAACGAGTGGGTCGTCGCGGCCGGGCCGGTGCGGGCCAAGGATGTCGCGATCGAGCCGGATCTGTCCAACGCGGCACCGTTCCTGGCCGCTGCGATGGTCGCGGGCGGATCGGTGACCGTGACCGACTGGCCCGCGCACTCCACCCAGCCGGGCGCGATGCTCACCGACATCCTGTCGGTCATGGGGGCGAGGGTGAGCCGGCGCGGCGGTGCGCTGACCGTCTCCGGCGGCGAGGGCATCACCGGCGTGGACCTCGACCTCTCTTCCGCCGGCGAGCTGACGCCCACGCTGGTCGGACTCGCAGCGCTGGCCGATTCGCCCTCGACCTTCCACGGCATCGGGCACATCCGCCGCCACGAGACCGACCGCATCGCCGCGCTCGTGCAGGAGCTGCAGGGACTGGGCGGCGAGGCCCACGAGCTGGAGGACGGAATCCGCATCGTCCCCCGCCCTCTGCACGGAGGCGTGTGGCACGCGCATCACGATCACCGGATGGCGACCACCGGCGCCCTGCTGGGCCTGGTCGTGCCGGAGGTGCAGGTCGACGACATCGGCGCCACGGCGAAGACGCTCCCCCAGTTCACGGCGCTGTGGGAGCGCATGCTCGACGGAGCATCGGATGCCGCGGCCTGACCGGATGCGCCGACGGCCGTGAGCTGGCTGGACGACTTCGACGACGACGAACCCGAGTTTGACGAATCGTCGGTGCGCGTCCGCCCCAACCCCAAGGCCAACCGGCCCCGCACCAAGCGGCGCCCAGCGCACGAGGATGCCCGGGTCGCGCGCGTGCTGGGCGTGGACCGCGGGCGCTACACGGTCCTCGTCGACGAGGACGGCCCGGACGAGCGCCACATCCTCTCCACCCGGGCGCGCGAGCTGCGCCGCACGCCGATCGTCACCGGCGACCGCGTGCGGGTCGTCGGCGACACGAGCGGCGCCGAGGGCACCCTGTCCCGCATCGTGGGCGTGGAGGAGCGCACCTCGCTGCTGCGCCGCAGCGCCGATGACACCGACCAGGTGGAGCGGATCGTCGTCGCCAACGCCGACCAGATGCTCGTCGTCGTCGCCGCGGCCGACCCCGAGCCGCGGGAGCGGCTCGTGGACCGGTACCTCGTGGCGGCGCTGGACGCCGGCATCCGCCCTCTCCTGGTGGTCACCAAGACCGACCTCGCCGACCCGGCCGATTTCCTCCGCCACTTCGAGGGCCTGGATCTGGAAGTGTTCACCAGCGCGCAGGGCGAGATGCCGCTGGAGCGCATCGGCGCCGTCCTGGCCGGGCACTCGACGGTGTTCGTCGGGCACTCCGGCGTGGGCAAGTCGACGCTGGTCAATGCGCTCGTGCCGGAGGCGAACCGCGCGACCGGGCACGTCAACGTCGTGACCGGGCGCGGCCGGCACACCTCCAGCTCGACGGTGTCGCTGCGCTACATCGGCGATGCCGGCCGCGGCTGGGTCATCGACACCCCGGGCGTGCGCTCGTTCGGGCTCGGCCACGTCGATCCGGCGAACATCCTCAGGGCGTTCACCGACCTCGCCGAGATCGCCCGGGAGTGCCCGCGCGGCTGCACCCACCTGCCGGACGCACCGGACTGCGCCATGATCGAGGCGCTCGAGGAGGGCCGTCTCGGCCCGACCGGCGCCGCCCGCCTCGACTCGCTGCAGCGTCTGCTGACCACCTTCGCCGACCGCGCGTGAACACTCGTAGGCTGGTGGCGTGACCCAGCTTCAGCCCGGCGACGCCGCTCCCGATTTCACGCTCGACGACCAGGACGGCTCGCCCGTCTCGCTGCACGACCTGCGCGGCCAGAAGGTGATCGTGTACTTCTACCCGGCCGCGATGACCCCCGGCTGCACGACCCAGGCGTGCGACTTCCGCGACAGCCTCGGCTCGCTGCAGAGTGCGGGCTACGCCGTGATCGGCGTCTCCCGTGACGCGCCGGCCAAGCTCAAGCAGTTCGCCGAGCGCGACGGGCTGACCTTCCCGCTGCTGAGCGACCCCGACCACGCGGTGCACGACGCCTACGGCACGTGGGGCGAGAAGATGAACTACGGCAAGGTGACCGAGGGCGTGCTGCGTTCGACGTTCGTCATCGACGAGGACGGCGATATCGCCCAGGCGCTCTACAACGTCAAGGCGACCGGCCACGTCGCCCGTCTGCGCACGCTGCTGGGCGTCGACGCCTGATCAGCCGTCCGCGTCGCGCCCCCGCGCCCGGCCCCCGGCACGGGCGGCGAGGATCAGCAGCGCGAGCCCGATGACCGCCGGCACAGCCAGCGCGAGCCCGGCGAGCGGGTGCGCGTACTGCCCGGTGGCCGCTCCGACGGCGACCGCGAGGATCAGCAGCTGTGTGACGATCCCGCCGGAGCGGCCCCAGGAGCGGCCGCGCAGGATGCCCGCGGCGAACGCGAAGACCACGACCGCCCCGACCCCGGTCAGCACGATCAGGGCGATCGCGCTGATCGCCGACCCGCTGTCGCCGCTCACCAGCGCGACCAGCTCCCACCCCGCCAGCACCGCCAGACCTAGTCCCTCGAGGGCGACGACAAGCGCCGCGGCGACCGAGAACGCCGGTCGTGCGGCAGGCGATTCCCCGCCGCGGACGTCGCTGTCGGTGTCGTCGGTCATGCGCGATCCTCCGGGACGTTGGGCGAAGACACAGCGATTCCAGGCATTCACCGATGTAAAACCCTTGATTCACCGGCGGCTACATGAAAGTATTTCGGAGGCCGTGTGCTCCCACAGCGGCGTGGGGCGAGCGTTCTGCTCGCGACTCACAAAGGGTACCTGACCCGAACGGGTGCCCCAGCACTCGCTGAATCCCTCACACAAGGAGCATCACCATGGACTGGCGCGACCGAGCCGCCTGCCTGACCGTCGACCCCGAGCTGTTCTTCCCCGTGGGGAACACCGGGCCGGCCGTCGATCAGATCGAGAAGGCCAAGGCCGTCTGCGCCCGATGCACGGTGACCGAGGTCTGCCTGCAATACGCGCTGGAGACGAACCAGGACTCGGGCGTATGGGGCGGCCTGTCCGAAGATGAGCGCCGCGCGCTCAAGCGCCGCGCGGCGCGCGCACGCCGCGCCAGCTGACATCCCTCGGCCCTTCTCGTCGACTCCCCCGTCCCGGTCCGCCCACCCCGTCCCGGCCGGTACCGGCCCGGGTGAGCGGGGACGCAGGAGAGGGATGCCACAGGCATCCGGCCTCTCAGGATGTCTGGCCGCGCTCGATGTAGCGCAGAGGGATGTCGATGGTCACCTCGGTGCCGCTGCCCACGATCGTGTGCCAGTCGATCGTGCCGCCCAGTTCACCCTGGATGAGGGTGCGCACGATCTGGGTGCCCAGGCCCCGCCCGACCTGACCCTCGGGCAGGCCGATGCCGCTGTCGCGGACGCGGACCTCCAGCCGGTCGTCGCCGCGCGAGGCGTCGATCTCGACGACACCCTCCTTGCCGGCCAGGCCGTGCTCGACGGCATTGGTGACCAGCTCCGTCAGCGCCAGCGCGAGCGGCGTCGCGTACTCGCTGGGCAGCGTGCCGAAGCTGCCCGTCTTGTGCGTGCGCGCCCGGGTGCTCGGTGCGGCGGCGACTTCGGCGACGAGCTTGAGCACGCGGTCAAAGACCTCGTCGAAGTCGACGTTCTGGGCCAGGCCCTCGGACAGCGTGTCGTGCACGACCGCGATCGCCGATACCCGCCGCATCGCCTGGGTGAGCGCGTCGCGCGCCTCATCGGAGTGGGTGCGCCGCGCCTGGATGCGCAGCAGCGATGCGACGGTCTGCAGGTTGTTCTTGACCCGATGGTGGATCTCGCGGATCGTGGCGTCCTTGGTGATCAGCTCCTGCTCCTGGTGGCGGATCTCTGTGACATCCCGGCACAGCACGATCGCCCCGCTGCGCGCGCCGTGGTGGCGCAGCGGTATCGCCCGCAGCGACACTGCCACCCCACGCGACTCCATGTCGGTGCGCCAGGGCGCACGCCCGGTCACCACGACCGGCAGGCTCTCGTCGAACTGGTGCTTGTCCGGCAGGATGCGCGTGATGACCTCCACCAGCGACTCGCCCTCGAGCTCGTCGTCGAAGCCCATGCGGCCGAACGCCGAGAGCGCGTTCGGGCTCGCGAATGTCACCATGCCGTCCACGTCGACGCGGATGAGTCCGTCCGATGCGCGGGGGGCGCCGCGACGCGGCGACGTGGGCGCGTCGAGATCGGGGAACTCCGCCGAGGCGACCATCTCGAACAGCTCGTCGGCGCAGTCGTTGAACGTGATCTGCTGCCGGCTGGGAGTGCGCGTCTCGCCGAGGTTCGTGTGTCGGGTGAGGACGCCGATCACAATCGCCGGAGTGCTGTCGGTCGCCCGCGCGCGCACGATGGGCACGGCGCGCACGCGCGTCGGCGTCTCCTCGAACCAGTCCGGCGACGCGGAGTCGATGATGCGGGCGTCGCGGAACGCGTCGCGGATCTGGGCTCGCCACTGGGGCCGCACGGGGTCGCCCACGATGTCGCGGTAGAAGAGGGTGGCCGCCCCGCCCGGACGCGTGTGGGCGACCGCGATGAACGAGTCGTCGCTGGTGGGCACCCACACGACGATGTCGGCGAAAGCCAGGTCAGCGAGCAGCTGCCCGTCGCCGACGAGGCGGTGCAGCCACTCGACATCCGCCTCCCTCGCGCGACCCTGTGCGAAGACGAGGTCACTGAGGGTCGACACGCGTCAAGCTTAAGCCACCGCGTCGCGGCGGCGAGCGCGCGTGCGCAGGCGGCGGCGGGAGATGCGGGATGCCGCGGCATCCGGTGCCGCCGACGGCGTCGCCTCCGGCACCATCGCCAGCGCCGCGGCCGCCAGGCGCCGCACCGCGTGGGTGAACGGCGAGCGCGGCGCGACCTCGGCCAGCGGCCGCGCGGCCAGGAGCGCCGCGTCCGCAGCACGTGCGTCATGGGGCAGGAAGGCGACCTCGGCGATGCCGGCGAAGCGGTCGAGCGTGCGCCGCACCTGTCCGCGCGGATCGATGCCCAGCGCGCCGGGGCGCAGACGGTTCGCGGCCACGGCGATCGGCGTGGCGCCGACGGTCGCCCGCAGCTCGGCGAAGCCGCGCACGAAGCGCGATGCCCCGAGCGGGTCGGCCGACAGCACCGCGACGACCAGGTCGGCGCTGCGCAGCGCAGCGAGCGTGGCCGCGTTGCGCCGCGGGCCATCCAGGTCGCTCACGATCTCCTCGTCGCGCTCCAGGGAGCCCGCCACATCCACCACGACGTAGTCCACCCACTCGCGGCAGGCGGCCAGGGCGGCGGCGACCCGCGTCTCGCTCAGCTCCGGCCAGCGGGAGGGCCGGTTGATGCCGGTGAGCACCTCGACGGAGCCGTCGCCGATCGCGAGTGGCGTGCTGATGCGGGAGAGCTCGGCGGCATCCAGCGCTCCGCGCTCGACCTGGCGGCACGCCGCGGCGAAGCCGGGACCCTCGTCGGCAAGGCCCAGGGCCAGTGCCAGGGAGGGGGCGTGCGAGTCCGCGTCCACGAGCGCGACCCGGCGGCCGCCGCGCGCGAGCTCGACAGCCAGCGCGGAGGCGACGGTGGAGCGCCCGGGCGCACCGGCCGGCCCCCATACGGTGAGCACTACGCCGGAGGGCGCCTCCGGCTGCGCCGCCGCGGCGACGGGGGCGCCGGAGATCACCTCGGCCAGACGCCAGCCGGCCACATCGACCGGCAGCGGTGCAGCCAGCCCCGCGAGGCCTGCCGCGGCCGCCGCGTCGGCATCGTCGCCCAGCGCCACGATGCGCACCCCGTGCCGATCGCACGCCGCGAGCACCGACGCGGTCAGGGTCGGCCGCGCGGCGGCGAGCACGAGCACGTCGGCGCGGGCCAGCAGCGGACCGGCATCGGCCTCGCCGAACAGCGACGACGCCGTGGCCTCGGCCGGCCCGGCCGCGGGGACGGTCACCGCCTCGAACCCCTCGGCGGCGAGCTCGGCGGCCAGCCGCGGGCCATGCGGCGCATCGACGGCGACGAGGATCATCATGGTGTGGCCGCCGTGACCGGAACCACTGACAGCGCCGCCTCCGACGCGATCGCGGCGAGCGTGTCGGCGACCTCGGATCGCGCGATGACGAGCTCGAGCGAGGCCGTGCCGCCGCCGACCATCGAGTCGTCGTGCGAGACCGAGACGACCGTCGCGTCGGCGACGAGGATGGACGGGATGCCGTAGCGTCCCTGCTCCGCGGGCGGAGCCGACCACACCTCGACGACCGTGCCCGCCGCCACGGCGGCGGGCACGTCGGTGGCGCTGCGGATCACGACAGTGGTCGTGCGGGCGGCGTCGGCCGCGCCGACGGCGCCCGCCGGGACGAGCTCTCCCTCGCCGATCGTGCGCGTCGCGATGAGTCCGTCGCCGAGGTCGCCGGGGGCGAGATAGGTGGTCTCGCTGGGCCCGAGCACCACCTCGACGACGCGCAGCTCATCCGCCGACACGACGTCGCCGGGGACGATGGTATGCGCCGCGGCGAGGACCGGCACGGTCTGGCGCGATGCCGACACCAGCAGCCACACGCCCGCCATCGACGCGATGATGAGCACCAGGCCGAGGAAGAACCGGGCATCGGCCCAGAAGGCCCGCGGGCGCGTGCGGACGGGTTCGAGGGAGGTCATGATTCCCATCGTCGCCCACCCGGCAGTCCCCGCCTCGGGGTTATCCACAGCCCTGCGGGGCGCGGGCGTGCCGCCCCGCCGTCACGCCATAATTGGGGCATGCCCGATACCCCGGCCGCCGGAGTGCGGTACCTCGATCCTGCCCAGGTGGCGGAGCTGCTCGGTCTGAGCGTCGAAGAGGTCATCGCCCTGGCCAAGGAGCGCCGTCTGCGCGGCGTGCGTCACGGCTCCCCCGCGCGCTGGCGCATCGAGGAGGCGAGCATCTCCGACTACCTGGACGACGAGTCCGAGAATACCCGCCGCCAGGCGCTGTGGGAGCAGTCGCAGGCTGCCAGCTTCCCCGAGCTGTGGGGCACAGGCAACGTGCGGCACGGTGACTAACAGACGGTGACTAACAGACGGTGACTAACAGACGGTGACCAGAACAGACGGTGACTAGAACGGCCGCTGCAGGTTCCAGCGGGCCACGTCCGAGGTCGTGCCGTCGCGCCCAGAGGATTCCAGGCGCACGCAGGCGATCGCCCCGAACGGCACCACCCGATGCCCGCTCACCTCGCTCGCCCGCCGCGGGGTTCCCGCCGGGTGCAGGGCGAGGTCGAGGTGGTCCGCGCCGGCGCGGTCGATCGTCCCGCTGAGGGTCCTGCCGCCCAGGAGCCGCACC
>DASSYC010000104.1:0-14816 GCA_035703465.1 Microbacterium sp. | reverse complement strand
CGGCGTCTTCTGGCGGGCGCGGTCGGTGAGCTGGTTCTGCGTGATGACCAGGTCGGCCGAGGCATCCAGGTTCGCCACCGCCTTGTTGACGACGGTGACGTCCTCGATGCCGGCCTTCTTGATCTTGTTGCGCAGGACGCTGGCGCCCATGGCCGAAGAGCCCATCCCTGCGTCGCACGCGAACACGATGTTCCTGACCTGCTTGGTGGCCAGGATGCCGCCTGACAGCTGCCCGTCGGTCGATCGCGCGGTCTCGGCCTCGTCGTACGCCTCCTCGGCGTCGTGCTCGGCGGTGCCGGTCGCGCCGCTCGAAGCGCGCAGGCCGGCAAGCGCGGCCGACTCCTTGCCCTTGTTCGCCTCGGTCTGGGCGATGGCCGCACTGAGGTCGCCGGTGAGGCCGGCCTCCAGGTCGCGCTTGCGCGTTGCCCGGAGCATGACCCCCGCGATCAGGAAGGTGACGACGGCTGCCAGCGCCACCGACAGGTAGACCACGAGGAGATTGCCCACCCCGGGGCCGATGGCGGCGAACGTGACGGCGATGATGCTGCCCGGCGCCGCGGGGAAGGCGAGCCCGCCGCCGAGCACCATGTTCGTGGTGACACCGGTCGCGCCGCCCAGGATGAGCGCGAGGATGGTGATCGGCTTGCTCAGCGCGTACGGGAAGTAGATCTCGTGGATGCCGCCGAAGAACTGGATGATGATCGCACCCGGTGCCGACGCCTTCGCCGCGCCCACGCCGAAGAACGTGAACGCGAGGAGCAGGCCGAGACCGGGACCGGGGTTGGCCTCGATGAGGAAGAGGATCGACTTGCCCGCCTCGGCGGCCTGCTCGATGCCGAGCGGCGTGAACACGCCGTGGTTGATGGCGTTGTTGAGGAACAGCACCTTCGCCGGCTCCACGATGATCGACACCAGCGGCAGCAGGTTGGCCGAGACCAGCCAGCCGACCGCTCCGCCGAGCACCGCGCTGATGCCGAGCATGACCGGCCCGAACGCGAAGAACCCGACGATGGCCAGGATCATGCCGAGGATGCCCGCCGAGAAGTTGTTGACGAGCATCTCGAAGCCCGGCTTGATCTTGCCGTCCCAGATCTTGTCCATCCACTTGGTGATCAGCGCCGCGAGCGGGCCCATGATCATCGCGCCGAGGAACATCGGGATGTCGGTTCCGACGATGACGCCCATCGTGGCGATGGTGGCGACCACGCCGCCGCGCTCGCCGTAGACCATGCGGCCGCCGGTGTTCGCGATGAGCAGCGGCAGGAGGTAGGTGATCATCGGGCCGACCAGGCCCACGTACACCAGGAAGCTGCTCCCGTCGGCTTCGGCCAGCGCTGTCATGGCGCCCGGCCAGCCGATCGCATCGACGCGGCCGCCGCTGCCGATGATGTCGGCCACCGGGTACCAGTGCCAGCCGAAGGGGCTGTCCGGGCCGAAGAAGCCCGCGGGGATGAAGAGCATCGTGATGAAGCCCCACGCGATGAAGGCCGCGATGTTCGGCATGATCATGCCGGACAGGAACGTGCCGAATCGCTGCACCCCCACGCGTGCCCTGCTCATGCCCGTCGAGGGCGCTGACGCCGTTGTCATGGCTGTGTCTCCTTATTGTTGGGTCGCGGCTGCTCGAGCCGCTTCTCGGGCGGATGCCGCGTCTTCTGCGGCGACGGCGGCCTCGGCGATGCGGCGTGCATCGTCAAGGGTGTTCTGCAGCAGTGCGGCCCGCACATCGGCGAGCGCGCTCGGCGCCATCGACAGCGAGGTGGCGCCCAGGCCCACCAGCACGACGGCCAGCAGCGGGTCGGCGGCGGCCTCGCCGCAGATGCCGACGGGCTTGCCGACTCGCGTCCCTGCCGCGCCCACCTCGCCGATGAGGCGCAGCACGGCGGGGTGCCACGGGTCCTGGAATGTGGCGACCGAGCCCAGCAGACGGTCGGCGGCCATCGCATACTGGGTGAGATCGTTGGTGCCGATGGAGGCGAAGTCGGCGACGGCGAGCACGCGGTCGGCCAGCAGCGCCGCCGAGGGCACCTCGACCATCACGCCGGCGGTCTTCACGCCGTACTCGCGCGCGAGGTCCACGAAGTAGCGGGTCTCCTCCACCGTGGCGATCATGGGCGCCATGACCCACAGGTCCGCCTCGGTCGCGGCATCGGCCTCCGCCAGCGCCGTGAGCTGGTCGCGCAGGATGTCTTCGCTGGCCCGCAGCGCGCGGATGCCGCGAACCCCCAGTGCGGGGTTGTCCTCGGGCGTGTCGTTGAGGAAGGCGAGCGGCTTGTCGGCGCCGGCATCCAGCACCCGCGCCACCACCTTCTGGCCGGGGAAGGCCGACAGCAGCGCCGTGTACGACTCGCGCTGCTGCGCGACGGTCGGCGCCTGGTCGGAGCTGAGGAAGAGGAACTCGGTGCGGAACAGCCCGACGCCCTCGGCTCCCAGCGCCACCGCCTCGGCGGCGCCCTCGGGGCTGCCGAGGTTGGCCAGCAGGGGGACCGCGGTGCCGTCGGCGAGGGCGCCCGGGGTGAGCGGGGCGGATGCCGCGGCCGCCCGGGCCTGCGCCCGCTGCTGCGCCTGGTCCAGCTCGTCCGCGGTGGGAGCGGTGACGACCACGCCCGCGGCCGCATCGACGATGACCGTGTCGCCGTCGGCGAGCCGGCCCGCCTCCGCGGCGCCGACGACGGCCACGATGCCCTTCTCGCGCGCCAGGATCGCGGTGTGCGAGGTCGGGCCGCCCTCGGTGGTGACCAGCGCCAGCACCTTGTCGAGATCCAGCAGCGCGGTGTCGGCGGGCGCGAGGTCCTTTGCGACGAGGACGAAGGGATGCCCCGGGTCGGGCACGCCCGGCGCCGGGACGCCACGCAGCCTCGCGACCACGCGCTGGGCGACGTCGTCGAGATCGGCGGCGCGCTCGCCGAGGTATCCGCCCATCGCGGTGAGCCTCTCGCGGAAGGACGCGAAGGCGTCGTGCACCGCCCATTCGGCGGTCTTCCCGTCCGCGATGCGGGTGCCGATCTCGTCGGCCAGCGCCGGGTCCTCGGCCATCATGGCCTGCGCCTCGAGAACCTCCTGCGCGGCTCCGCCCGCCTGTGCGCCGCGGGCCTCCAGCTCGCGCGCCACAGCCGTCACCGCCTCCCGTGCCCGGGCGGTCTCCTCGTCGGCACTGAGCGCGCTGGGGGCATCGCCCGGTGCCGGCAGGGGGGCGGCCATGCGGGCGACCGCTCCCTGGGCGACGCCCAGGCCGATCCCCACACCGCGCAGCTGGGTCATGTCATCCTCCGTGTCGTGTCGGCGTGCCGGCTCGCCTCGCCGGTGGGCTCCGTGCGGGCGAGCACCGCCTGCACCAGGGCGAGGGTGCGGCTTCCGTCGAGGTCGCCGAAGATGTCGTCGGGCAGCAGGGCGGCGGCGGCGCCGCGCGCCGAAGCATCCCGCTCGATCGCATCGAGGGACCCGGCAAGGTGCGGCCCGACCAGGACGAGGTCGGCCTCGTCGAGATCGACGAGCAGCGACTGGGGCGTGCCGGCGACCGCCTTGACTTCCAGCCCGGCGTCCTGGGCGGCGTGACGCAGGCGCTGGGCGACGAAGGTGCTGGAGGCACCGGCGCCGCAGATCACCAGGATCCTCATCGACCCCACCTTTCCTTCCGGCCATTCTGTGAGATCGCTGAGAACGGCACAACCACTCCTTCTTCCGCGGGAGAGGAAGAGGGCGAGTCGCGGGTGGTTTGATGGGCAGTGCCGGCCCGAGAGGATGCCATGACCAGAGCACGACAGGATCGCCTCCTGGGGATGCTCGTGCGCGAGGACGACTGGATCACCGCGGCCGTGCTGGCCGATGCCATCGGGGTGACGCCGCGCAGCATCCGCTCGTATGTCACGGCGGTCAACGCACGCGTTCCGGAGCGCGATGCGATCGAGTCCGGACCGCAGGGGTACCGGGCGCTGCCGGCAGCGGCGGTCGCGCTGCGGGCGGAGGACCCGACGGATGCCGCCACCCCGCGCGACCGGCTGCACACCCTGGTGCGGGCCCTGCTCGATGCGGACGACGGCATCGATGTGTTCGAGACCGCCGACGGGCTGCACGTGAGCCCGGCGACGCTGGACGCCGACCTCGCCCGGGTGCGGGCGCTGCTGGGCGGCACGCAGCTCACCCTCGAGCGCTCCGCCGCCCGGGCGCGGCTGCGCGGCACGGAGGTCGCGCAGCGCCGACTGCTGAGCCGGCTCGCGCACGACGAGATGGATGCCGGCGCCTTCGACATCACGGCGCTGCGGCGCTCACTGGGTTCGGGGACGATCGATCCCGACGCGCTGGGCGCGTTCAAGTCGGCCCTCGTCGCCGAACTCGGGGCGCTCGGCTACTTCGTCAACGAGTACGGCATGTCAGACGTCGTGATGCACATCGCCATCGCCGCCGACCGGGTGGCGCAGGGTCGCGGTCTGGAGGCCGGGCGCGGCGCGGAGACGGAGGGCCGGGCGGCGGTCGGAGACATCCTGGGCAGGCTCACCGCCGCCCACCTCGGCGTCCGTCTCGGCGACGGCGACCGCGACCACCTCACGACCCTGGTGCTCACCCGGGTGCTGACCCCCGGCGCGAGCACGTCCGACGACGCAGCGCGCTCCGGGCTGGAGCCGCGGGTCGAGCAGGCGGTGCGCGAGGTCGTGGTGCGTGCCGGGGAGGAGTTCCTCGTCGACATCGTGCACGAGGACTTCGTGCTGCGCCTTGCGCTCCACGTGCAGAACCTGCTGCACCGTGCGCGTGAGCAGGCGTGGTCGCGCAACCCGCTCACCCGGTCGCTGAAGTCCACGTACCCGATGATCTTCGAGGTGGCGGTGTTCGTGGCCAGCGGCCTGCAGGAGCGGCTGGGGCTGGAGATCCAGGACGATGAGATCGCCTACATCGCGATGCATGTGGGCGGCCAGCTCGAACGGCGGCGCCGGGCCGACGCGATGCTGAGCGCCACGATCGTGTGCCCGGGCTACTACGAGCTGCACGAGCTGCTGCACTCGTCGGTGGACCGCTCGCTCGGGCAGGACATCGAGATCGTCGGAGTGGAGACCCGTGCCGACCCGGACTGGGACGCGATCGACACCGATCTGGTGCTCACCACCATCGACTCGCCGATCCCCGCGGACCGGATCGTGCGCATCCAGCCGTTCCTGACCGATGGGGACGTGGATCGGGTGCGTGCGGCCGCGGCGCGGGTGCGCCGCGGGCGGCGCCTGGCGCGGCTGCGCACCGAGCTGGAGCGCTACTTCGACCCCGCGGCGTTCGTGCGCGGACTCTCGGCGGACGGGGGCGAGGAGGGCGTCATCCGGCACCTCGGCGGCCTCCTGGTCGCGCGGGGCGTCATCGACGACGACTATGTCGAGCGCACCATCGAGCGGGAGAGGATGTCGTCGACCGCGTTCACCGACGCCCTCGCGGTGCCCCACGCGCTGCGGATGACGGCGAGCCGCACCGCCATCGCGATCGGGATCGCCGATCCCTCCATCCCGTGGGGCCCGCCCTCGCCGGCCGGTCAGCCGCGCGTGCAGGTGGTGGCGCTGGTCGCGTTCAGCGAGGGCGATCGCGAGGCTTTCCAGACGGTGTTCGAGCAGTTCGTCGAGGTGTTCAGCGAGCGCGACAGCGTGCAGCGCATCGTGCGCCGAGGGGCGGACTTCCCCGCGTTCCTGGACGAACTCGTCGCCGTCATCGACGGCTGACCCGGGCCGCCGGCATCCCCTTCTTTCCTCTTCTCGCTCGGGCATCCGGGTTTGGGGCGCGTTTCGTCCGCTGGGGCGCGATTCGCGCGCCCCAACGGAGCGCAGGCGCCCCAAACCCGTGGGGGAGGTGCCCGTCAGCAGGTCAGGCGGGAGGATGGATGCCGAAGGCAGCCAGCCGCCGGCCGAGCTGTGCGGCGGAGTCCAGGTGCGGCCAGCCCCACCGCACGAGTCCTCGCCCGGTCGTGCCGCGGATCCAGTCCTCGCGCTGCTTCTCGCGGTCGAAGATCTCCGCTGTCGTGCGCCCGTCGGTGAGCCGGCCGTCGACGTACTTCATCGCGCCGTCGAACTCGCCCCACTTGGCGCAATCCTCCAGCCCGAAGTCGACGTAGTAGTCCCAGCCGCGCGGACCGGGCACCGGCACCTGAAGCAGGATCCGGCGGAACCCCAGGGTGTGCAGGCGGATGCGACTGAGGCTCTCGCCCGGGCGTTCGGCCCGCCCATCGGCGAACGCGAGCACACGCGTCGCGCGGGTGAGCCCGTGGGCGGAACGCCGCGCGATCTGCAGTGCTCGAGCGCGGAACTGCGCCGCCGCGTCGACGTCATAGCGCGCCCGCTCGGGCACGCACAGCGCGCGCAGCGCGGCGTCCGCCACCGTGACGGCCTGCTCGAGCGTGCCCGTGCGCGCCACATCGGCGACCGTGCGGGCCAGCGACGTGCATCGCAGACCCCGGATCTGGATGACGTCCTCATCGGCGAGCTCCCCCCGGTGCCGGATGACGCCGGATGCCGCGCCCGGCCGCGCGTCCGCGACGATGACGTGCACGCGCGAAGGGTCGGGGTGGTAGAGCCCGATGCCGTGGATGGCCGCCGCCGTCTCATGCGAGAACACCGGCGCAGAGGCCGAGATCCGGTGCAGGGCATGCGCGCGGCTCACCACCCGCTGCTCGGGCTTCGCCTGGCGCCACGGCGCGCCGGCCGTGTACACGCCCGGGCGCACCCTGACCAGCTCGCCGGATCCGACCTGCATTCCGATGCGCCGCGCCGACAGGCCGGAGGCGGCCAGGTCGTCCGGCGTGAGAAGGGGCAGGGGGGATGCCATGGGCCCGAGTGTCGCGGGCTGCGGGCTGTTCGCGGGACGTCCCCCCGCGGCGTGTGGAGTCCGCACCGGACGACGCGCCTGTGCAGAGCCGGACGGCACGTGCCGTCCCCGCACCCGGCCTCTCCCGCGGCGCGTGCCGCTGAGGCATCCGTGTCCTTGCTCACCCACACGGGGTTCGCCCCAAACACCGGGCGGTGGCAGCGAGACCCCACCGACGCCCGCCGTGCCGCATCGGGCGTCAGCCCACCGCATCCAGCATCGCGCGCGCGCCGGCGGCGAGGGCGGAGATGCGGTCAGCGGCGTCGCCGGCCGTCTCGCCGCGCACGTCGAGATACAGCTTCAGCTTGGGCTCGGTGCCGCTGGGGCGCACGATCAGGCGTGATCCGTCGGCGAGCCATAGGCGCAGCACGTCGCCCGGGGGAAGTCCGTCCACGCCATCGAGCAGGTCGTCGATGCGGCTGACCGCCGTCTCGCCGACACGCGCGGGCGGCTCTGCCCGCAGCGCCGTCATGATGCGGGCGATCACCGCGACGTCCTCGACCCGCACCGAGATCTGGTCGCTCGCGAAGTGGCCGAAGGTCTGGGCGAACTCGTCCAGCAGGTCCGACAGGGATGCCCCGCGCCCCCGCGCCTCGCTCGCGAGCCCGAGCATCGCGACCGCCGCCGAGATGCCGTCCTTGTCGCGGACGGTCTCCGGGTTGACCAGGTAGCCCAGCGCCTCTTCGAACCCGTACACGATGCCCGGGGCGCGTGAGATCCATTTGAACCCGGTCAGCGTCGCGTGGAAGGCCAGGCCGTAGTGGTCGGCGACGGCCGCCAGCCCCGGCGACGAGACGAGCGAGCAGGCGAGGGATGCCTCAGGTGGGCCTTCCGCCAGGCGCCCCGCGCGCCATCCCAGCAGCAGCCCGATCTGGTTGCCGCTGAGCCGGCGCCAGCCGCCGTCTGCGGCCGGGTCCGGCACCGCCACGGCGAGCCGGTCGGCGTCGGGGTCGTGCGCGATGACCAGCTCTGCGCCGGCGCCGCGGGCCGTCTCGAAGGCGAGGTCCATCGCCCCCGGCTCCTCCGGGTTGGGGAACGCGACGGTGGGGAAAGCGCCGTCCGGGGCAACCTGCGCCGACACCGGCACCGGCGGCGGATAGCCGGCCGCCTGCAGCACCGCGGCGAACGTCTCGGCCCCGACGCCGTGCATCGCCGTGTAGACCCAGGTGAGGCCGGCGGCGCCGGAGGGCGCGGGGGCGACCGCGGCGGTCGCCGCGACGTACGCCTCGACGACCTCCTCAGGAGCGATCTCGTAGGCGTCGGATCGGGGCAGGCCGCCGATGTCCCCTTCGTCGGCGACGTGCTGGATCCGCGCGGCGATCTCGGCGTCGGCCGGCGGCACGATCTGCGATCCGCCGTCGGCACCGCCCAGGTACACCTTGTACCCGTTGTCGTTGGGCGGGTTGTGGCTCGCGGTGACCATGACGCCCGCGTCGGCGCCGAGGTGGCGCACCGCGAAGGCGAGCACGGGTGTGGGCAGCATCCGGGGGAGCAGGAACGCGCGCAGCCCGGCTCCGGCGAAGATCTGCGCGGAATCCTCGGCGAACACCCGCGAGTTGCGCCGGCCGTCGTAGCCGATCACCACGCTCGGCGGGGTGTCCGGCCCCTGATCGGCCAGCAGGTGCGCGGCGATGCCCGCCGCCGCCTGGGCGACCAGGACGCGGTTCATCCGGTTCGGGCCGGCGCCGAGCTCGCCGCGGAGGCCGGCCGTGCCGAACGCGAGGCGGGTGCGGAAGCGGTCATCCAGGTCGGCGGCGGCCGCGGCATCCCCGCTCTGTGCCTTTTCGATCAGGGCGGCCAGCTCCGCGCGGGTCTCGGGGTCGGGGTCCTGCGCGAGCCACACGCGCGCGCGGGCCGGGGCGCTCACAGCGCGCCGATGACCCGTGCCAGCAGTGCGCCGATGATCGGCTCGGCCTTCCGGCCCGCCTCGAGGACCTCCTGGTGGCTCAGCGGTGTGGTCTTCACACCTGCCGCGAGGTTGGTCACCAGCGAGATCCCGAGCACCTCCAGTCCTGCCTGGCGGGCGGCGATCGCCTCCAGCGCCGTGGACATGCCGACCAGGTCGCCGCCGATGACCTTCGCGTAGCGCACCTCGGCCGGGGTCTCGTAGTGCGGGCCGGGGAACTGCACGTACACGCCCTCGGGCAGGCTCGGGTCGATCGAGCGGGCCACGTCGCGCAGCCGCAGGGAGTAGAGGTCGGTGAGGTCGATGAACTTCGCGCCCTGCGCCGGTGAGGCGCCGGTGAGGTTGATGTGGTCGCTGATGAGCACCGGCTGGCCGGGGCTCCAGGTGGGTCGCACGGAGCCGGCGCCGTTGGTCAGCACGAGCACCCTCGCGCCGGTGGCGGCGGCGGCACGGACGCTGTGGACGACGTGGCGGACGTGCTTGCCCTCGTAGTAGTGGGTGCGCGCGCCGATGATGAGCACGTGCTTCCCGCGGGGGGTCACGACGCTGCGCAGCGTGCCGACGTGTCCCTCGACGGCGGGCCGCGAGAAGCCGGTGATCTCGGTTGCGGGCACCTCGGCGATGGTCCGCCCGATCAGGTCGGCGGCCTGTCCCCACCCGGATCCGAGGGTGACGGCGATGTCGTGGTGCTCGACTCCGGTGAGGCGGGCGATGTCGGCGGCGGCCTCACCGGCGATGGCGAGGACGTCCGCGTCAGGGGCGTTGAGGGGGTTGTCGTTCGGCATGGCTCCACTCTAGGGCGCGGGGTCGGCGCGTTCGAGGGGCAAGAATGGGTGCCATGTCACTCAGCTTCGAGCTCACCCAGAGCGTCGCGATCATCGGCGGCGGACCCGGCGGATACGAGGCGGCGCTCGCGGCCGCTCAGCTGGGTGCCCAGGTCACCCTCGTGGAGCGCGCGGGTGTCGGCGGTTCGGCGGTGATCACCGACGTGGTCCCGTCGAAGTCGCTGATCGCCACCGCCGATGCCGCGGTCGCCATCACGGAGGCCGGCGACCTCGGCGTGCAGCTGTTCGCGAGGGGGGCGGACGGCAAGCCGCTCAAGCCCGAGGTGGCCATCAACATCGCCGCCGTCAACAAGCGGCTGCTCACCCTCGCCCGCCAGCAGTCCGACGACATGCGGGCCGCGCTGGCCGAAGCCGGCGTGCGCATCATCGCCGGCCACGGACGCCTGGACAGCGACAACGCCGTCGTCGTGTCCACCGGCCCCGGCGGCACGGACTTCGATCGCCTCGAGGCCGACACCCTCGTCGTCTCGGTGGGGGCGTCGCCGCGCCTGCTGCCCAGCGCGATGCCGGACGGCGAGCGCATCCTCACCTGGACGCAGCTGTACGACATGACGGCGCTGCCCGAGCACCTCATCGTCGTCGGCTCCGGCGTCACCGGTGCGGAGTTCGCCGGCGCCTACATGAACCTCGGCGTCAAGGTCACCCTGGTCTCCAGCCGCGAGCGCGTGCTGCCCGGCGAGGACCCGGATGCCGCGACGGTGCTGGAGAAGGTGTTCACCCGCGGGGGCATGACGGTGCTGTCCACCTCGCGTGCCGAGAAGGTGGAGCGCATCGGCGACGGCGTCGTGGTGACGCTCACCGACGGTCGCACCGTGGAGGGCAGCCACTGTCTGATGGCGGTGGGCTCGATCCCGAACACGCGCGGCATCGGCCTGGAGGAGGCGGGGGTGCAGATGGATGCCGCGGGTCACATCCGCGTCAACCGCGTCGCGCGCACCTCGGTGCCGAACATCTACGCCGCGGGCGACTGCACCACCTTCGTGCCGCTGGCATCCGTCGCCTCCATGCAGGGACGCACCGCTGTCTTCCATGCGCTCGGCGACGTGGTGATCCCGCTGGATCGCCGCCGCATCACGGCGAACATCTTCACCGCCCCGGAGATCGCGACGGTGGGCCTGCAGGAGAAGGATGTCGCCCAGGCCCACATCAACGGCATCGTGCACAAGCTGCCGCTGGCCGCCAATGCGCGCGCCAAGATGATGGGCGTGCGCGACGGGTTCGTCAAGCTCATCGCACGACACGGCAGCGGCACGGTGGTCGGCGGCGTGATCGTCGCGCCCCGGGCATCCGAGCTCATCTATCCCATCGCCATCGCGGTGGAGCGTCGCCTCACCGTCGACCAGGTCTCGCGGGTGTTCGCGGTGTACCCGTCGCTGTCGGCCAGCATCACCGACGCCGCGCGTGCCATGCACCACGTGGAACGCGCCGACGAGGACTGACGTCAGGAGATCGTCAGCAGCTGGTGGCCGGCCGTGACGGTGCTGCCCGGCTGGGCGTTGATGGCGCCGATCACGCCGTCCTTGTGCGCCTGGATGGGCTGTTCCATCTTCATCGCCTCCAGCACGATCACCAGGTCGCCCTTGACGACGTGCTGGCCCTCGTCCACGGCGACCTTGACGATCGTGGCCTGCATCGGCGCCGTGACCGCATCGCCGGAGGCGCCCGCCACCACCGACATCGCGTGCGAGCGACGCGACGGCGGCACCGCCGCCGGGCGGCCGATCCTGGCCGGGCCCGAGACGATGCGATCGGGCAGGCTCACCTCGAGGCGCTTGCCGCCGACCTCGACCACGACGGTGTGCCGGGGCTCGGGTGGCGCAGGCGTCTCCAGCTCACCGTCCCACGGCGGGATGTCGTTCACGAACTCGGTCTCGATCCAGCGTGTGTGGACGCCGAAGCGCCCGTCCTCGGCGGTGAACGCCGGGTCGCGCACGACCTCGCGGTGAAACGGCAGCACCGTCGGCAGCCCGGCGACCTCGAACTCATCCAGAGCGCGGCGGGCACGGGCCAGCGCATCGGCGCGATCACGACCGGTGACGATGATCTTCGCCAGCAGCGAGTCGAACGCGCCGCTGACCGAGTCACCGGCGGTCACGCCGGAGTCGAGCCTGATGCCGGGGCCGCCGAACGTCTTGAAGACGTTGATGGGGCCGGGGGAGGGCAGGAATCCGCGACCGGGGTCCTCGCCGTTGATGCGGAACTCGAACGAATGCCCCTCGGGCACCGGATCGTCGTAGTCGAGCAGGCCGCCCTCGGCCAGGCGGAACTGCTCGCGCACCAGGTCGATGCCGGTGACCTCCTCGGAGACCGGGTGCTCGACCTGCAGACGGGTGTTGACCTCGAGGAAGGAGATCGTGCCGTCGGCGCCGATGAGGAACTCGCAGGTGCCGGCGCCCACATAGCCGACCTCGCGCAGGATCGCCTTCGACGCGTCGTACAGGATGCGATTCTGCTCCTCGGTGAGAAACGGCGCCGGCGCCTCCTCGACGAGCTTCTGATGGCGCCGCTGCAGCGAGCAGTCGCGCGTGGAGACCACGACGACGTTTCCGGCGGCATCGGCCAGGCACTGCGTCTCGACGTGGCGCGGCCGGTCGAGGTACTTCTCGACGAAGCACTCGCCCCGGCCGAAGGCGGTCACGGCCTCGCGGGTGGCGGACTCGAACAGCTCGGGGATCTCCTCGGCGGTGCGGGCGACCTTCAGGCCGCGTCCGCCGCCGCCGTACGCGGCCTTGATCGCGATGGGCAGGCCGTTCTGCTCGGCGAAGGCGACGACCGCGTCGGCGCCGGCGACCGGGCCGGGCGTGCCGGGGGCGAGGGGGGCGCCGACCTTCTCGGCCACGTGGCGCGCCGTCACCTTGTCGCCCAGAGCCTCGATCGCCTCGGGGCCCGGGCCGATCCAGACCAGGCCGGCGCCGATCACCGCGCGAGCGAACCCGGCGTTCTCGGCGAGGAAGCCATAGCCGGGGTGCACCGCGTCGGCGCCGGAGCGACGTGCGATCGAGAGGATCTTCTCGATCGACAGGTAGGTGTCGGCGCCGGTGTTGCCGTCCAGCGCGTAGGCCTCGTCGGCGAGCCGCGCGTGGAGCGCGTCGCGATCCTGGTCGGCATAGACGGCGACGGAGCCGCGGCCCGAGTCCCGGGCTGCACGGATGATGCGAACGGCGATCTCGCCGCGATTCGCGATGAGGACCTTCGCGAACGGGTGGGTCGCGGGAGACGGCATGGATGCCAGCCTACTCATGGCATTCCCCGGTCATCTGACTGGTCCCTACAAGAACCGATCAAGAACGTGGGCGTCCTACGACAAGCGATTCCACAGGTGGGGCCACGGGATGCCGAGGTCTGCGACCAGGCGCCGCAGGGTGGACAGCGACATCCCCACCACCGTGGAAGGGTCGCCGTCGACGCTGCTGATGAACGGACCCCCGAGGCTGTCGATCGTGAACGCGCCCGCCACATGGAGGGGTTCGCCGGTGGCGACGTACGCGGCGATCTCGTCGTCGGTCACGTCCGAGGCGAAGGTGACGGATGCCTGTGCCACCGCGTGCGCCTCGGCCGGTGCCGCCCCGCTCTGCAGGCGGTACACGCTGTGGCCGGAGTGCAGCACGCCGGTGCGGCCGCGCATCCCGCGCCAGCGCGCGACGGCGGCCTCGGCCGTGTACGGCTTGCCCAGGATCTCGCCGTCGAGCTCGAACATCGAATCGCCCCCGATGACGATCCCCTCGAAGCGGGGATCGTCTTCGGCCAGGCGCGCCGCGACATCCGCCGCCTTGCGCCGGGCCAGCAGCAGCACGTGCTCGGCGGGGGCGAGCATCCGGCCCTCGGCGGCTTCGACGGCCCCCACGACCGCGTCCTCATCGACCTCCGGCGCGAGCGTCTCGGGCTCCACGCCGGCCTGCCGCAGCAGCATGAGTCGGGCGGGGGAGGTGGAGGCCAGGCACACGCGCATGCGGACGAGGCTATCCCCCCGGGGGCTTCCCCCTCGATCGATCATCACCCGACCGAACTCTCGACCGATCCCTCATCTCGACCGATTCCTCATCTCGACCGATTCCTCATCTCGACCGATCCCTCATCTCGACCGATTCCTCATTTCAACCGTGCCAGAAGTCGGGTCGGTGACGATGACACGCCGTGATCACGGCCGGTCGTGCGGCGTGTCACGTTTCCGACCCGACTTTCGGCTCGCGGGAAACGGGAGACGGAAGAACGGGGAGGGGGACGGCACGGCCGTGAGAGGGTCGAAGGGTGGATGCCGGTGAGCCGATCGAGCTCGAGATCACCGATGTCGCGCACGGCGGCGTGTTCGTCGGCCGGCACGAGGGCCGGGTGGTGTTCGTGCCTGATGCGATCCCGGAAGAGCGCGTGCTCGTGCGTGCCGGAACCGGAGCCTCGAGCGAGGGGAAGCGGTTCTGGCGGGCCGAGCTGCTGGAGGTCCTCGACCCTTCGCCGCACCGCCGTCCGCACGTGTGGCGACAGGCCGATGTCGACGTGCCGCCGCAGCTGCGCCCCGGCGGCGCGGACTTCGGGCACATCGAGCTGGCGCATCAGCGCAGGCTGAAGCTGCAGGTGCTCACGGATGCGCTGCGTCGCATCGGCGGCATGGCCGACGCGGCGGCGGCGATCACGGCGGCATCCCCCGTCTTCTCCGACACCGGCGACGTGCTCGCCGAGGAGACTGCGGACGGCACGCGGTGGCGCACGCGGATGAGCCTGCACGTCGACGCCGACGGCCGCGTCGGCCCGTACGCGGCGCGCAGCCACCGGGTGATCGCGGTCGACGACCTGCCGCTGGCGACACCCGACGTGGAGCAGGCGGCCCTGGCCATCACCCGGGGCGAGCCCGGGCGCATCGATCTGGTCCAGCCGGCCGACGGCCGGGTGCGGGTGCTGCACCGGCCGGAGCGGCGCCGTGCGGGCCGTGCCGCCCGCGACACGGTCATCGAGCGCGTGAACGGGCGGGAGTTCCGGGTGGATGCCGGCGGCTTCTGGCAGGTGCACCGGCTCGCCGCGCATTCGCTCACCGACCTCGTGACCGGACTGCTGCAGGGTCTGCGGCCCGACGGTCCGATCCCGCGCACCGGCGGCGCCTTCATCGATCCCGATGCGTGGCACCTCGACCTCTACGGCGGCGTCGGGCTGTTCGCCGCCTCGCTGGCGGGACTGGGCGGCCCCGGCATCCGCATCACCACCGTGGAATCCGACCCGCGCGCCACCGCGCACGCCGGCGAGAA
>DASSYC010000226.1:0-13053 GCA_035703465.1 Microbacterium sp. | reverse complement strand
CGCTCGTGTTCGACCACGTGTTCGGCTTCCCCGGCGCAGATCCGGCGGTGCCCCTCTACGGATTCGTGTTCCTGGTGGCCCTCGGGGTGGACTACAACATCTTCCTCATGACGCGGGTGCGAGAGGAGTCCGTCCGCTTCGGCACCCGCCCCGGCATCCTGCGGGGGCTGGTCGCCACCGGCGGGGTCATCACGTCGGCCGGCCTCGTGCTGGCCGCCACGTTCGCAGCGCTCGGGGTCATCCCGATCCTGTTCCTCGCGCAGATCGCGTTCATCGTCGCGTTCGGCGTGCTGCTGGACACCTTCGTCGTGCGCTCGCTGCTGGTGCCGGCGCTGTCGTACGACATCGGGCGGGCGATCTGGTGGCCGTCGAAGCTGTCCCGTGCGCAGGGAGAGCCGTCCCGCGCGAAGGACGAGCGGCGTACGCTCGAGGCATGAGCAAGGCACTGTTCATCGTCGACGTGCAGAACGACTTCACCGAGGGTGGCGCGCTCGGGGTCGTCGGCGGAGATGCCGTGGCATCCGGCATCTCGGCGCACCTGGCCGAGCACGCGGGCGAGTACGCGATCATCGTGGCCTCGCGGGACTGGCATGATGCCGAAGGCGACAATCGTGGCCACTTCGCGTCCGGCGAGCCCGACTACGAGAGCACCTGGCCGGTGCACTGCGTCGCAGAGACGCCCGGCGCGGACTACCACCCGGCGCTGGACCTCTCGGCGATCTCGCACCACGTCAAGAAGGGCCAGGGCGAGCCGGCGTACTCGCTGTTCGAGGGCGTCACCGATGAGGGCGCGACGGTCGCCGAGGTGCTCGAGGAGCACGGCGTCATCGACGTCGACATCGTGGGGCTCGCGACCGACTACTGCGTGCGCGCATCGGCGCTGGATGCCATCGAGCACGGACGGCACGTGCGGGTGCTGACCGATCTGGTCGCCGGCGTCGCGACGGAGTCGAGCGAGGCCGCACTCGCCGAACTGGCCCACGCCGGAGCGGAGATCGTCTCGTCGTGACGACCGTGGAGGTGCGGCGCATCCGCGCGGAGGAGTGGGATGCCGCGCGCACCCTGCGGCTGGAGGCGCTGAACGACCCGGCAGCGCCGCTGGCCTTCCTGGACACCGCCGCCGAGGCGGCGCTGCGGCCGGCCGAACACTGGCGCACGCGGACCGCGGCGGGCGCCCGGTCCGATCGCACCGCTCAGTTCGTGGCCGTCGCCGACGGCGGGTTCGTGGGGACGGCCACCGTGAAGCTGCAGGATGCCGGCGCCGCCGACTACTTCGGACGCACCCGCGCCGCGCAGCGCGCCGTGATCGTGGCCGTCTACGTGTCGCCGGTCGTGCGCGGCTCCGGTGCGGTCGACGGGCTGCTGGAGGCGTGCGTGGAGTGGGCGGCGCGCCTGGGTGTGACCGAGGTGACGCTGGACGTGCACGGTGAGAACCCGCGCGCCGAGGCGGCCTACGTGCGCTGCGGATTCGAGCGGACCGGCGAATTCGCCGACGGGCCGCACGGGCGGGAGTTCGAGCTGCGGCGGGCCCCGGGGGAGGTGCCTGCTGTCGGTGGCCCGCAGTAGGACATCTGTGTGCCCCCGGAGAATTACGATATCTCGACCCACCGGTTAAAAGCCGGTTGCTCTTCCTCTGAGCTACGGAGGCGTGCGGGGTCCAGCTTAACCGGTCGGACGCAGCGGGTAGCGTGGGCGCGTGGCATCCGCCCCCCAGACCCCCGAGACGCTCGCCCACCTGCGCCGTGCGCGCGACCATATGGATCGCTTCTACGCCGAGCCGCTGGACGTGCCGACGATGGCGGCGAGAGCGTACATGTCGCCGTCGCACTTCTCGCGGGAATTCCGTGAGGCGTACGGCGAGACCCCGTACTCGTATCTGATGACACGCCGCATCGAGCGCGCGATGGCGCTGCTCCGCAGCGGCATGAGCGTCACGGACGCGTGCACCACCGTCGGCGCGACCTCTCTCGGCTCGTTCTCCTCGACGTTCACGCGGCTGGCCGGCGAGACCCCCAGCGCCTATCGCGCCCGGTCGCACGACGCCGCCGAGGCGATGCCGCTGTGCATCGCGAAGATCCTCATCCGCCCCGCGCGGTTCGTGTGAGCTGTGCGCCTGATTCGAGCAGGATCGGAGAAGCAGAGGATGGATGCCGCGCCGTACCGTGGCGTGCATGGCAACAATCTCACTGCAATATGCACCCGTGACCGTTGACGACGTCGATGCCGCCGTCCCCTTCTACCGCGATGCGCTCGGCCTGGAGATCCTTCAGGACGTGAACTACGGCGATCACCGCTGGGTGACCTTCGGGTTCGCCGGGCAGCCGGGCGTGGCGATCGTGATCTCCGATCCCGGCGCCGGGCGATCGCCCGACGACGGCGACGCGCTGCACCGGCTCGTGGCCAAGGGCGTCGCCCCCGGACCGCTCGTCTTCTCGACGGACGACCTCGACGCGACCTTCGAGCAGATCCGGGAGTGGGGCGCCGAGGTGCTGCAGGAGCCGATCCAGCAGGACTGGGGCCCGCGCGACTGCGCGTTCCGCGACCCGGCCGGCAACCACATCAGGCTCAACCAGGCGGCCTGAGCCGGGAGGGGTGCCGGTGCCGTCCTCCCGGCTGGCGCCGCCGCCTCCCGAACGTTCACGCCTTGTCCAGAAGGATCAGAGCGCCTCCCGAACGTTCACGCTCTGATCTCCAGGAAGATCAGAGCGCCCCTCGAACGTTCACGCTCTGATCTCCAGAAGGATCAGAGCGTGAACGTTTCGCAGGGCTGTGCGTGGTCCGCGGAGGGCGGGAGGCGGCCGCGGGTAGCCTTGAAGGGATGAGCGACGAGTCCCGCGACTTCCATCGGCCGGTCAAGCGCCCCGCCGAGCTGTTCGATCGGCGGTTCGCGGCCGACGATCCGGCAGAGGTCTCCCGCGTCGCGCACAGCACGGCGGCCGCGCTGCTGAATCGCGTGCGGTCCGACCCCGACACCGCCGTCATCGAGCGCCTGATCGCGTTCACCGACGAGCACGGCATCGACGACATCGCCGAGCTGTGGTCGCGCTCGCCGTCACGCTCGCTGCCGGGGGCCCTGTGGCGCCTGTATCTCGTGCAGCGGATGATCCACGACGACCCTTACACGGCAGCGCTGCTGTACGAGCGTGGACAGATCGAGATCGCCTCGGTCGACCCGGTCGTCGCGGGCGCACCGACGCCCGCGGGTCCGGTCGAGCTCGTGGCGCTCGTCGATGAGATCCTGCGGGGGCTCTTCCAAGGGGACTTCGCCGTGGCGCTCGAGCGGGCGGCGGCGTTCTGCCGGGTGCAGGCATCCGGTGCGACCCATCTCGCCGACGACTACGAGGCCACCGAGCCCGAACGCGCCTCGGCCCTGACGAAGCGGGCGCTGCGACTGGCGACCTACGCGGGCGATCTCGCCGCATCCGCGCGTCTGTGGCGCCTGGAGTCGTTGACGTAGGTGCCGGGCCGCAGAACGCCTCTCGGCGCGTGGCCGCTCGAAGCGGCAGAAGATGGAGCCCGGGGTTACTGCGGCCCGGCCGATACAGTGTAACCGAGCCGGCACGGGGGGCATTCCCCGACCGCTTAGGCTCGGGTGCATGACCTGGCGCTTCTGCCTGATGCTCGAGCCCGCGGCATCCGATTCCCTGCTGACCGACTTCTCCGAGACCTTCACCGCCGTCGACCCCGCGGCCCCGGCGCTCAGCGTCGGCGAGCTGAGCACACAGCGCGGCGACGGGATCTTCGAGTCGATCGGCGTGGTCGACGGGCACGCGCAGGAGGTCGCGGCGCACATCGAGCGACTCGTGCATTCGGCACGCCTGTGCGACCTGCCCGCGCCGAACGTGGCCCAGTGGCACCAGGCCGTGGAACGCGCCGCCGCCGAATGCGGACCGGGGGAATCGGTGATCAAGCTCATCCTCAGTCGCGGGGTCGAGCACGGCCCCGCGCCGACGGCGTGGGCGACGGCGGCGACGGCTCCGGACAACTCGCGGGTGCGCGCGGAGGGCGTGCGGGTCGTCACGCTGGACCGTGGTTTCGACAGCGCTGCGCCGGCGCGCGCGCCGTGGCTTCTGCTGGGCGCGAAGACGCTCTCGTACGCGGTGAACATGGCCGCGATCCGCGAGGCGAAGCGCCGCGGTGCGGACGACGCGATCTTCGTCGCATCGGACGGCGTCGTGCTGGAGGGGCCGACGTCGTCGGTGATCCTGCGGCACGGCGACCGGTTCACGACGCCGGCTCCGGGAGCCGGCATCCTGCACGGCACCACTCAGCTGAGCGTGTTCGCCCACCTCGAGGCGCAGGGCTTCGAGACGGCGTACGAACAGATTCCGGCCGGTGCGCTGCCGATCGCAGATGCCGCGTGGCTCGTCTCCAGCGTGCGCCTCGCCGTGCCCGTGACAGCTGTGGACGGCATCGATGTCGCGCCGGACGGCGAGCTCACGGCATCCCTCAACCGCTACCTGCTGTCGCCCCGCGACTGACCCTGGTCCCTTACCCGAAGCGACCGGAGACGTAGTCCTCGGTGGCCTGCACGCTGGGAGCGGTGAAGATCGTGGCCGTGTCGTCGTACTCGATGAGCTTGCCGGGTCGGCCCGTGCCGGCGATGTTGAAGAACGCGGTCCGCTCGCTCACCCGCGACGCCTGCTGCATGTTGTGGGTGACGATGACGATCGTGTACTCCTGCTTGAGCACGCTGATCAGCTCCTCGATCGCGTAGGTCGAGATCGGGTCGAGCGCCGAGCAGGGCTCGTCCATCAGCAGCACCTGGGGCGACACGGCGATCGCCCGCGCGATGCACAGCCGCTGCTGCTGCCCGCCGGAAAGGCCCGAACCGGGACGGTCGAGCCGGTCCTTGACCTCGTCCCAGAGGTTGGCGCCGCGCAGCGACTTCTCGGTCAGGTCATCCGCATCGGAGCGCGAGATGCGCCGGTTGTTGAGCTTGACCCCGGCCAGCACGTTCTCGCGGATCGACATCGTCGGGAACGGGTTCGGCCGCTGGAACACCATGCCGACCTGGCGTCGCACGTTGACCGGATCCACGCCCGGCGCGTAGAGGTCGTCGCCGTCGAGGAGCACCCGGCCGGTGACGGAGGCGCCGGGGATCACCTCGTGCATGCGGTTCAGCGTGCGGATGAACGTGGACTTGCCGCAGCCGGAGGGGCCGATGAGCGCGGTCACCGTCCGCGGCTCGATCTCCAGCGAGACGCCCTCGACGGCGAGGAAGTCGCCGTAGTAGACGTTGAGATCGTTGACTTCGATGCGCTTGGACACAGGGTTCCTTCGGGTTTCGGGTGCGTCAGCGGCCGAACTTCGGCGCCAGGAAGCGGCTGATGCCGCGGGCGAGCAGGTTGAGCAGCATGACGATGAGGATGAGGACCAGGGCGGCCGTCCACGCACGGTCGAGGTACGCGTGCTGCGGGATGCCCTGCTGGGTGTACTGGGTGTAGACGAACAGGGGCAGCGAGTTCATCGGCCCGTCGAACAGGTTGTAGTTCATGCTCGCCGTGAACCCGGCCGCCACCAGCAGCGGCGCGGTCTCGCCGATGACGCGGGCGATCGCGAGCGTGACGCCGGTCATGATGCCGGCAATCGAGGTGGGCAGCACGATCTTGAGGATCGTGAGCCACTTGGGCACTCCGAGTGCGTAGGATGCCTCGCGCAATTCGTTCGGGACCAGGCGCAGCATCTCCTCGCTGGAGCGCACCACGACCGGGATCATCAGCACCGACAGCGCCACGGCGCCGGCGATCCCGGTGCGCGTCCCGGCGCCCCAGAAGATCGCGAACAGCGCGTAGGCGAACAGGCCGGCCACGATCGAGGGGATGCCGGTCATCACGTCCACGAGGAAGGTGATGCCGCGCGCCAGCACGCCGCGTCCGTACTCGACGAGATAGATCGAGGTCATCAGGCCGATGGGGATCGAGATCACCGCCGCGGCGAGGGTGATCAGCACCGTGCCGACGATGGCGTGCAGCGCGCCCCCGCCCTCACCTGAGACGTTGCGCATCGACTCGGTGAAGAACGAGACGTCCAGCCGGGCCAGCCCGTTGACGACGACGGTGATGCTCACCGAGATCAGCGGGATCATGGCGATGACGAACGCGCCGGTCACCAGCGCCGTCACGAAGCGGTCGGTGGCCCGCCGCGACCCTTCGACGATGAACGACAGCAGCCAGATCGCGAAGACGTGGAGCAGGGCGCTCACCGCAAGCCAGCCGCCCCAGTCGAACTCGCCGGACGCCAGCGCGATGATGCCGAACAGGCCCGCTGCGACGACCAGGCTGCCGCCCAGCACGAACCAGGTGATGCCCTGGGGCAGGCGGCCCGAGGTCAGCGGGACGGGAGCGGGGGTGGCCACCGTGGGCGGCGCGAGCTGGGTGGTCATCAGTTCGCCCCCGAGAAGTCCTTGCGCCGCGACACGATCCAGCGTGCGAACGCGTTGACGGCGAAGGTCACGACGAACAGGATGAGGCCCGTCGCGATCAGCACGTTGATGTTGATGCCGTACGCCTCGGGGAACGACAGTGCGATGTTCGCGGCGATCGTCTGCGGGTTCGCGGACTGCAGCAGTGCGAACGAGATGAGACCGGGGGTGGCCGAGAGGACCATCGCGACCGCCATCGTCTCGCCCAGGGCCCGGCCCAGGCCCAGCACCCCCGCGGAGATGATCCCGGAGCGGCCGAAGGGCAGGACGGCGGTGCGGATCATCTCCCACCGCGTGGCGCCCAGGGCCAGGGCCGCCTCTTCGTGCAGCACCGGCGTCTGCAGGAACACCTCGCGGCAGATCGCGGTCATGATCGGCAGGATCATGACCGCGAGCACCATCGCGGCCGTGAAGATCGTGCGGCCCGTCGCCGAGACGGGTCCGGCGAACAGCGGGAACCAGCCCAGGTTGTCGACCAGCCAGGAGTAGAGCGGCTGGACGGCGGGCGCGAAGACGAGGATGCCCCAGAGTCCGAACACCACCGATGGCACGGCCGCGAGCAGGTCGACGACGTACCCGAGCGTCGACGCGAGCCGGCGCGGCGCGTAGTGCGAGATGAACAGCGCGATGCCGATGGCCACCGGGGTGGCCATCACCAGCGCGAGCGCGGCCGCCCACACGGTTCCGAATACGAGCGGCCAGACGTAGTCCCAGAAATTGTCGCCTGCGGGGAGGATCGAGGCGGTCTCGCTGCTGGCGCCGAATGCGGGGATCGACCGGATGATCAGGAAGATCGACACGGCGGCGAGGGTGATGAGGATCATCAGCCCGGCCGCGACCGCCGTGCGCGAGAACACCTTGTCGCCCAGGCGAAGGGTGCCCTTCGCCTGGGACCTCGCGGGTGCGGTGGTGGTCATGCGGCGCCTTCTCGTGTTCGGCGGGTGTCAGGAGATCAGCGCGATGGCGGCATCCACCTTCGTGCGCAGCTCGTCCGAGATCGGAGCCGAGCCGGCGGCCGAGGCCGCCGCGTCCTGCCCCGCGGTGCTCGCGAGGTGCTCGAGGTACGGCTTCACGAGCCCTGCGACGGCCGGGTCGGCGTAGGTCTCGCAGGCGATCGTGTAGCTGATGAGGACGATCGGGTACACCCCGGCCGCCTCGGAGGTGCGGTCGAGCTCCACGGCGATGTCGTACGACTCGCGGCCCGACTCCAGCGGCGACGCGTCGATGATCGCGGCGGCGGCCTCCGCGGTGAACGGCACGTGCTCCGAGCCGACCTTCAGCGCCACGGTGCCCAGGTCGCCGGCGCGCGAGGCGTCGGCGTACCCGATGGTGCCGGCGCCGCCGGTCACCGCCGCGATGACGCCGGAGGTCTGGGCCGCCGCCTCACCGGGGACCGGGGTCTGCGGCCACACGCCGTCCGCCTCCCAGGTCCAGACGCTCGGGGCGGCCTGGAACAGGTAGTCGGTGAAGTTCTCGGTCGTGCCCGAGTCGTCCGAGCGGTGCACCGGCGTGATGGCCAGGTCGGGGAGCGTGGCGTCCGGGTTCTGCGCGGCGATCGCCGGGTGGTTCCAGTCGGTGATCGTGCCGGCGAAGATGCCGGCGATCGTGTCGGCGTCGAGGTCGAGCGAGTCGATGCCCTCGAGGTTGAAGACGACGGCGATCGGCGAGATGTAGAGCGGGAGCTGGATGATGCCGCTGTCGGCGGTGCAGCCGTCGAAGGGTCCCTCGGCGATCTCGTCGAGGGTGAACGCGCGGTCCGAGCCGGCGTAGTCGGCCGCCCCGGCCTGGAACCCCTCACGGCCGGCGCCGGAGCCCTCGGCCGCGTAGTTGACGGTGACGTCGGAGTGGGCGGTCTGGAAGGCCGTGATCCAGGCCTCCTGGGCGGCGCCCATGCTCGATGCGCCCATGCCGGACAGCGTGCCCGAGAGCATCGAGCCGTTGTCTTCCGGCGCAGTGGCGTTCGCACCGGCGGCCTCGTTGGCGGCGCAGCCGGTGAGGGCGAGGGCCGCGACCGCGGTGATGGCGCCCAGCTGGGCGATTCGGGTGAGCTTCACTGTGTGAATCCTTCGCATGTTCGGGAGTGCGCCCGATCGAGGGGCACACCAGTGAAGCTAGACAGCGAGTCTTAATCGAGGGCGCAGTGCCGGTGAACGGAAGGTGAACGGTTCGACGCGCCGGTGAGCGGCTCAGACCTTCGGCACGTGCGTCTCGATGGCCACGATGCCCGATCCGGGGTTCGTTGCCGACAGGTGCACGACCGAGAACGCGCCGACTTCGAGGCTGGAGGCGCTGCCCAGATACGACCCCCGCAGGGTGCCGGTGGCGAGGGCGAGCTCGTTCAGGATGTCCGGCAGCACCGGTCCGTGGCTGCACAGCACCGCGGGCTTGCGGGTGCGCACCCGCTGCCCGATCACCGTGCGGGCATCCGCCTTCCCTTCGTCCCAGTCGTCCTGGCTGATCCGGCGCGTGCGGTCGATGGAGCGACCGATCGTCTTCGCCAGGGGTGCGACCGTCTTCACGCACCGCACCGCCGGGCTGGAGACGATCCTGCGCACGCCGAACGCGCGCAGCGGACCCACGAGGGACTCCGCCTGGCGGCGGCCGCGCGTGGTCAGCGGGCGAGCGGCATCCGGGCCTTCGAAGTCCTCCCGTGCCACCGCCTTCGCGTGCCGCAGGGCCACGATGGGGAAGGTGTGCAGCACGCCGTCGTCGACCAGGCGCAGGAAGCTGTCGAGGATCTCGATATCGACCGGATAGCTCAGGTGCGACCGCGCTTTCTTGACGCCCACCCACTCGAGCGCGGCGATCTCGCGGTTGGGCACGAACGCCGACGCGATGATGGCGGCATCCGTCGCCTCAGCCGCCCAGTAGTGCACGATCTTCGTGCGCTTGCTGGGCAGGCGATAGCGGGAGACGCCGACGGCGACTCCGAGGCAGACGCGGATGCCGGTCTCTTCGAAGATCTCGCGCACCGCCGTCTCGGCGAGCATCTCGCCGGGGTCGACCTTGCCTTTGGGAAGGGTGACGTCGCGGTACCGCGTGCGATGGATGAGCAGCACCTTCAGCTTGTCGCCCACGAGGCGCCATACGACGCCCCCGGCCGCGTAGACGGCCGTTTCGCTCATCGCACCGCCCGTGCCCGGCGACGGCGCTGCACGTTCGCCATCGTGCGGTCCTGCAGATCGATCAGCCGCTTGCCGTCGGGCCCGACCGCATGCCGGGTCCACTCGCCCTCCGGTCCGAGGTGCCAGGTGCTCGTGCGGTCGCTCATCGCGAGGTCGAACAGGCTCTCCAGCTCCTTGATGTGCGCCGGCGCGGTGACCCGCACGAGCGCCTCCACGCGCCGGTCGAGGTTGCGGTGCATCATGTCGGCGCTGCCGATGTAGACCTGCGGATCGCCGCTGTTGAGGAACGAGAAGATGCGCGAGTGCTCGAGGTACCGGCCCAGGATCGAGCGGACCGTGATGTTCTCGCTCATGCCCTCCACGCCGGGTTTGAGACTGCAGATGCCGCGCACCCAGATCTCGATGGGCACCCCTTCCTGGCTGGCACGGTAGAGGGCGTCGATGATCTGCTCGTCGACCATCGAGTTCACCTTGATGCGGATGCGGGCGGGCTTGCCGGCGGCGGCGTTGCGGCGTTCCTTGTCGATGAGGCGCAGCAGTCCTTTGCGCAGATGGAGGGGGGCGACCAGGAGCCGCTTGAACTTCTTCTCGATCGCGTAGCCGCTGAGCTCGTTGAACAGCCGCGTCAGATCGCGACCGACCTGGTCGTCGACGGTGAACAGCCCGTAGTCCTCGTAGATGCGGCTCGTCTTCGGGTTGTAGTTGCCGGTGCCGACGTGCGAGTAGGAGCGCAGCACGCCGTCCTCCTCGCGGATCACGTTGACCAGCTTGCAGTGGGTCTTCAGGCCCACCAGGCCGTACACGACGTGGACGCCGGCCTTCTCGAGCTTGCGCGCCCACACGATGTTGTTGGCCTCGTCGAAGCGCGCCTTGACCTCCACCAGTGCGAGCACCTGCTTGCCGGCCTCGGCCGCGTCGATGAGGGCCTGCACGATGGGGCTGTCGCCGGAGGTGCGGTACAGCGTCTGCTTGACAGCCAGCACGTGCGGGTCGCGCGCCGCCTGCTCCAGAAACGCCTGCACGCTCGTCGTGAACGACTCGTAGGGGTGGTGCACGAGCACGTCCGCTTCGCGGATCGCGGCGAAGATGTCGGCGCGCTCGGTGTTGTCGCCGGGCTGGAAGGCCAGGGCCGTGGTCGGCACATGCGGCGGGTAGCGCAGATCGGGGCGGTCGATGCGCGACAGCTCGAACAGGCCGCGCAGGTCGAGCGGACCGGGCAGGCGGTAGACCTGCTGCTCGGTGATGTCGAGCTCCTTCACGAGCAGGTCGAGGGTGACATCGTCCATGTCGTCGGTGATCTCGAGCCGGATCGGCGGGCCGAACCGACGGCGAAGCAGCTCGGCCTCCAGCGCCTGGATCAGGTTCTCGGTCTCGTCCTCCTCGATCTCCACGTCTTCGTTGCGCGTCAGGCGGAACGCATGGTGATCCAGCACCTCCATCCCCGGGAAGAGGTCGCCGAGGTGGTTGGCGATGAGCTCCTCCAGCGGCAGATACCGCAGCTTCGCGCCGTCGCCGGGAAGCTCGACCAGGCGCGGCAGCATGGCGGGCACCTTCAGCCGGGCGAACTCCTGCCGACCCGTGCGGGCGTTGCGGATGCGGATGGCGAGATTCAGGGACAGGCCGGAGATGTAGGGGAAGGGATGCGCGGGGTCGACCGCCAGCGGCATGAGCACAGGGAAGACCTGATTCTGGAAGTACTCGTACAGGAACGCCTGCTCGTCCTCATCCAGGTCGTCCCAGGAGACGACGTCGATGCCCGTCTCGGTCAGCGCGGGACGCACCTGGGACGTCCAGGTCTCGGCGTGGCGCAGCTGCAGGCGGTGCGCCTCCTCCGAGATGTCGGCGAGCACGTCGGCCGGCGCCCGGCCGACGTTGGTGGGCACGGCCAGCCCGGTGATGATCCGCCGTCGCAGCCCTGCCACGCGCACCATGAAGAACTCGTCGAGGTTGCTGGCGAAGATGGCGAGGAAGTTCGACCGCTCCAGCAGGGGCAGATCGGGGTCCTCGGCGAGCTCGAGCACGCGCTGATTGAACGCGAGCCAGCTCAGCTCGCGGTCGAGATAGCGATGTTCGGGCAGCTGCTCGTCGAAGACCTCGACGACCGCATCGAAATCGTCGTCGTCCGCATCGCCGAGTCCGGCATCCAGGATCGGGGTCTCCAGCATCCCTTCATCATGACAGGCCTCCGCCGTGACGGAAGAGGTGCCGGCCGCCCGGTTTCCCGGCCGCATGGATTCCCGGCCGCATGGATTCACCGTGCGGACGGGGCGGTCTGCTGCTCGTCGTCGTGGACCTGGAACCGGTAGCCGACGTTGCGCACCGTCCCGATGAGCTGATCGCGATCACCGAGCTTGGCCCGCAGGCGCCGCACATGCACGTCCACGGTGCGCGTGCCACCGAAGTAGTCGTAGCCCCACACCTCGCTGAGCAGCTGCTCTCGCGTGAACACCCGCGACGGATGCGTGGCGAAGAAGTGCAGCAGCTGGAACTCCTTGTACGTGAGGTCGAGGGGGCGCCCGTTCAGCTTCGCCGAGTACGAGGCCTCGTCGATCGTGATGCCGGAGGTCTGGATGCGGGTGGATGCCGGCTGCTCGGTGTCATGGCGGCCGATGGCCAGTCGCACCCGGGCGTCCACCTCGGCCGGTCCCGCACTGGCCAGCACCACGTCGGCGACGCCCCAGTCGGCCGACACCCCGGCCAGCCCGCCTTCGGTGACCACCAGCAGCAGCGGCGCTTCGAGTCCCGTCGCGGTGAGCACCCGGCACAGCGACTTGGCGGCGGCGAGGTCATGGCGCCCGTCGACGACGATGACCTCGGCCGTGGGCGCGCTGACGAGGGCAGCCGGTTCGGCCGGGATGGTGAGGAATCGGTGGGCGAGCAGCTCGAGCGCAGGCAGGACGAGCGGGTCCGCTGCGGCCGAGCTCAACACGAGGATCTGTGCCAATGGAGTGCCTTCCGGGCGGGCGGAGCCCGCCTGGTCCCTGAATGGTCCCTAAATGATAGAGGCCCCGACCGCTCCCCGCGTGCGATCGGGCACGGTCTGCGGGATGATGGAGCCCATGGATGAGCAGCCCGTCGCGCAGGCCGCTCCCCGCAGCACCATCGGCGCTGTCGTGGGGGTGTGGGTGGCCGCCGCCGTCATCGGCGTGGCCGTCGGACTGTTCGTGCCCGTCGACTGGCGCATGGCGTGGATGACGGTCGGGCTCGGCGGCTGCATCCTGCTCACCTTCGTGGTGCAGCTGTGGGTCGGGCGATCCAAGGGCTTCATCGACCGCGTCACCCTGACCGCCGCGGGGGCGACGCTGGTGATCGGCCTCGTCTCGGCCGTGTTCGGACTCGCCACGCTCATCCCCGGGTAGACCGGGCGCCGGGCGGCGCCGGTGGCCTAAGCTGGAGCCATGGATCTCGTCGCCCTCGAACTCTTCTTCGTCGGGTTGCTCGGTCTCGCATCGCTGGCGATCGTGTTCGTCTCGGGTGCGGTGATCGTCAACCTCTACCGCGGCC
>DASSYC010000212.1:0-15997 GCA_035703465.1 Microbacterium sp. | reverse complement strand
TCGAACGCCTCGGCGCGCAGCTGCCGCAGGTGCTCGTGCAGCCGGGGGCCGGCGAAGTAGTGCTCCACCCCCGTGTAGTTCATCAGCCTGCCGATGAACGGGTCGCCGTCGGGAAGGTCGGGCGCCTTGGAGATGTAGTTGATGACATCCAGGCGGAACCCGTCGACGCCCCTGCCCAGCCACCAGCGCACCATGTCGACGATCTCGGCGCGCAGCGGAGGGTGCGTCCAGTTCAGATCCATCTGCTTCGACGAGAACAGGTGCAGCGCCCATTCGCTGCGCTCGCGGAACCATCGCCACGCCGAGCCCGAGAAGAACGACGTCCAGTTGTTCGGCGGGGTCTCCGGATCGCCCGGCCGGAAGAAGTAGTACTCGGCGTAGGGCGAGTCCGGGTCGGCGAGCGCCGCCTGGAACCAGGCGTGCTCGTCGGAGGTGTGGTTCACGACGAGGTCCATCACGAGCCTCATGTCGCGCTCGTGCAGCTGTGCGATGAGCTCGTCGAGGTCTGCCATGGTTCCGAACTCGGCCATGATCGCCCGGTAGTCGCGGATGTCGTAGCCGTTGTCGTCGTTCGGCGAGTCGTAGACGGGCGAGAGCCACACGGCGTCGACGCCGAGATCCTGCAGGTACCCGAGACGCGAGATGAGTCCGGGGATGTCTCCGATGCCGTCGCCGTCGCCGTCCATGAACGACCGCGGGTACACCTGGTAGAAGACCGCCTCGCGCCACCAGGCGGGCGGAGGGTCGACAGGGACAGAGGACGGGATGTCACGATGCTCGTTGAGCAGCCGAAGCAGCGATTCGACGAACCCCTTCCCCAGCAGGCCGCCCAGGAGGCGCCGGACGGTCCGCAGCCGCAGTGAGCCGATGAGCGGGTTGGTCACCCAGCGCGGCGAGCGACCCAGCTGCAGGAGGATCTTGGACAGGATGTCGCGACCCAGCGGGTGCACCCAGACATCCCGCACCCGGCTGTCCTGATCGAGAACGGGAGCCTGTGTCGTGCGCGCATGCGGGTCAGTCATCGTCGACCAGCGCGTCACCGCGCGGCATCACGACCGACTCGCGCTCGCGCAGCTCGTCGACGATGGCGCGATAGCGGGTCTCGTCGAGCCGGTACCAGACGCGGTAGACGATGTAGCTGAGCACGATGAGAACGAGCGGCACCGCGAACATCGCGATCTTCACCAGCAGCGTGCCGCCCTCGGTCATGTCGGCGGCGGTGCGGGCCTCCTGCATGCCGGAGGCGATGACCGTCCACCCGATCACGCCGCTGGACAGCGCCGTGCCCATCTTGTAGATGAATGGCTGCAGCGACAGCGTCACGCTGTCGTTTCGGCGTCCGAACTTCCACTGCCCGTACTCCACCGTGTCGGCGATGAACATCAGCATCAGCAGCTGGATCGCCGCCTGCGCCGCGAACACGAGCAGCCCCGCGGTGATGATCAGGGGCACCGCGGCCGACGACGAAGCCGGCGGTGTGAAGAAGAACAGCACGTAGCCCACCGAGACGGCGAAGATCATCACGGCGAACAGCGGGCCGCGCCGCATCACCCGGCTCAGCAGCGGGTAGCAGGCCAGTGCGGTCACCGATGCGATCCCGAGGACGAGTGCGAACACCGTGTACATGTTCTCGTCGCCGAAGACGTACTTGAAGTAGAACAGCCCCATGCCGATCGTCACCGAGAACCCGGTCATGAAAAGCAGCAGCGCGATGGTGACCACCAGCAGCTGGTCGTTGCGGAAGATGAGCGAGACGAGGTCGGTGAACTTCGTGCGCTCGCCAACCGTGACGATCGTCGGGTCCTCTTTGACCAGCAGCAGCATGACGATCTGGAAGCTCAGCAGCAGCACCACGGCGATGATCGCGATGACGGTGTAGGCGGTGCGGATGTCGCCGGTCGCCGCGGCGAGCGCATTGCTGAGCGGCACGATGGCGACGACCATGCTGAACGTGCCGATGTTGGCGCAGATGCGCGCGAACGCCCCGATGCGCTCGCGCTCCTTCTGGTCGCGGCTGAGGGCGGGCAGCATCGACCAGTAGCCGATGTCGTTCGCGGTGAAGGTGATCTCCCAGGCCAGATAGACGACCGCGAACACGATGACGAAGGCGACATCACCCAGTCCGAAGTCGGTGAACATCACCACCAGGAACAGCGACGACAGGACGGCGCCGATGAGGATCCACGGCTTGAACTTGCCCCATCGCGTTCGGGTGTTGTCGACGATCACACCCATGAAGGGGTCATTGACCGCGTCGAAGATGCGCGCGATCACGAGCACCACCGTCACCGCAGCCAGCACGGCGGTGGACACCTCGAGCACATCGCTGAGGTAGAAGATCAGGTAGATGCTGACCAGCGTGTAAGCGGCATCCCGCCCCAGGGTCCCGATCCCGAACCCATAGCGGTTGCGTGTGCGCTGCGTCATCGCGGCGTCTCCTTCTCAACGAGGTAGAGCGTGGACCCATGATCCCCCAGCATGCGGATCGACTCGTTGTACTCGGTGCCCTGGAACTGGTCGTTGAGGCGGATGCCCTCGGCCAGCAGGCTCCCGGTGCCCCGGTGCTCCTCGGCGGCGTCGCGCAGGCTGTGGAACCGGCCGACCGTCTGCAGCACGAGGCCGCGGGGGTCGAGTCGCATCGGCGTGACGTGGTTGATGAGGTTGCCGAACCGCTCGATCATCAGTCGCTGCGGCTTGGCGCGCACCACGTACGCGGCGTCCGGGTCGAGGCCGGCGATCGGGAGGATGTCGGGGGTCGGCGCGGCATCCACCCGTCGCTGGAACAGGCCCACGATCGCCTCGTCTCCCTCGCCGGCCTGCCAGCGGTACCGGTCGCGGGGCATGTCGCCGCGGCGGAAGCGCCCGAATTGGAGCAGCTCGCGGTGGGCGAGGTAGAACGCGATCTGGTCGCGCACCTCCTTGCGCTCCTCCGAGGTGAGCAGGTCGAGGTCGTACTCGTAGCCGAGCGCCCCGAAGGCGGCGACGTTGAAGCGCGTCGACAGCGGCGTGTCGCGCAGGGTCTGCGCGTGCGGCGCGGCGGACACGTGCGCGCTGATCGTCGACGGCGGGTACAGGTGCGACAGCCCCTGCTGGATCTCCAGGCGCTCGATCGGGTCGGTGTCGTCGGAGGCCCAGATCATGGCGCTGTGGCGCAGCATCCCGAGATCGAATCTGTTCCCGCCGGACGAGCACATCTCGAGCAGGACGTGCGGGCGCGGCGCGAAAATGCGCGCGAGGACCGCGTACAGGTTCTGGATGTACCGGTGCGCGACCATGCCCGGGTGCGCCACGTGCGGCGAGGATGCGTCGGCGATGTGCCGATTCATGTCCCATTTGACATATGTGATGTCAGCGGAGTCGAGCACCGCACCGACCTGCTCGACGATGTAGTCGCACACGTCCGGATTGCACAGGTCGAGCACGAGCTGGTGGCGGCCCTCGCGGGGGGCCTTGCCCGGGACCCGCATGGCCCAGTCGGGATGCCGCGCGTACAGCGCGCTGCGCTCGTTGACCATCTCGGGTTCGAACCACAGTCCCATGCGCAGGTTCAGGCGCTTCAGTCGATCGCCGAACGCGGCCAGACCCGATGGGAACCTGCTCGTGTCGACGCCATAGTCCCCGAGGCCGCCGGTGTCGTCGCGGCGGCCGGCGAACCAGCCGTCGTCGATGACGAACAGCTCCATCCCGAGGGCGGACGCCTGCTTGGCCAGCCGGCCCAGGCGGCGTTCGTCGACATCGAAGCTCACCGCCTCCCAGCTGTTGAACACCACCGGGCGCGGCACCTCGCGGAACCGCTCGGGCACGATGTGCCGGTTCACGAAGCGGTGGAAGCGGTCGGATGCCCCGTTGCATCCCTCGTCCGAGAACGTGAGCACCGCCTGCGGCGACTCGAACTCCTCGCCCGGAGCGATCGGCCAGGCGAACGCCTGAGGCTGGATCCCGGAGTGCACGCGCACCGACCCGTGCGCATCGAGGGAGACGGATGCCTCGTGGCTGCCGCTGTAGACGAGGTTCACGCCCCACACCCGTCCTCGGTCCTCGTCGGCGCGGTCTTCGAGGATCAGGAAGCCGGGGTTGTGGCGGTTGCTGCTCGAGCCCGTCGTGCTCCCGGTGACGAACGCGCCCGGGGTGACCGCGCGCGTGTGCGTGTGCGTCTCGGCGATCCAGTCGCCGTCGAGGGTGAGCACCCGCAGGCCGCGGTCCGGCAGGTCCAGCTGCACGCTCGCGAGCTGCTCGATCGTGGCGGGGGCGTCGCCCGTGTTACGGACGATGACGCGGCGGGCGATGACATCCACGTCCTCGAAGACGGTGTAGACGAGAGTGAGCTCGATGCCGGCGCGGTCGTCGCCGAGGGTGACGTGCAGCGACTCGGCGGGACCGTCGGCCGTGGGCAGCGTCAGCGCCGGGGCGGCGTCCGCGGTGATGCGGTGCGTGCGGTGGACCGGGTCGAGGTCGTAGCCGTGATGGGTGAGGATCCGGCACGGGATGCGGCGGTAGTCGCCCTGGCCGATCGTGCTGTACTCCAGCGCCAGCGCGTCCAGCGTGCAGCGGGGATCGGCGGGGTCGTAGACGATCGCCGATGCGCGCTGCGCGGTGCGCTCGGGCCGCAGCGCCTGCGGATCCTGCACGGGAAGGCGGCGGCCGTAGTGGAGATGCTCGAGGTGCCCGTGCGCGGTCACGCCGAACCAGTACGAGGTGTTCGCAGTGGACAGGAAGAACACCCCGTCGCGGAACTCGATCAACGGCGGCCCCTTCGTCGCACGGACGAATACAGCATAGATCCGGGGTGCCGCACACGCTGCCGTGCGTCTCGCCTGGATGCCGCCGTTCCAGACCACGCGTTGCGCGTCGCCCGAATGCCGTTAGCCTGACTTCATGGCTGAACTTCGACTGGCCGAGCTCTCGGCCGACACCATCGTCGCCGTCAACAACCTGTCGCTGAAGCCGGGGCAGGAGCAGTTCCTCGCTCCCGTGTCGTACGGCATCGCCGCGACCGTGGTGAACCCGGCCACCTCGTGGCAGCGGGTCGTGGCCGACGGCGACGAGGTCGTGGGCTTCGTCAGCGCGAACTTCGACCCCGACTTCCCGCAGGAGCATTTCCGCTCCGTGCTGTGGCGGATCAACGTGGACGCCGACGATCAGGGGCGCGGCATCGGCCGCTTCGCCGTGCAGGCTCTGCTCGACGAAGCCCGCTCACGCGGCGAGTCGCACGTCAACGTGATCTACGAAGCGGGCTCCGGAGGGCCCGAGGCATTCTTCGAGCGCGTAGGGTTCACAGCGGTCGGGGAGACGGAGTACGGTGAAGTGATCGCGGAGATCCGACTCTAGGACTCCGCTGGGGGGAAACACACTTTCGGCTGTCTCAGAGCCGTCCTGATCCGGGCGGCGGGGTCTCGGATTCCCCTCCCCCACCGAGGCCTCGTCGCCCACCTTACGGACTTCCGGCCGGGCTGGACACTCGCTCGTCACACGAGCGACTGCCTCCAGGCCCGGCGTCGCCGTCCTCAGACGAGCGACTGCCTCCAGGCCCGGCGTCGCTCGTCACACGAGCGACTGCCTCCAGGCACTGTGGAGCTGGGCGAACTTGCCCGTGCCGGCGATCAGTGCCTCCGGGGTGTCGTCCTCGATGATGCGGCCGTGCTCCATGACCAGCACGCGATCGGCGATCGCCACCGTCGACAGGCGGTGGGCGATGATGATCGCGGTGCGGTCGGCGAGCAGCGTCTGCAGGGCGTCCTGGATCTGGCGCTCGGACGGGATGTCCAGCGACGCCGTCGCCTCGTCGAGGATCAGGACCGCGGGGTCGGCGAGGAAGGCGCGGGCGAACGAGATCAGCTGTCGCTGCCCCGACGAGACGCGCCCCCCGCGCTTGTTCACGTCGGTCGCATACCCGTCGGGGAGGCGCTCGATGAAGGCATCCGCCCCGACCGCGCGCGCCGCCGCACGGATCTCGTCCAGCGTGGCATCCGGCTTGCCGAGCGCGATGTTGTCGGCGACGGTCCCGCTGAACAGGTACGCCTCCTGGGTGACCATGACGATCGCGCGGCGCAGGTCCTTGGGGTGCAGCGACCGCAGGTCGACGCCGTCCAGGGTCACGGCGCCGTGCGTCGGGTCGTAGAAGCGCGACACGAGCTTGGCCAGCGTCGACTTGCCGGCACCGGTCGTGCCGACCAGCGCGACGGTCTGACCGGCGGGGATGTCGAGGGAGAAATCGGGCAGGATGACGCGCCCGTCACCGTATCCGAACTCGACGCCGTCGAAGCGGATGCCGCCGCGGGCCTTCCACAGGTCGACCGGGTCCTTCGGGTCGGGCACCGTCGGCTCCTCCTCGAGCACGCCAGAGACCTTCTCCAGCGCCGCCGTGGCGGACTGGTAGGTGTTGAGCACCATTGCGACCTCCTGCAGCGGCGCGAAGAAGTTGCGCACGTACAGGACAGCCGACAGCAGCACGCCCAGCGCCAGGGTGCCGTCGGCGACGCGGATGCCGCCCCACAGCAGGACGATCGCGACCGCGAAACCGGCGATCACCATGAGCCCGGGCTCGAACGCGCCGAACAGCCGGATCGCGCGCATGTTGACCTCGCGGTACTGGCCGGACAGGTCGCCGAACTCGTCGTCGTTGCGCTGCTCCTTGCGGAACGCCTTCACCGCGCGCACGCCGGTCATCGTCTCGACGAACTTCACGATGACCTTCGCGCTGACCACCCGCGACTCGCGGTACACGATCTGCGAGCGCCGGTAGAACCAGCGCATGAGGAGGAACAGCGGGATGCCGGCGGCCAGCAGCACGAGGCCCGATCGCCAGTCCCACAGCAGCAGCGCGACGAGTGTGAACGCGCCGTAGAGCACGCCCGAGACGAGCTCGTTGAGGCCGCCGTCGAGGAGTTCGCGGATCGTGTCGAGGTCGCTGGTCTGCCGGGAGATGATCCTGCCGGAGGTGTACGACTCGTGGAACTCCAGGCTCAGGCGCTGCGTGTGCAGGAAGATGCGCTTGCGCAGCTCGAGCATGACCGCCTGGGTGAGCCTCGCACCCACGACCACGTACCAGCCGATGAGGGCCGCGCCACCGAAGGCGGCCGCGAGGTACACGCTGACGACGACGATCGTCGGCATCCAGTCGTTGCTCTCGATCACCGCCGGCAGAGCGCGGTCGATGCCGATCGCGATCAGGATCGGGCCGATGACCCGCAGCGCCGTCGAGACGGTGAGCACGGTCGCCGCGAGCACCAGCTGCCAGCGCAGCGGGCTCAGAAGCGACCAGAGCAGGCGCAGCGAACGCCGGCGGATCGCCGTGCTCTCAGCGCGCGTGTAGTCGGAGCGGTCCTCGCCGCTCGTGCCGATGACACCGGTGCTCACAGGTTCACCTCCCGTTCGCGGAATGCCGTCTGCTCTTCCTCGAGACTGGATATGACATGCCGGTAGTGCGGGCTCGTGCGCAGCAGCTCAGAGTGCGTGCCGACGGCGGTGATCCGCCCCTGCTCCAGCAGCGCGACGCGGTCGGCGAGCATGACCGTCGACGGCCGATGCGCGACCACGAGGGCCGTGGTCTCGGCCATGACCTCGCGCAGTGCGTCCTCGACGAGCTTCTCGGTGTCCACGTCCAGCGCCGACAGCGGGTCGTCGAGCACGAGCACGGCCGGGCGCGCCGCGACCGCGCGGGCCAGGGCGAGGCGCTGGCGCTGGCCGCCCGACAGCGAGAGCCCCTCCTCGCCGATGATCGTGTCGACCCCGTCGGGCAGGTCGTCGACGAAGCCCGCCTGGGCGACCGACAGTGCCTCGCGCAGCACGCGCTCGCCCTCCTCGCTGTCGGGGTCGAGGTCCTCCCGGCCCAGCAGCACGTTCTCGCGCACGCTCTGCGAGAACAGCGTGGAATCCTCGAACGCCATGCCGATGTGCGCGCGCAGCTCGGTGAGCGTGAGGTCGCGCACATCGACGCCGTCCAGCAGCAGCCGGCCGCCGGTGACGTCGTACAGGCGCGTCGGCAGCGTCGTCAGGGTCGTCTTGCCCGATCCGGTGAGGCCGACCAGCGCCATGGTCTCGCCGGGTCGCAGCGCGAGGTCGATGCCGTCGACCAGATCGGCCTCGATGGGCGCCGCGTCCGGGTAGCGGAAGTGGACGCCCTCGAACACCAGCGCGCCGCGCGGCTGGACGATGTGGGCGGGATGCTGCGGGTCGACGATCGTGTTCTGCTCGTCGAAAACCTCGAAGATGCGGTCGGTCGCGGTACGCGCGTCGAGGGTGAACGAGTACAGGAACCCGATGGACTCCATCGGCCAGCGCAGCACGGTCGCCATCGCGAAGAACGCGATCAGCTGCGGCACCGTGAGCTCGCCGAGCTGGACCAGCACGATGCCGGCGCCCAGGCTCAGCGCGAACGCGATGTCGGGCAGCAGCACGAGCCAGAACCAGATCCAGCCGACCGAGCGCGCCTTGTCGAGCTCGGTCTCGCGCAGGGTCTCGGCCTGCTGAGCGAACTTGCTCAGCGCGAACTTGCCGCGCCCGAAGGCCTTCAGCACCCGGATTCCGTGCACCGACTCCTCGACGCTGGTCGCCAGGTCGCCCGCCTGATCCTGGCTGCGACGGGCGAGCGTGCCGTAGGTCTTCTCGAACCGCGACCCCGCGTACCAGATCGGCGCCGAGCACACCAGGAAGACGACACCGAGCACCCAGTGCCAGTTGAACAGCAGGGCGAGGCCGACCACGATCGTGATGACGTTGACGATCAGCAGCACGCTGCCGAAGGAGAGCCAGCGCCGCAGCATCGAGATGTCCTGCATCATGCGCGAGAGCAGCTGCCCCGACTGCCACCGGTCGTGGAACGCGACGGGCAGGCGCTGCAGGCGCGCGTAGAACCCGGTGCGCAGGTCGTACTCGACCTGCGTGCCGGGGGCCAGCACGAACCAGCGGCGCGCCCAGACCATGAGCGCTTCGAGCAGGCCCAGCGCGAGGATCGCCGCAGCGCCCCAGGCGATCTGCGCCGGGTCGCCCGTGGCGATGGGTCCGCGCACGACGATCTCGAGCACGATCGGGATGGCGAGGGCGGCCAGGCTCGCCAGCAGAGCGCTGACGGCGCCGAGCACCAGGCGCGGCACGACGGGCTTGACGAACGGCACGATGCGCCCGAGCGCGCGCATCGTGGACTGCTGAGGAGGGGAGGCGGCAGTGGAAGTCATGGTCCTTGAGGGGGAGATCGACAGCGCGCGGAGGCGCCGGGCGCTCTGGAGGTCCAGAACGCGGGAGCAGAGGATCCTATGCCCGGCGGCGGATCGTGCGGGTCCTGCGGCGGCTACCCGAAGTGGGGGCGGCGCGTCCCGGCGAGGACGGAGGCGTTCGGCTTGATGACGACGGCCTGATACACGGCATCCTCCTCAGATCGTGGGACGGGGACCGGCGGCCGCAGAGAGCGACACGCCAGCCGAACAGTTTATTCCCGCGCGACCAGTCCGCGCAAGACGAGGGCTCACGGCCGGGAGACGACGAGACCCGGCTGCCCTGGCCTGTCCATCTGCATCAGCGCCGCCGCCGCACCGTCGAGATCGGTGATCTCGCCGACCAGGCGCGACGGGTCGAGCACGCCCTCGGCGATGAGCCGCAGCATCCGCTCGTAGTCCACCGCCGCCATCCCGTGCGAGCCGAGCACCTGCAGCTCCCACGCGATGACCCGATCCCACGGCAGGGGCGCGGCGGCCGCCGGGCCGAGCATCAAGCCGATCTGCACATGCCGTCCGCGACGGCGCAGGCTCCGGATCGCCGCGTCGACCGTGGCGGGCGATCCGAGGGCCTCGATGGTCACGTGCGCTCCCCCGCCGGTGGCGGCGACGACCTCGTCGACGGGGTCGTCGCGCGGGTCCGTGCGGACCAGAGATGCCGCGCCGAGCTTCGCCGCGCGCTCCAGCGCCGCCGCCGACACGTCGACCGCGGTCACCCGGGCGCCGAGTGCCGTGGCGATCATGACGGCCGACAGGCCCACGCCGCCGCACCCGAACACCGCGACCTCGTCGCCGGAGCGCACCCGGGCGTGCGCAGTCAGCGCGCGGAAGGCGGTCGCGAACCGGCAGCCCAAGGATGCCGCAGCCACGGCATCCACGTCGTCGGGCAGGGCCACGAGGTTGAGGTCGGCCGCGCGGACGACGACGTACTCGGCGAACGAGCCGTCGTGTGTGAAGCCGGGCTGGGTCTGGTCCGGGCACACCTGGGCATCGCCCTGCCGGCACCACGCGCACACCCCGCAGCCGTTCACGAACGGGGCGGTGACGCGGGCGCCGGTGCTCCAGCTCCGCACGAGCGGGCCGACCTCGGCGACGGTGCCGGCGAACTCGTGCCCGGGGATGTGCGGCAGTGCCACCGGGTCGTGCCCGCGCCACGCGTGCCAGTCCGAGCGGCACACACCCGTGGCCTCGACGCGCACGAGGGCGCCGTCGGGCGGGCAGTCCGGCACCGGCACCGCGGTCACCCGCGGGGTCGCGCCGACGGCGTCATAGACGACCGCGCGCATGGAACCCACGGCATCCATTCTCGGGTGCTGCGGGCCTATGCGGCTGCCGCCTCCCGCGCGAGCAGGCTGCGCTTGACCTCTACTCCCCATGCGAACCCGCCCAGCGCGCCGTCCGAGCGCAGCACCCGGTGGCACGGCACGAACAGCGCGGGCGCGTTGCGGGCGCAGATCGACGCGGCCGCGCGCACCGCCGCCGGCTCGCCGATCACGGCGGCGAACTCGGTGTAGGTGAGCGGGCTGCCCGGGGCGATCGTGCGCAGGCCGGCCCAGCCGCGCTCCTGCAGGGCGGTGCCGCGCTGGGCGACCTCGACACGGTCGATGGCACTGACGTCGCCGGCGTAATAGGCGCGGGCGGCGGACGCGGCGGCGGTCTCGCCCTCGACGATCTCCGTGGGGCGCAGCCGCAGGGGGATGCGGTCGAGCACCTCCTGCGGGTCGGCCGTCCACCCCGAGGCGATCACGCGCTCGCGGTCGTCGGCGACGATCGTGAAGGGGCCGTCGGGGGTGTCGATCGTCTGGATGGTGGCAGTCATTGAGACTCCTTTGAGGGTCGGATGGATGCGGCGCGCCAGAGGTGGGCGGTGAGATAGCTGCGCCAGGGCGCCGCGCGAGCGGCCCAGGCGGTGAGGCCGCTGGGATCGGCGGGCAGTCCGGCCGCCGCGGCGCCGGAGCGCACGGCCACGTCGCCGGGCAGGAAGATGTCCGGGTCGCCGGTGACGCGCATGCGCACGTAGTCGGCGGTCCACGGGCCGACACCGGGCAGCGCGAGCAGTGCGGCGCGCTGGGCGGCGCCGTCGTCGCCGGGGCTGAGCACGAGGTCGCCTGCGGCGAGCGCGGCGGCGGCCCCCGTGATCGCGCGGATGCGGGCGGCAGGCCCGCGCAGCACCTCGTGACCGTGCTCGGCGATCGCGGTCATGGTGGGGAACAGCCGGTCGGTGCCCGCGTGCGCGGAGACCGTCTCACCGAGCGCCTCGGCGAGGCGACTGAGGGAGGTGCGGGCCGAAGCGACCGAAACCTGCTGGCCGACCATCGCGCGAATGAGCATCTCGGCCGGGTCTGCAGCGCCGGGAACACGGATGCCAGGTGTCGCCGCCACGAGCGGGGCCAGCGCCGGGTGCGCGGCGAGCGCCGCGTCGACGGCGACCGGGTCGGCATCCAGGTCGAACAGCCGCCGGGTGCGACCGACGAGCACCGGCAGATCCGCGAGGTGGGCCAGCCTCGCCTCCAGTCGCACGCGGGACCCTTCGTGCCGAAGCCGGAACCAGGCCGGTCCGCCGGGGAGCGCGAGCGTGCGTGCATACGAGTCTTCCGTGGCCACCTCGAGGCCGGGCAGGGCGCGGGCAGCCATCCAGGCGAACAGGCCCGCGGCGTCGAAGGGTCCGCGCACCGGCAGGGCCAGCGAGATGCTGCCCGCATCGCGTGCCGAGCCTGCACCGCTCCCCGAGCCGGCGCGGCCCCGGGAGCCCGCCGAGGGGCGCCGCGCACGCAGCTCCAGCGGTGTGAGCCCGAACACCTCGCGCACCGTGTCGTTGAACTGGCGCACGCTCGTGAAGCCGGCGGAGAACGCGACATCGGCGGCGGGCAGGTCGGTGCCCACCAGCAGCATCCGCGCTGTGTGCGCGCGGTGCGCCCGCGCGAGCGCGAGCGGCCCGGCGCCGAGCTCACCGACGAGCAGTCGCGTGAGATGGCGCGGCGAGTAGCCGAGCCGGGCGGCGAGTCCCGTGACCCCCTCGCGCTCGATCACGCCATCGGCGATGAGCCGCATCGCACGGCCGGCGGCATCGCCGCGCAGGTTCCACTCCGGCGACCCGGGCGCCGCCTCCGGGAGGCACCGCTTGCAGGCCCGGTATCCCGCCTCGTGCGCGGCGGCGCTGGTCGGGTAGAACGTGACGTTCACGGGCTTCGGCGTGCGGGCCGGGCAGCTCGGCCGGCAGTAGATCCCGGTCGAGCGCACCGCCGTGACGAACTGCCCGTCGAAGCGCGCATCGCGCGACTCGATCGCGCGATAGCGCTCATCGAAGGTCATGGTCGTACCGGTCATGCATCAAGCCTGACACGGACCAGCACCATCGGCTAGCGGAAATCGGACATCGCCGTCCGCGTCCCCGCGGTAGCGTGGCGCGCATGGAGACACAGGATTGCGACCTCATCGTGATCGGCGCCGGGCCGGTCGGCGAGAACGTCGCCGACCGGGCGGTCGCGGGCGGAATGCGCACGGTCATCGTCGAGGAAGAGCTCGTGGGTGGCAGCTGCTCGTACTGGGCGTGCGTGCCCTCGAAGGCGCTGCTGCGCCCGCACGCGGCGCTGAGCGCGGCCCGCGCGGTCGCCGGTGCGCGCGGGGCGGCGGCGGGCGACCTCGACGTGCAGGCGGTGCTGCGCCGGCGCGATGCCTCGGTTGGCGACTGGGACGACACGGGGCAGGCCGAGTGGCTGGAATCCGCAGGCATCGACCTGGTGCGCGGCCACGGCGAGCTCACTGAGCCCCGCCGGGTGCGGGTGGCCCACGCCGACGGCACCGTGACCCTGCTGGCCGCGACGCACGCGGTGGCCGTCTGCACGGGCAGCGCTCCACGCGTGCCGCAGGAGCTCGCCGGCATCCGGCCCTGGACCAGCCGCGACGCGACCAGCGCCCACGAGGTGCCCGCCTCGCTCGCCATCGTCGGCGGCGGGGTCGTGGCCTGCGAGATGGCCACCGCGTACGCCGGTCTGGGTGTGCGCGTGACGATGATCGTGCGCGGCGGCATCCTCGGTCGCGTCGAACCCTTCGCGGCCGAGGCCGTCCGCGACGGCCTCGAGGCGCTCGGCGTCACGATGCACATGCCCGCCACGGTCACCGAGGCGCACCGCACCGCGAAGAGCGCCGTGCTCACACTTGACGACGGCAGTCGCGTCATCACCGAGCAGGTGCTGGCCGCGACCGGTCGCGTCCCGGCCACCTCTGAGCTGGGGCTCGAGAACGTCGGCCTCGTTCCCGGCGACTGGCTGACCGTCGATGACACCCTGCGCGTCGAGGGCGCCGACTGGCTCTACGCCGTCGGCGACGTCAACCATCGCGCGCTGCTGACCCACCAGGGCAAGTACCAGGCTCGCGCGGCCGGCGACGTCATCGCCGCCCGCGCGAAGGGCGACGCGGTCGACGACTGGCCGTGGGGTGCGCATGTGGCCACGGCCGACCACACCGCGGTGCCGCAGGTGGTCTTCACCGAGCCAGAGGTCGCCTCCGTGGGCGCGACCGCCGAGCAGGCGCAGCGCGACGGGCGCAGCGTGCGCGTGCTCGACGTCGACCTGGCCCGGCTCGCCGGCGCCGCCGCGCGCTCCGACGACTACCGCGGCCGTGCGCGCGCCGTGGTCGACGACGACCGTGGAGTGCTCCTGGGCGCCACGTTCACCGGGTCGGGTGTCGCCGAGATGCTGCAGGCGGCGACGATCGCCGTCGTCGGCGAGGTGCCGCTGCATCGCCTGTGGCACGCCGTGCCGGTCTTCCCCACACTCGCCGAGGTGTGGCTGCGGTGGCTCGAGGAGTACGGGCGCGACAGCGCACTCACATCCGGGCTCAGTGGAAGAAGTGCCGCTCGCCCGTGAAGAACATCGTGACGCCGCGCTCGCGCGCCAGCTCGACCGTCTCCTCGTCGCGCACCGAGCCGCCCGGCTGGACGATCGCCGAGATGCCGGCATCCATGAGCACCTGAGGTCCGTCCGAGAAGGGGAAGTAGGCGTCGGATGCCGCGGCCGAGCCGGCCGCACGAGCGCCGGCGCGCTCGATGGCCAGCCGGCACGAGTCCACCCGGTTCACCTGCCCCATGCCGATGCCCACCGTGGCGGAGTTCTTCGCGAGCACGATCGCGTTCGACTTGACGGCCCGGCACGCCTTCCACGCGAAGATGAGGTTCGTCAACTCCTGCTCGCTCGGCCGCTGGCCGGAAACGAGCTGCCAGTTCCGGGCCACCGACTCGATGTCGGCGGGGAAGCGGTCGGCGTCCTGCAGCAGCAGCCCTCCCGAGACGAGCCGCACATCCATGCGCTCCTGCCGCCAGTCGGCGGGGAGCTGGAGGATGCGCAGGTTCTGCTTGAGCTTGAACACCTCCAGCGCGTCGGCCTCGAAGTCGGGGGCGATGATCACCTCGGTGAAGATGTCGCGCAGGTTCTCGGCCATCTTCAGCGTCACCGTGCGGTTCGCGGCGATCACGCCGCCGAAAGCCGACACCGGATCGCACTCGTGAGCCCGCAGGTGCGCCGACGCGATCGGGTCGAGCGAGTTCGGCGCGCTCACCGCGATCCCGCACGGGTTGGCGTGCTTGATGATCGCGACGGCGGGCTGGACCATGTCGAACGCTGCGCGCAGCGCGGCATCCGCATCGACGTAGTTGTTGTACGACATCTCCTTGCCTTGCAGCTGCGTCGCCTGGGCGATGCCGTGACCGCCCTGGGTGGTGTAGATCGCGGCGCGCTGGTGGCCGTTCTCGCCATAGCGCAGGCTCGCCATCCGCTCGGCCTTGATGGTCAGATGCTCGGGCAGGTCGACCTCGTCGAGGGTGCTGTCGGCGAACCAGGTGGCCACCGCGCGGTCGTAGGCCGCCGTGTGTGCGAACGCGCGGGCGGCGAGCTCGCGGCGCTGGGCGAGCGTGGTGCCGCCCTGCTCGATCGCCTCCGTGACGGCGGGGTAGGACTCGGGCGAGACGACGACGGCGACGTTGGCGAAGTTCTTCGCCGATGCGCGCACCATCGCCGGACCGCCGATGTCGATCTGCTCGACGATCGCGTCGGGGTCGGCGCCGGAGGCGACCGTCTCCACGAACGGGTAGAGGTTGACCACGACGAGCTCGAACGGCTCGATGCCGAGGTCGGCGAGCTGGCGCTCGTGATCCTCCAGACGCAGGTCGGCGAGCAGCCCCGCGTGCACGCTGGGGTGCAGCGTCTTCACGCGCCCGTCCAGCGACTCGGGGAAGCCGGTGACCGTCGCGACATCTGTCACCCGGTGCCCCGCCTCGCGGATGCGGGCCGCCGTCGACCCGGTGGACACCATCTCGACGCCGGCGGCGGCGAGGGCCGATGCGAGGGCGATCAGGCCCGTCTTGTCGCTGACGGAGATGAGCGCGCGTCGCACGGGAACCGCGTCGCGGTCGCGGTACAGCGCGGGGTCGTGGCTCGGGCCTGCCATGTCTACTCCTCTGTTGCGGTGCGTGCGGCGAGACGTGCTGCGGGTTCGGTGGCGCAGCGGCGCACCACATCGATGAGCAGGCGCCGCTCGACGGGCTTGATGCGTGCGTGCAGGGTGTGCTCGTCGTCTCCGGGCAGCACCGGCACGCGCTCCTGGGCGATGATCCGGCCGGAGTCGACGCCGTCGTCGACGACGATGATGCTGGCGCCGGTCTGCGTGACTCCGGCCGCGAGCGCGTCGCGGACACCGTGCGCGCCGGGGAACTCGGGCAGGTAGGCAGGGTGGGTGTTGATGATGCGCGGAGCGTAGCGGGCGACGACCTCGGACGGCAGCAGGCGCATGAG
>DASSYC010000107.1:0-28005 GCA_035703465.1 Microbacterium sp. | reverse complement strand
TGGGAGGGCACCGGCGTGATCGACTACGAGGTCGGCGACACCCGGTTCACCGGCGAGTTCGCCCACCGTGCGAGCTTCAGCCACGACGGCGGGCCGTACCTGAACTACGCGGCCAACGCGTGGCTCGCCGGCGCCGGCGGTGCGCAGGGCACGCCGCTGGTGGCCGAGATGGGGTTCTGGCGGCTCGCCCGTCCGGCCACCGACGCCGATGCGGGCCCGGGCCTGCTCCCGCCGCGGGATGCGGCCCCGGCGCGCACCGCCGACGATGTGGAGCAGCTGCGCGGCGCCGACGGCGGGTTCGACATCGAGGTCGCGCTCGTCCACTCCGACGGCGTCAGCGAGGTCTACCTCGGGCAGGTGAAGGGACCGCGCATCGACATCAGCACCGACATGGTCGTGCGCACCTCGGGGGCCAAGGACTACTCCGCCGCCACACGGATGTACGGCCTGGTCGAGGGCCACCTGCTGTGGGCATGGGACATCGCGGCCCTCGGCCGCGAGATGGGGTCGCATGCGTCGGCTCGGCTGGCGCGGGCGGACTGACATGACTGCCGCCACGCCCCTGTTCACCGCGGTGCCCGGTGCGGTCTCGGATGCCACCGGCATCCTGCACTTCGGGAACCCCCTCGCCGAACAGCGCGCGCTCGCGGCCGGCCGCGCCGTCGTGCCGCTGGATGATCGCCGTGTGCTGGCGCTGACCGGACCGGAGCGACTCGGCTGGCTCGACTCGATCACCTCGCAGGCCGTCGGCACGCTGGCCCCCGGCGCGTGCACCGAACTGCTCGTGCTCGACCCGCAGGGCCGCATCGAGCATGTGGCGGCCGTGGTCGACGACGGCGTGACCGCCTGGCTGCTCGTGGACGCGGGCGATGCCGAGCCGCTGCTGACCTGGCTCATGCGGATGCGGTTCCGCACCGCGGTCGAGCTGCGCATCGCCGACGAGTATGCGGTGATCGGCGCGATCGCCGCCGAAGGCCTGGGCCCGGTTCCCGGACACGTGGTGGCCACTCCCGCCGGGGTGGCGCTGGTCTGGCGCGACCGGTGGCCCGAGCCCGCACCGGGCGGCTGGGGATATGCGCCGGCCGACCCGCACCCCGGTGCTCAGCGGCACTGGATCGAGGTGATCGTGCCGGTCGGCGCGCTCGACGAGCTCGCCGCGGACGCCACGTCGGGTCAGCTCGAGGTCGCGGGGCTGCTCGCCGCCGAGGCGCTGCGCGTGGCCGCCTGGCGCCCGCGCTGGGCGACCGAGGTCGACGAGCGGTCGATCCCGCACGAGGTCGACTGGCTGCGCACTGCGGTGCACCTGAGCAAGGGCTGCTATCGCGGCCAGGAGACCGTCGCGAAGGTGCACAACCTCGGTCACCCGCCGCGCCGGCTCGTGCAGCTGCACCTCGACGGCTCGGACAGCGTCCTGCCCGCCCACGGCGCGCCGGTGCGCAACGGCGACACCGTGGTCGGCGCGGTCACGTCGGCGGCGCTGCACTACCAGGACGGGCCGATCGCGCTCGCCATCGTGAAGCGCTCGACCCCCGCAGACGCCGACCTCGTCGTCGACGTGGAGGATGCCGCCATCGCGGCGGCGCAGGAGGTCATCGTCCCCGCCGACGCCGGGGCGACGGCATCCATCCCGCGCATCCCGCGGCTGGGTCGCCGGCGCGCGGCGGACTGAGTCCGGGAACGAGCGCGGGCTGCCGCCCATGAGCCAGGCGGGCGCCTCGCTAAGCTGAGGGCCATGACCGCCCCGTACACGCTGATCCTGCTCCGCCACGGCCAGAGCGAGTGGAACAAGTCCAATCAGTTCACCGGGTGGGTGGATGTGCGCCTGACCGATCTCGGCAAGCAGGAGGCCTGGCGCGGCGGCGAGCTCATCGCGGCATCCGGTCTGCATCCGGACATCCTGCACACCTCCGTCCTCAGCCGCGCCATCCAGACCGCAGACATCGCCCTGGATGCCGCCGACCGGCTGTGGATTCCGGTGAAGCGCTCGTGGCGGCTCAACGAGCGGCACTATGGCGCTCTGCAGGGCAAGAACAAGGCCGAGACGCTGGAGCAGTTCGGCGAGGAGCAGTTCATGCTGTGGCGGCGCTCGTTCGACGTGCCGCCGCCGCCCATCGCCGACGACGACCCGTACAGTCAGTCCGGCGACCCGCGCTACGCCGGCATCGACGGCGAGGTGCCGCGCACCGAGTCGCTGAAGATCGTCATCGACCGGATGATGCCGTACTGGGAGGGTGAGATCATCCCCGACCTCGCGACGGGTCAGACCGTGCTGGTGACCGCGCACGGCAATTCGCTGCGAGGCCTCGTGAAGCACCTCGACGGGATCGGCGACGACGAGATCGCCGCGCTGAACATCCCGACCGGCATCCCGCTGGTGTACCGACTGGGCGAGGACTTCATGCCGCTGGGGCCGGGGGAGTACCTCGACCCCGAGGCGGCGGCCGCCGGCGCCGCCGCGGTGGCGAGCCAGGGCAAGGGCTGAGGCCCGTCAGTCCTTCGTGATCGCCGCGTCGCCGATCACCGGCACCGCGTCGGTCTGGGTCTCCCACTCGCCGGTCGCGAGGTAGATGACCTTCTTGGCGACCGAGACGGCGTGGTCGGCGAAGCGCTCGTGGTAGCGGCTGGCCAGCGTGGCATCAACGGTGGCGGCGGCTTCGCCGCGCCAGCTGTCGCTGAGCACCTTCTCGAACACGCTGAGGTGCAGCTCGTCGAGCACATCGTCCCCGTTGCGGATATCCTCGGCGATGTCCAGATCCTGCGTGCGCAGCAGGTCGGCGAGGCGCTGTGCGACCTCGACGTCGAGTTCTCCCATGCGCCGGAAGGTGCTCTTCAGACCCTTGGGGATCGCGCGCTCGGGAAAGCGCATGCGGGTCAGCTGGGCGATGTGCTCGGCGATGTCGCCCATGCGCTCCAGTGACGCGCTCATGCGCAGCGCCGCCACGACGATGCGCAGGTCGCGGGCCACGGGCTGCTGGCGGGCGAGGATCTCGATGGTCAGCTCGTCGAGGTCGAGGCACTTCTCGTCGATGACGTGATCCTCGGCGATGACCTCCTCGGCGAGCCCCACGTCACTCGAGCTGAACGCCCGGGTCGCCTTGTCCATGGCGACCGCGACGAGGTCGGCGATCTCCACGAGGCGCCCCTGCACGTCCTCCAGGGTCTGGTGGAAAACTTCGCGCATGTCATCCCTTCCGCTCCGCGGGTCTCCCGCGACTCCGGCGATCCTCTCTGCCGAAGGTTAACGAACGGTGCCCGGCAGATGAACAGTAGCGGGATGCCGCGAGGCGAAGCCCCGCATCGGGGGGTCCTCGCCCGTGGGCCCGCCTACGCTGGATGTCATGGACACGGTGCAGCTGGCGCTGCTCGCCCTGCTTCTGGGCGCGCTCATCGGTGCGGCGGCGACACTGGTCATCGTGCTGGCGCTGCGGGCGCGCGATCGTGCCCGCGCCCAGGTCAGCGTCTCGCTCCCGGACGGCATCGAAGCGGTCTTCGCCGTGCTCGACGAGGCCGCCGCGGTCGTGGACACGTCGTTCATCGTCGTCGCCGCCTCCGCCCCGGGGGCCGGGCTCGGCATGGTCGCCGGGGAGGTGCTCGACGGGGCGGAGCTGCGTGCCCTCGTGCGGCAGGCCCGCTCCTCGGGCGCGCCCACGTCAGCGAGCCTTCGCGTGACCCGACCGGGGCCGGGTCGCGATGAGCGCCTCGTCTCGGCCCGCGCGACCGTGATGAGCCCGCGGCTGGCGCTCATCGTGGCCCGCGACGTCACCGAGCAGGAACGGCTCGAGCAGATGCGACGCGACTTCGTCGCCAACACCAGCCACGAGCTGAAGACGCCCGTGGGCGCGGTGAGCCTGCTGGCCGAGGCCGTGGAGTCGGCCGCCGACGACCCCGAGCAGGTGCGCATCTTCGCGCTGCGGCTGCAGGCCGAGGCCACCCGGCTCGCCAATCTCACCACCCGCATCATGAACCTGTCGCGGCTGCAGGTCGCCGACGAGCTCACCGTCGTCGCCGACGTCTCGGTCGACGAGCTCATCGCCTCGGCCGTCGAGGCGCATGCCGTGCAGGCGCAGTCGGGCGGGGTGGAGCTGATCCGCGGCGGCGACCGGGGCCTGCACGTGCGCGGGGACGGCCAGATCCTGGTCGAGGCCCTGGGGAATCTCATCGCCAACGCGATCGTGTACTCCCCCTCCGGATCGCACGTGGGGGTGGGTGCCAAGGCCGACGGGGCGATGGTGGAGATCTCGGTCACCGATCAGGGCATCGGCATGACCGAGGAGGAGCAGGAGCGCGTCTTCGAGCGCTTCTACCGGGCGGACCAGGCGCGCTCGCGCCGCACCGGCGGATCGGGCCTGGGCCTGGCGATCGTCAAGCACGCGGTGCAGCGCCACGGCGGCGACGTGCGGCTGTGGTCGCGCCCCGGCCGCGGCTCGACCTTCATGATCCGGCTGGCGCGGGCCGGCGCGACCGGCGCCGATTCCGAGTCGCGCGGCCGCCGGTCGGGCAGGAAGAAGGCTGCGAAGAAGACCGTGAAGGCCGGGAACGGAGACCGCCCATGACCCGCGTGCTGCTCGTCGAGGATGAGCCCGACCTCGCCGATCCCCTCGCCTATCTGCTGCGCCGCGAGGGCTACGAGGTCGACGTCGCCGAGGACGGCCGGGTCGCGCTGTCGCTGTTCGACGAGCACGGCGCCGACATCGTGCTGCTGGATCTCATGCTCCCGGGAATCCCCGGCACGGAGGTGTGCCGGCGGATCCGCCTGAGCTCGCAGGTGCCCATCATCATGGTCACCGCGAAGGACGCGGAGGTGGACATCGTCGTCGGGCTCGAGCTCGGAGCCGACGACTACGTCACCAAGCCGTACTCGGCCCGTGAGCTGCTCGCACGTATGCGCGCGATCCTGCGCCGGCTCGCCCAGCAGGACGACGGGCTGGACGAGCGCGTGCTCAGCGGCGGCCGGGTGACCCTGGACATCGACCGTCACGCGGTCGCCGTCGACGGCGCCGAGATCAAGATGCCGCTCAAGGAATTCGAGCTGCTCGAGCTGCTGATGCGCAACGAGGGGCGGGTGCTCACGCGGGGTCAGCTCATCGACCGCGTCTGGGGGACCGACTACTTCGGCGACACCAAGACCCTTGATGTGCATATCAAGCGCATCCGCTCCCGCATCGAGGAGGTGCCCGGCGACCCGGTCATGCTGGTGACCGTCCGAGGGCTCGGGTATCGATTCGAGGGGTGACCCCTTCAGGTCCCGGCCAGGCCTGCCCGAATGCTCAGTCCCCGGTGGCCGAGGGCGCCAGATCGGCGTAGTACGACAAGGTACCGTCGACGATCGGAACAGCGGTGGAGACGCCGTTGACGTCGCCGGACTGGAAGTAGATCTCGACGTTCGTGCCGGGAGCCCCGGAGAAGTCGTCGAGCTCCAGCGGCGGCTCGCCCTGCGCGCCGAGGCTCACGACCGAGTTTGCCGGCACGCGCACGGTGGCCGGCGTCTGGGCCTCGCCGACCTCCATGCGCAGCGTCTGCGGCTGGTCGGTGGGGTTCACGATGGCGGCGATGAGATTGCCCGCCGTGCCCTCGGGGTTGGCGACGACGATCACGTTGCGCACCTCCAGCGGCGCCGAGCCGACCACGTTGACACCGTCGCCGGCCGAGTACTCGATCTCCGTGCTCTGGGGTGTGATGAACGTGCAGCCCGTGAGACCGAGGGCGACAGCAGCGCCCACAGCGACGGACGCGAGAAGACGCGATTTCACGGATCCTCCAGGGTTGTGACGGGCTCTGACAGCATTGTATGGGTTCGGTCGCATCCGCGGGGAAGACCGGCGCCGGCCCGGCCGCCGGAACCCCGGCCGGGACTGCGGTGGAGAACCTTAGCGCATAACGGCTGTGGTATCCTGGAGGTTGCTGAAGGGACATAACTGCATGCTTTTTGAGGTTGGCGAGACGGTCGTTTATCCGCACCACGGGGCCGCGACGATCATCGAGGTCAAGGATCGCGTCATCAAGGGCGAGTCGAAGCGCTACCTGAAGCTCAACGTGACCCAGGGTGACCTGATCATCGAGGTTCCGGCTGAGAACGTCGACCTCGTCGGCGTTCGCGACGTCATCGGCAAGGAGGGCCTCGAGCGCGTCTTCGAAGTGCTGCGCGCGCCTTTCACCGAAGAGCCCACGAACTGGTCCCGCCGCTACAAGGCGAACCTCGAGAAGCTCGCCTCGGGCGATGTCATCAAGGTGAGCGAGGTCGTGCGCGACCTGTGGCGCCGCGATCAGGACCGCGGCCTGTCGGCCGGCGAGAAGCGCATGCTGGCCAAGGCCCGTCAGATCCTCATCTCCGAGCTCGCGCTCGCCGAGAAGACCGACGAGGAGCAGGCATCCGTCGTCCTGGACGAGGTCCTCGCCTCCTGACCCGACGTCGATAGTCTCGACGCGTGAGCATCATCCCGGTTCCTCGCGTCGCCGTCATCGTCGTGGCCGGCGGAGCCGGCCGGCGACTGGGCGCGGATGCGCCGAAGGCGTTCGTCGGCATCGACCGGCACTCGATCCTGCGGCACGCCCTGCGCGGCGTGTTCGAGGCGGCCCCGGCCCAGGTGGTCGTGGTCGCGCCCGCCGGCCGCGAGGGGGACGCCGAGACCGATGCCGTTGAGGCTGCAGGCGACCGGCGCGACCTGGTCTCGGTGGTCACCGGCGGTGCCACCCGCCAGGCGTCTGTGGCCGCGGGGCTGGCCGCGGTGTGGCCGGACGTGGAGATCGTGCTCGTCCACGACGCAGCGCGAGCGCTCACGCCCGGCGCGGTGTTCGATCGCGTCACGGCCGCCGTCGACGAGACCGGCGGCGGAATCGTGCCCGTGCTGCCGGTCGTCGACACGATCAAGCGCGTCGAGGGGGGACGCGTCGCCGTCGGGCCCGACCGCTCCGAGCTGGCCGCCGCCCAGACGCCGCAGGGCTTCCCGCGTACGGTGCTCGACGACGCGTACGCGTCGGCCACGCAGGAGCACACCGACGACGCCGCGCTGGTGGCGGCGGCGGGCACCGAGGTGCGTGCGGTGGCCGGCGACGAACGGGCGTTCAAGATCACGACGTCGGTCCACCTCGCGCGCGCACAGCGCCTGGTCGAGCCGATCCCGCCGGCATCCGTCGCGCTCGAACGCACGCCGCGGATGCCTCGGGTCGGCGTCGGCACCGACGTGCACGCCTTCGGCGGCGAGGGCGCACTGTGGCTCGCCGGCCTGGAGTGGCCGGGCGAGCAGGCGCTCAGCGGCCACTCCGACGGGGATGCCGTCGCGCACGCGATCGTCGACGCACTGCTGTCGGCCGCCGGCCTCGGCGACATCGGCACCCACTTCGGCACGGCGGACCCCGAGTATGCGGGCGCCCACGCCGACGGGTTCCTCGCTCGCACGCGTGCCCTCCTGGGCGAGGCCGGCTGGGCGGTCGGCAACGTGTCGGTGCAGGTGCAGGCGAACCGGCCACGCCTGGCGGCACGCCGCGACGAGTCGGAAGCGGTTCTCTCGGCGGCGCTGGGCGGGGCATCCGTCTCGGTCTCGGCGACGACCACCGACGGACTGGGCTTCACCGGCCGGGGCGAGGGTGTCGCCGCGTTCGCCGTCGCCCTCATCGTTCCCCTCTGACCGAGGGCACGGCACCGCCGCCGGTAGTCTGGTGCGGTGAACGTGCGGCTTTACGACACCAAGGCGCAGTCGCTGCGCGACTTCGCGCCGCTGGATCCCGCGAACGTGACGGTGTACGTCTGCGGACCGACCGTGCAGTCCGGGCCGCACATCGGGCACCTGCGCGGGGCGCTGGCCTTCGACATCCTGCGCCGCTGGCTCGAGCACCGCTTCGGACGGGTGACGTTCGTGCGCAACGTGACCGACATCGACGACAAGGTGCTCGCCAACGCCACCGAGACAGAGCCGTGGTGGGCCCTGGCCTACCGCATGGAGCTGGAGTTCAGCGCGGCATATGCCGCCATCGGCATCCGCCCGCCGACGTACGAGCCGCGGGCCACCGCGTCGATCCCGCAGATGCAGGAGCTGATCACCCGCCTCATCGACGACGGCTACGCCTATGCGGCCGAGGGCAGCGTCTACTTCGACGTGCGCTCCTGGCCCGACTACGGGTCGCTCACCCATCAGCGCCCCGACGCCGTGGAATCCTCGCACGACGCCGACGCCGGCAAGCGCGACGTGCTCGATTTCGCACTGTGGAAGGCGGCACGGCCCGGCGAGCCTGTGGATGCCGCCTGGGACTCGCCGTGGGGCGCGGGCCGTCCCGGCTGGCACATCGAGTGCTCGGCCATGTCGCGGCGCTACCTCGGAGCCGAGTTCGACATCCACGGCGGCGGCCTCGACCTGCGCTTCCCGCACCATGAGAACGAGCTCGCCCAGTCGACGGCCGCCGGCGATGGATTCGCCCGGTACTGGGTGCACAACGGACTGGTCACCGTCGGCGACCAGAAGATGTCGAAGTCGCTGGGCAACTTCGTGCTGGCCGGCGACCTGCTCGCGCGGTACGACCCGCTCGTCATCCGCTACGCGCTCGGGTCGGCGCACTACCGCTCGAGCCTCGCGATCGGGGAGTCGTCGTTCGCCGAGGCCGAGGCCGCGCTCGATCGCATCCGCTCCTTTCAGCAGCGGGTGGTGCACACGCTCGGATTCGGCGGGATGCTGGTGGCCGCCGAGCTGCCCGAGGCCTTCGCCGCCGCGCTCGACGACGACCTCGGCGTGCCGCAGGCCCTCGCCGTCGTGCACGAGACGGTGCGCGCCGGGAACGCCGCGCTCGACGCCGGCGACACCGCAAGCGGCGGTCGCGCCGCCGTGCAGGTCGGGCGGATGATGGGCATCCTGGGCATGAACCCGGTCGATCCGCAGTGGGCGGGCGCCGGCGGGGGAGCCGAGGCATCCGCTCTCGACGTCCTCATCCAGACGATGCTGCAGCAGCGGGCGGCGGCACGCGCGGCGAAGGACTGGGCCGCGGCCGATCGCATCCGCGATGCCATCGCCGCTGCCGGGATCACGCTGGAGGACACTCCGGACGGAACGCATTGGAGTCTGACCGATGGCTAAGCCAGAGCGCCCCGGCGCGAACAGGGGCAAGGGCAAGAAGGGGCCGATCAAGGGCACCGGCGGCCACGGCCGCAAGTCACTGGAGGGCAGGGGCCCGACGCCGAAGGCCGAGGACCGCAGCTGGCATGTCGCCGGCAAGCGCAAGGCCGCCGCCGAGCGGTATGCGGCGGCGGGCGGCAAGCCGAAGCCCCGCAGCGGGTCTCGCAGCGGGAGCGGGGGCGGGCGGTCGAAGCAGGGCGACGAGACCGAGACGGTCACCGGCCGCAACTCCGTGCTCGAGGCGCTGCGGGCGAAGATCCCCGCCACCGCGCTGTACATCGCCCAGCGCGTCGAGATGGACGACCGCATCAAGGAGATGCTGTCGATCGCGAAGAACCGCGAGCTGGCCGTCCTGGAGGTGACCCGGCCCGAGCTGGACCGCATGGCCGGCTTCGACGGGGTGCACCAGGGCGTCGCGCTCAAGGTGCCACCGTACGAGTACGCGCACCCGCAGGACCTGCTCGAGCGCGCCGTCGACCAGGGCGCGACACCGCTGCTGGTGGCCCTGGACGGCGTGACCGATCCGCGCAATCTCGGGGCGATCATCCGCTCCACCGCCGCCTTCGGCGGCAACGGCGTCATCATCCCGCAGCGCCGCTCGGCCGGGGTCACCTCCGCCGCGTGGAAGACCAGCGCGGGTGCGGCCGCCCGCATCCCCGTCGCGATCGCGGCGAACCTGACCACCGCGCTGAAGGAGTACAAGAAGCAGGGCGTGTTCGTGCTCGGACTCGACGGCGGCGGGGATGTCTCGCTGCCCGCCGTGCAGCTGGCAGACCGGCCGGTGGTCATCGTCGTCGGCTCCGAGGGCAAGGGCCTGTCGCGCCTGGTCACCGAGACCTGCGACCAGATCGTCTCGATCCCGATCTCCGCGGCGACCGAGTCGCTGAACGCGGGCATCGCGGCATCCGTCGCCCTCTACCAGGTCGCCACCCTGCGCACAGTCGGACTGACGGGTCCCTGACGCTGTCCCGACCGCTCTCCCATCCCGGGTTTGGGGCGCATTCCTTCCCTTGGGGCGCACGAATCGCGCCCCGGCGGAGCGAATGCGCCCCAAACCCCTGGGAGCGGGAGGCGAACCCCTGGGGAGTGGGAGGCAAGGGAATGGATGCCTGAGGGCCGGGCTTGCACTGGAGGAAGAGTCCGCTCGAGAAGGGAACGTCATGGCTCGCATCGTCGTCATCGGAGGAACCGGCTACGCCGGCGGGAACGTCGTCAAGGAGGCCGCATCGCGCGGGCATGACGTCGTATCCGTGTCGCGCCGGCCCCCGGAGCACGCCCTCGAGGGCGTCGACTACGTCGCCGCAGACGTGCTGGACGGCGATGCGATCGCAGACACCCTGACCGGGGCCGATGTGGTCGTCTCCGCGGTCTCGCCGCGCGGCGACATGCTGGACAGGGGCCTGGACGTCATCCGTGCGCTCGCTGTCCGCCTCGCGGGAACCGAGACGCGACTGGGCGTCGTCGGCGGCGCGATGGGGAGCCTCGCCGCGCCCGGCGGCCCGCGGCTGTGGGACCTCGGCGTGCCCGAGCAGTACCGGCACGAGGCCGGCGTGGGCGTGAAGACCCTCGAGCTCCTGCAGGAATCGGACCCCGAGCTGGACTGGTTCCTCGTGCACCCGCCGAAGGTGTTCGGGTCGTGGGAGCCCGGTGAGCGCACCGGCGGCTACCGCACCGGCGGTGCCGTCGTGGTGGAGGATGCCGACGGCACCTCCTACATCTCCGGCGCAGACTTCGCGATCGCGATCGTCGACGAGATCGAGAGCCCGGTCCACCGCCGGGAGCGCTTCACCGTCGGCTACTGACCGAGCAGGAGCGGCATGTTCGCGGCATCCGGGCGCAGCTCGCCGCGCTCGACGCGCCGGGCGAGCTCGACGACGCGCGTGTTGACGGGCGTCGGGACGCCGAGACGGGCGCCCTCGGCGACCACGAGGCCGTTGAGGTCGTCCGCCTCGCTGCGCCTGCCCTTGCTCCAGTCCTGCAGGACGGTCGTGGTCGCGCCGGGGCGGACGAAGCCGTAGACCGCGTCCAGCAGGGTCTGGGACACCGTGCCCGGATCGGCGACCGCGTCGGCGGTGAGCCCGAAGATCGGGAGCACCGCGTGCCCGCGCGCGCCGCCCACCGCGATCGCCTCGTCGCCGGCCGCGATCATCAGCGCGCGCATCCCCGGCACATCGAGCGCGTCGAGCATCGGCAGACCGAGCAGCGCCGTGGTCACCAGCAGCGAGCTGTTGCTGACCAGCTTCATCCACTTCGCCGACTGGATGTCGGCGAACCGCTCGACGCGGCCGGAGGCGGCGAGGAGATCGGCGACCCGGCCGGCACGGGGGTCGGCATCGACCGCGAACCAGGATGCCTCGGGTGCGGTGTGGCGCACGATCTCACCCGGGACAGTCATCGTCGATGAGACTTCGATGACCGTGCCGATGGCCCGGTCCGCGCCGACGGCGGAGGCCACGGCATCCGTCGTCATCCCGTTCTGCACGGCGGCGACGACGCCGTCAGCGGCGACGTGCGGGGCGATCAGCCGGGTGGCCCAGCCGGTGTCATATGCCTTCATGACGACGAGCACGACGTCGAACGTCTGCCGCAGCTCGGCGACCTCGCACAGATGGATGACGTGCGGGTGAACGTGCAGTTCGCGGTCGGCCATGCGGATGCGCAGGCCGTCCGTGCGCATCGCCTCCACGTGCGCCGGCCACTGCTCCACCAGGGTGACGTCGTGTCCGGCGGCGATGAGGTCGGCGCCGATGGACGCGCCATTGGCGCCGGCGCCGAGCACGCCGATGCGAGCGCCGGCCCCGCTCACTTCTTGTACTGGTACGGGTTGGTGAGCACCTCGGTCTCGGGGATCTCGGGGAACTGGCCCGCGACCCAGTCATCGCCCACCTCGCGCTCGAGGTACGAGACGGTGTCGTTGAGCTTCGACTTCACACCGGCCAGATCGCCGGCGACGACCTTGCCCTCGGACTTGACGACCTCGCCGCCGACGAGCACGGTGTGCACATCGCCGCGCTGTGCCTGGTAGACGATCTGGCCGAACGGGTTGATCAGCGGCGCCCATGTCGGCGAGTCGTCGTTCTTCAGCAGCACGACGTCGCCCAGCTTGCCGACCTCGAGGGACCCGATGAGGTGGTCCTTGCCGAGCGCCTTGGCGCCGCCGCGCGTCGCCATCTCGACGACGTCCTGTGCACGCAGCGTGACGTGGGTGATCGTCAGCGCCGGCTCGGTCGCGTGGGCGAGCTGGTGCTCGAGCGCCCGGTCGGCGTTGATGGTCGCCCGCATCGCGGAGAAGAGATCGGCGCTGACCCAGACGCTGGTGTCGACCGACAGGGACGCCGGGATGCCGTGCTGACGCAGCTTGTGGATCGGCGGGTAGCCCTGGCCGCAGGTGTCCTCGGACTCGGTTGCCAGCGAGACGTTGCCGCCGGTCGCGGCGATCTTCTGGTACGACTCATCGGACAGCGTCGCGGCGTGGACGTAGGTGAAGCCCTCTTCCATGACGCCGGCGTCGTAGGCGTTGCGGATGCCCCAGTCGTTGGTCGCGCCCCACACACCGGCGTGGGTGGTCACCCGCAGGCCGAGGTCCTTCGCCGCGCGGTAGGCAGCGAGCTCGGGGAACTCGGCGTCCTGGTTGGGCACGTCGAACGCGATCTGCGTGCCGAACATGCGCGAGTCGTCGCGTGAGCGCACGAGGATGTCCTGGACGGCGGGGTCGAGCGCCCACTCCCACGGCGACTGGTGGATGTTCCCGTAGGCGAAGACGTAGCGTCCCGGCGAGGTCGCCAGCGCCTCGTAGGCCGCCTCGCCGTGCTCGACGGTGCGCAGGCCGTGCGACCAGTCCACGCTCGTCGTGACGCCCGACTCGATGGCGTCCAGCGCCGAGATGAGGTTGCCGGCGGCGTAGTCCTGGGGACGGAACTTCGCGCCGTGCTGCAGGTAGTACCAGACGAAGTACTGGGTCAGGGTCCAGTCGGCGCCGTACCCTCGCATCGCGGTCTGCCACATGTGCCGGTGGGTGTCGACCATGCCCGGCATGATGATGCCGCCGGACGCGTCGATCACGAACGCGTCGTCGGGGGCTTCGACGTCGACGCCGACCTCCGCGATCTTCCCGTCCTTCACGAGCACGTCGCCGCGCGGCAGCACGGTGCGCGCGTCGTCCATCGTGAGGACGATCCCGTTCTTGAAGAGGATCGGCTGGCCCTCTCGAGGGGTCGGCTTGTCCGTCATCGCTCATCTCCTTCGATCAGCTGTCGGTTCCTTTGCGCGCTCCGGGTGCGGACGCCGTCGTGCGTGCGCTCAGGGTGGCAGCGGCATTCACTGATGCTTCACACCATGCCGCAGAGGTGCACGGAAATCAAGTGCCGAGGGCGCGATTGTCCAGAGATGGATGCCTGCTGTTCAGTGAGACTTGACATTTTGACGCCGCGGGTGGACCATGCAGACGTGCTGTCCAAGGAGGTACGGTGAACGAAATCGAGGTGCCGGTTCTCATCGCCGGCGGAAGTCTTGTCGGTCTGACCACATCGCTGCTGCTGAGTGCGCACGGCGTGCGCAATCTGGTCGTCGAACGCCACAGAGGCACAGCCATCCATCCCCGGGCCGCGATGCTGCACCAGCGCACGACGGAGGTCATCCGCGAGCTCGGACTCGCCGATGCGGTCCGCGTGGCCGCCGATCAGGAGTTCGTCCAGAACGGGGCGATCATGGCCGCCGAGGCGCTGGGCGGCAAGGAGCTCGTCTATTTCCAGACGAACGTCAACGAGGGCGTCGATCACCTGAGTCCCGAGCCGCGTCTGTTCATCACCCAGATCGGCCTGGAGCCCATCCTGCGTGCGGAGACGGAGCGGCAGGGGGCCGAGAACCGGTTCGCCACCGAACTCGTCGACTTCGAGCAGGACGAGGACGGCGTGCGGTCGGTCATCCGCCACCGCGACACCGGCGAGACCGAGCTCGTCCGCTCGTCGTACCTCGTCGCGACCGACGGGGCGCACAGCTCCGTCCGGGAGCGCCTGGGGATCCGGATGCTCGGGCACGGCGACTTCGCCAACTGCATCACGATCTACTTCAAGGCCGACATCGACGCCCTCATCGGCGACCGCAACCTCAGCGTCATCTACGTGAACCACCCGGCGCTGCTCGGCTTCTTCCGCTACTCCATCCAGCGCGACGGCGGATTCCTCGTGGTCTTCGCCGGCCTGGACGAGAACGGCGAGAAGATCCCCGACGTCGGAGCGAACGCGGACACCGAGGCCTGCCTGCGCTACGTGCGCACCGCGCTGGGTGCGTCCGAGGACCTGCCCATCACGATCGAGAACGTGCAGCAGTGGGCCGCATCGGCGGGATGGGCGGAGCACTACCGCGAAGGACGGGTGTTCCTTGCGGGGGACTCCGCGCACGTCATGCCGCCGACCGGCGGGTTCGGCGGCAACACCGGGATCGTCGACGCGCACAACCTCGCCTGGAAGATCGCCGCCGTGCTGCAGGGGAAGGCGTCCGAAGCGCTGCTGGACAGCTATGAGCCGGAGCGCCGCCCCGCCGGCCGGATGACCAGCGAGCAGGCGTACTCGCGGTACGTCCTGCGCGTGGACCCGACTCTCGGCGCTGACGACATCGAGGAACCGCTGGACGACGTGGCGATCGAGCTCGGTCCGGTGTACAGCTCGGCAGCGGTCATCGGCGCCGAGCCCGGCGCCGACCCCGTGACGCAGAATCCGCGTGAGCCGGGTGCGCACCTGGGCGCACGGGCGCCCCACCTGTGGGTCTCCCGTGACGGGCGGCAGCTGTCGCTGCTGGACACCTTCGGTCGCGGCTTCGCGCTGCTGACGGGGGCAGGCGGACAGGCGTGGCTGGACGCGGCCGCGCCGCTGGAGGACGTATCCGCCTACCGAGTCGCACCGGACGGCGACCTCACGGCCGATGAGGGCGCCTTCGAGGCGGCGTATGCGATCCCGGCCGACGGCGCGGTGCTGGTGCGGCCGGACGGCGTGATCGCCTGGCGTGCCGAGCACGCGAGCGACGGGTCCGCGACGGATCTCACGGACGCGCTCGGGCAGATCCTCCGCGGCGTAGCATCGAGTGTGAAGTGAGCGTGAACACCGCGCGACCATCGTTCGCGGACCGGAGGGGAACGACATGATCCTGCACCTGGCATTCTTCCGCTTCAAGGAAGAGGTCAGCGCTGCCGATGTGGCTGAGCTGACGCAGCGCCTGAAGGAGATGGCCGCGCAGCTGCCCATGCTGCGCTCGTACGAGTGCGGGGAGAACCTGCGTGTGCGCCCGAGCGACCTCGACTACGCGGTCGCCGCCGTCGTCGACGACGCGCCCGCACTGGAGGCGTACCTCGACTCCGACGTGCACAAGGCCGTCTACGACCAGATCCTTGGCCGCATGGTCGATACGCGCGCCGCCGCACAGCTCGAGGTGGAGTCCTGGGGATGACATCGATGCGCGCCGCCGTCCTGCATTCCGCCGGAGACCTGCGGGTGGAGGAGCACGCCGTGCCCGCGCCGGGGCCGGGCGAGGCGCTCGTGCGCGTCGCGGTGTGCGGGGTGTGCGGCAGCGACGCGAGCGAATTCGACAGGGGCCCGCTGCTCACGGTCCTGCCGGTGACCCTCGGACACGAGTTCGCAGGGGTCGTCGAGGCGGTCGGCCCGGACACCGCGGGCGTGGCCGTCGGTGCGACGGTCGTGTGCGGGGCCGGCGTCTCGTGCGGTGAATGCAAGCCGTGCCGTGAAGGCCGCACGAATCTGTGCCGCAGCTACACGACGCTCGGGCTGCAGCGAGACGGCGGGCTCGCAGGCTTCGTGGTCGCGCCGGTCGACATCCTGCTCGACGTCACCGACAGCGGGCTGTCGATCGACACCCTGGGCATGGCCCAGCCCATGTCGATCGCGGTGCACGCGGTGCGACGCAGCGGCCTGCGCGCCGGCCAGGACGCGGTGATCGTCGGTGCGGGCGGCATCGGGACCTTCATCACCGTCGCCGCCGTGGCGACCGGCGCGCGCGTGCTCGTGGCCGACCTCAACCCGGACCGGCTCGGGCTCGCCGAGCGTCTCGGGGCCTTCGCGACCCTCAAGGCCGATGAGAGCACCCTCGCCGAGCGCATCGAGCAGCTCGGGATGGATGTCGACGTGTTCTTCGAGGTGACCGGCTCTGCTCCTGGCCTGGCATCCGTCCTGGACTCCGCGCGGCCGGGGGCGACCATCGTCCCGGTGGGCATCCAGCGCGGCGAGCCGGCGCTTCGGCTGGGATCATGGACGCTGCGCGAATACACGATCGTGGGCACGGTGGCCCACGTGTTCGCCACCGACATGCCCGAGGCCGTCCGGCTGCTGGGCACGCGCGAGGACTGGTCGGACCTCGCCCACGAAGTGCTGCCTCTGGATCGCGTGGTGGACGACGGGCTCCGGCCCCTGCTGGACAGGTCGGCCACCCAGATCAAGACGCTGGTCGACCCGTGGATCACCCAGCCGCGGCCCGCGCAGCACGGGAGCAGTCGATGACTGCCTCAGTCGGTCAGCCCGTCCATCGCGCGCAGCACGTCGACCGCCGACGAGATGCCCGCCGGCGGCGCGCCCTCGCCGCCCACCGCCGACATCTGCAGGTTGTGCTCGTGGCGGCCGACCACGAACCACACCCCGCGCGCGACGCCGGTGCTGTTGTTGGAGAACATGTGCGGGCGGATCGAGTCGAACTGCAGGGAGTCCCCGGCGCGCAGGACGTAGGTGTCGAACTCGACCTGGAGCGTGAGCTCGCCCTCCAGCATGTACGCGTACTCGAACCCCGCGTGGCGCATGAGCTTGCCCTCCACGGAGCTCGAGGCCCCCGGGGCATAGGTGACCAGGAGCACGTCCGCAGGGCGACCGGGGCCGACGGCGAGGCGCTCCCAGCGCACGCCGTTCTCCATCTCGAGCACGGGATTGTCGGCACTGCGCTGCACGACGGACGATTCGCTCGGCTGCGCCGGCGCGGACGGCACCGCGCTCGTGGCTCCGTCCGGGCGGAGGAACTCGTCGAGCGACATGCCCAGCTGGGTCACCATTGCGAACAGCGTGGAGACAGATGGCTGGGTCTTGCCGGTCTCGACCTGCGAGATCAGGCTCGCCGAGACGCCGAGCGTCTGCGCGAGGCTGCGCAGGCTGAGACCGCGTTCCAGCCGCACTTCGCGCAGCCGGCGGCCGATGTCGTCCGTGGTCATTCCCGTAGGATATCCGGCCCATGGCAGTTCAGTCACATTGAACACAGATTCATCTCCAACGCACTCACATGAGGAGGCAGCCATGAAGGACACCGGCACCACAGGTGCGAACGCGGTCGACTGGGAGGCGCGCGTCGACTTCGACCGACTGCGGCGTGAGCGGCTCGCGCGGCTGAAGGCGGAGCTGGACCGGTCGGATCTCGGGGCGCTGCTCGCCTTCGACTTCTCGAACATCCGCTACATGACGGCGACCCACATCGGCACGTGGGCGATGGACAAGCTCATCCGCTTCAGCCTCCTCACCCGCAGCAGCGACCCGATCTCGTGGGACTTCGGCTCGGCGGCCAAGCACCACGCGCTGTACAACCCGTGGCTGGACGAGACGACGGCGGAGATGGACGCCGACCCGAACGCCCCGCATGAGGGAGCCGTGCGGCCGCGCCTGGAGCGCGGGGCGCGCGCGGGCATCTCCACGCTGCGCGGCGCGTTCACCCCGGACGCGGGCATCGCCGAAGAGCTGGCGCGCAAGATCAAGCGTGAGCTGGAGAAGTTCGGGGTGGCCGATCAGCCCCTCGGAGTGGATGTCATCGAGCTGCCGATCCTGTTCGCCCTGCAGCAGGCGGGCATCGACGTGGTCGACGGCCAGCAGGTGTTCATGGAGGCCCGGCGCATCAAGACGCACGACGAGATCCGCCTGCTCACGCAGGCGGCCTCGATGGTGGATGCCGCCTACGAGGAGCTGTACCGGTTCCTCCGGCCCGGCGTGCGCGAGAACGAGACGGTGGGCCTGGTCGCCAAGACCCTCTACGACCTGGGGTCGGAGTACGTCGAGGGCGTCAACGCGATCTCGGGCGAGCGATGCTCGCCGCACCCGCACGTGTTCAGCGACCGGCTGATCCGACCCGGCGACCCGGCGTTCTTCGACATCCTGCACAGCTGGAACGGCTATCGCACCTGCTACTACCGCACATTCGCGGTCGGATCGGCGAGCACGGCGCAGAAGGACGCATACACCCGCGCCCGGGAGTACATGGACCGCGCGATCGCCCTGGTCAGGCCCGGCGCGACGACCGCCGACATCGTCAAGGTCTGGCCGACGGCGCAGGAGTTCGGATTCCCCGACGAGGAGGCGGCCTTCGCCTTGCAGTACGGGCACGGCGTGGGGCTGTCGATCTGGGAGAAGCCGATCTTCTCGCGGCTCGTCTCGCTCGACCACCCCGAGGTGCTCCAGGAGGGGATGCTGTTCGCCCTCGAGACCTACTGGCCCGCCGCCGACGGCTGGGGCGCGGCGCGCATCGAGGAGGAGGTGGTGGTCACCGCCGACGGGTGCGAGGTGATCACCAAGTTCCCCGCTGAGGAGCTGCTGATCGCCGGTCCCCGGTACATCGCGGTCGGCGGTCCTCTCAACACCGAGCGCGACAGCCAGTCGCATCTGAACACGCGCGCGGGGCGCGGGGAAGCGTGAGCATGGCCACGGTCGGATTCCTGGGGCTCGGCAGCATGGGCTCGGCGATGGCGCGCCGACTCGTCGATGCCGGGCATGACGTGCGCGTGTGGAACCGGTCGCCTGCCGCGGTGGGCGCGCTGGTCGACGCGGGCGCGGTCGCCGTGGATTCACCGGCCGAGGCGCTGGCGACCGGCCTGTCGTTCTCGATGCTCGCCGACGACGACGCGGCCGACGCGGTGCTCGACGAGGGCACCGTGGCGGCGGCCCGCGGCATCCATGTCTGCACGGCCTCGATCAGCCCCGCGCAGGCCGACCGCCTGGATCAGCGCTTCCGCGCCGCCGGCTGCGGCTACGTCGCCGCTCCGGTGCTCGGCCGGCCCTCGGTGGCGGCGGAGGGCAGGCTCAACATCCTCGTCGCCGGGCCCGACGACGAGGTGACCGCCGTGCTCCCGCTGCTGGATGTCATCGGCGTGCGCACCTGGCGGTTCGGCGAGCGCGCGCGCATCGCGAACATCGTGAAGGTGGCGGTGAACTTCAACATCATCCACGCGATCCAGGCCCTGGGGGAGTCGATCGCGATGACGGAGCGCCAGGGCGTCGACCCGGCGCTGTTCCACGAGCTGCTCACGAGCACCCTGTTCGACGGCGTCGTCTATCGCGGCTACGGCAGAGAGATCGTGGAGCAGTCGTATGTGCCGCCCGGGTTCATCATGGCGCTGGGCTTCAAGGATCTGCGGCTGGCCGAGGAGGTCGCCGCCGAGGGCGGAGTCACCCTTCCCACCGCCGCAGCGCTGCATCGCGTCTACGAGATCGCCCTCGCCGACGACGAGCTCGCCCGCTTCGACTGGGGCGGCGCCGCCGAGGTGACCCGGCGAGACCTCTACCCGACCGAATCACCGCAGGAGGACACACCATGACCGACCGCACCATCGTCATCGTCGGCGGCACGCAGGGCATCGGCCTCGAACTGGCGAAGGACGTCGTCGCACACGGCGACTCCGTCGTCATCACGGGCCGCGGCCAGGAGCGCGTCGACGAGATCGCGGCGTCGATCGGCCCGGCTGCGAGCGGGGTCTCGCTCGACATCTCCGAGCCCGAGACGATTGCCGAGCAGCTGCGCGCCATCGGCCGCGTGGACGGGCTCGTGCTCGCCGCGATCGAGCGCGATGCGAACTCCGTGCGCGAGTACAGCATCGAGCGCGCACGGCGGCTCGTGACCCTCAAGCTCATCGGCTACACCGAGGTCATCCACACGCTGCTCGACCGCATGGAGCCGAGCCGGGGCACGGGGATCGTCCTGTTCGGCGGGCGCGCGAAGGATGCCCCGTACCCCGGCTCGACCACCGTCGCGACGATCAACGGCGGCGTCATGGGACTCATGAACGCGCTCGCGCTGGAGCTGGCCCCGATCCGCGTGAACTCGATCCACCCCGGCATCATCGGCGACAGCCCCTTCTGGGCCGGCAAGGCCGCGGCGCTGGAGGGGTACTCGTCCCGCACTCCGGGCGGGGAGCTGGCCACGATGGCCGACATCGTCGACGCGGTGCAGTTCCTGCTGCGCAACCGCGGCGTCTCGGCGGTGAACCTGGACGTCGACCGCGGCTGGCGCATCACCTGAGCTGCGGCGTCACCGGCTCACGGCTGCGCGAACACCTCGGGATGCCGCTCGAGCTCCAGACGCGTGCGCCGGATGTGCCCCGCGAGCACGCGCTCGGCCTCGTCGGCGTCGCGCCGGCGCAGCGCGGCGACGAGCAGATGGTGGTCGTGGTGGGCGCTGCGGTCGCCCTCCGCACGGAAGACGTGGGTGAAGGCGCGACGGTAATGCTGCGTGCGATTCCACAGCTGGAGCACCAGGTCGCCGAGCACCGAGGTCTCCGCCAGCGCATAGCAGGAGAGGTGGAAGTCGCGGTCGAGGGCGAGGAACTCCTCGACGTCGGCCGTCTCCATCGCCCAGGCCAGCTCGCCCAGTCGCGCGATCTCCGCGTCGGGCACGAGGGGCACGTTGAATCGCAGCAGCAGCGGCTCGACGCGCTCGCGGATCTGATACATCTCCTCGCACTCGGCGAGGCTGATGCGCGCGACCCAGGCGCCCGTGTTCGCGACGAGGGTGACCAGGCCTTCGGCCTCCAGCATCCGCAGCGCCTCGCGCACGGGCACCCGGCTTGCACCGTAGCGCTCGGCGAGCACCTCCTGCCGGATGCGGTCGCCCGGCGCGTGCTCACCGCGCAGGATCGCCTCGCGCAGCGCATCGGCGACGCGCCGGCCGGCCGCGCCGTGGCCGTCGAGCGGCGCCGCCGTCGTCCCCGCGTCGGCGACAGTCACTCGGCGGGCCTTGCCGGATGCCACAGGAGCACGTCGGCATCCTTCTCGTAGGCCTTGCCGTCGGGGAAGCTCACGAGCTCGAACTGCATGCCCCACGGCGCGCGGAAGTAGAGCCACCGCTGCCCGGTCGATGCGCCCGCGCTCGCCACGGGCTCGCCCATGATCTCCACGTCGTGGGCGCGCAGGTGGGCGGTCGCGGCATCCATGTCGTCGACGTAGAGCGCGAGATGGTGCCCGCCGATGTCACTGTTGCGCGGCTGCGGGGCCTGGCCGTCGGCGCTGTCGTACTGGAAGACCTCGAGATTGCTTCCGCTGCCCAGGCGATAGAAGCGGATCTCGCGGATGATCGTGCGCGGATGGACGCCGAGCTGCATCGCCATCCAGTCGTCGTCGTCCGATCGCTTGGCGCCGAGCGTGTAGACGCGGACGGCGCCGAGGACGTCGACCAGGAAATGCTCGGCCTCGTCGAGGTCGGGCACCGTGAACCCGACGTGGTCGATGCCGCGGACACCAGGAATACCCATGTCATCCTCCCGATATTGGATCCATCATCGCGCTCGAGACCGACGCTGTCCAGCATCCCGGCGCAGAAACTCTTGAGATTGGATTCAATCGGATCTAGTCTGAGGGTGATCGGGAGGCGAGGATGCCACAGCTGCGCACGTTGGACACCGGGGTCGACTGGGTCGAGCTCACCACGACGCCGGAGGACTGGGCCCACGCCGACCCGGCCCTGCTCGGCACGATGCTGGTGCAGCTGCACCTCATCCGCGCCTTCGAGGAGACGGTGCTCGAACTCGCCGCGGAGAACCTCGTGCACGGGCCCGCCCACTCGAGCATCGGGCAGGAGGGCGGCGCGGTGGGGGCGATCGTCGGGATGCGCTCGGCCGACGGCGTCAACGGCTCGCACCGCGGCCACCACCAGTTCCTCGCGAAGGCGCTCACGCACGTCAGCGGCGGGGCCCTGGACCCCACCGACCCGGTGACGCCGGTCGTGCAGCACGTCCTCCAGCGCACGCTCGCCGAGATCCTTGGGCTCGCCCAGGGCTACTGCGGAGGGCGCGGCGGGTCGATGCACCTGCAGTGGCTGGAGGCGGGCGCGCTCGGCACGAACGCGATCGTGGGCGGCGGCGCGCCGGCGGCGGCCGGCAACGCCTGGGCGCAGAAGCACGCCGGCACCACCGACCTCACGATGAACTGCTTCGGCGACGGCGCGAGTCAGATCGGCTCGATCCTGGAGACGATGAACCTCGCGGCGGCATGGAAGCTTCCGCTGTGCCTGTTCATCGAGAACAACCTCTACGCCGTCTCCACCCACGCCTCCGAGGTCACCGCCGACACGCGCTTCTCGGTGCGCGGCCAGGGCTTCGGCATTCCGGCCTGGCGCGTCGACGGCATGGACCCGCTCGCGGTGCATCTGGCGATGGAGGCCGCCGCGGCGCGCATGCGCAGCGGAGAGGGCCCGGGGATCATCGAGGCCGAGGTCTACCGCTTCTTCCACCAGAACGGCCCGTTCCCCGGCAGCGCCTTCGGCTACCGCACCAAGGACGAGGAGGCGCAGTGGCGCACCCGCGATCCGCTCGAGCGCGTCGCCTCTGAGATGACCGCGCTCGGGCTGATCGACGCCGACGCCGTGGCTGCGCTGCGGGCGCGTGCGCAGCAGGCGATGCAGGAGGCGGTGGGCGCGCTGATCCAGGACGACCCGGATGCCGAGGGCACCCGCCGCATCCGCCCCGAGCTGTGGCCCGATCCCGGCTTCGTCGACGTGGGCATCCGCAGCGACCTGGCAGAGCTCGAGGGGCTCGACGCGCAGCCGAGCCCCGAGGCGACCGGGCCCGAGCGCAAGTTCGTCGAGACGGTCGCGGCGGTCATGGACCGGCGGATGGACGAGGACCCGCGGATCGTCGTGCTCGGCGAGGACGTGCACCGGCTCGCCGGCGGCACGAACGGAGCGACGAAGGGCCTCGCCGCGAAGTACGGGCCCGAGCGGGTCATCGGCACGCCCATCAGCGAGAACGGATTCTTCGGCCTCGCCGGCGGGATGGCGCTGGACGGCCGCTTCCGCCCGGTGGTCGAGTTCATGTACCCCGACTTCATGTGGGTCGCCGCCGACCAGGTGTTCAACCAGGTGGCCAAGGCACGCCACATGTTCGGCGGCACCCACCCCGTGCCGCTGGTGCTGCGCACCAAGGTCGCGATGGGGTCCGGCTACGGTTCGCAGCACCTCATGGACCCCGCCGGCATCTTCGCGACGAGCGCCGGATGGCGCATCGCCGCGGCATCCACCCCCGCCGACTATGTCGGCCTCATGAACGCGGCGCTCGCGATCGACGACCCCGTGCTCGTCATCGAGCACGTCGACCTCTACGGCTCCATGCATCCCTCCGTCGAGGGCGATCTGGACTACATCATCCCGCCGGGGTCCGCCGCCGTGCGCCGCGAAGGCTCCGAGGTCACCGTGCTCACCTACCTGTCGATGGTCGCGCACAGCGCCGAGGCGATCGAGCAGACAGGCGTGGATGCCGAGCTCATCGATCTGCGCTGGCTCGACCGGGCATCGCTGGACTGGGACACGATCGGCGCAAGCATCCGCAAGACCAACGCGGTGCTCATCGTCGAGCAGGGCGCGCGCGGCACCGGGTACGGCGCGTGGCTGGCCGACGAGCTGCAGCGTCGTTTCTTCGACTGGCTCGACCAGCCGATCGAGCGGGTCACCGGCGGCGAAGCGTCGCCGTCGATCTCGAAGGTCCTCGAGCGCGCGGCGATCGCCCGCACCGAGGAGGTCGCCGAGGCGCTCGAACGCATGCGCGCCGCGGCGGGAGGTCGCTGATGGCGACCGTCGTCCGGATGCCCTCGGTCATGGCCGGGGCCACCGAGGCCGCCCTGCAGTCCTGGCTCATCGGCGTGGGCGACACCGTGACCGAAGGTCAGGCGATCGCCGAGATCGAGACCGACAAGGCGGTGTTCGAGCACGAGGCGGAGGCTGCCGGAACGGTCGCGCAGCTGCTCGTCGAGCCCGGCGTCGCCGTCGCCGTCGGCGCACCGATCGCCGTGCTCGCCGACGCGGGGGAGAAGGCCGAGGATGCCGTGACCGCTGCCGGCCTCGGTGCGCCCGCTGCGGCGGCGGCGGCACCCGACGCGGCCGCACCCGACGCGGCCGTACCCGACGCGGCCGTACCCGACGCGGCCGTACCTGAGGCGGCGGCACCCGAGGCGGCCGCACCCGAGGCGGCCGCACCTGAGGCGGCGGCACCCGTCGCGAAGCCCGCGGGCGGACGGCTGTTCGCAAGCCCGCTCGTGCGCCGGCTCGCCCAAGAGCGCGGCCTCGACCTCACGACGATCCGCGGCACCGGTCCGAACGGGCGCATCGTGCGCCGTGATCTCGACGGACTGCAGGCGCCGCCCCCACCGGTTCTCGAAGCGCGGCCGGCCACAGCATCCGCGGAAAGACCGGAACCCGAGCGGGTCCCGCTCACGAGGATGCGCGCCGCGATCGCCCGCAGGCTCACCGAGAGCAAGGCGACCGTGCCGCACTTCTACGTCAGCGGCGACTGCCGCATGGAGCGGCTGCTCGCCCTGCGCAGCGAGATCAACGAGGTCTCGCCGGGGCGCATCTCGGTCAACGATCTCATCGTCAAGGCCGTCGCACTCGCCCTCCGCGACGTCCCCGCGGCCAACGTGACCTGGGGCGGTGAGAGCATCCTGCGGCACCGGACCGTCGACGTTGCGGTCGCCGTCGCGGTCGACGACGGACTTCTCACCCCCGTCGTGCAGGACGCGGACCGGCTCGGCATCGTCGCGCTGAGCGAGGCGATCGCCGATCTCGCGGAGCGCGCGCGGTCCGGCCGGCTGCGCCAGCAGGAACTGGAGGGAGGATCGTTCTCGGTGTCGAATCTCGGCATGTACGGCGTGGGCGCGTTCTCGGCGATCCTCAACCCGCCGCAGGCCGGCGTCCTCGCTGTCGCCGCGGCGAAGGAGCGCCCCGTCGTCGAGGACGGCGCCCTCGCCGTGGGCACCGTCATGAGCGTCACGCTCTCTGCCGACCACCGTGTGATCGACGGCGCCGTCGCCGCGGAGTGGATGGCGGCGTTCGTGCGCAGGATCGAGAGCCCGCTGAGCCTGCTGGTCTGAATCCGCTCGTCCGGGATCACACCGCCGGGCTCAGCCCTGCCGGGCGACCGCGCGCAGCGAGGCCGCCTGCGTCTGCAGCAGGTCCTCGACACGTTGCGGCGCACGCCCGGTGAGACGCTCGACATCGCCCGACACGTCCTCGTGCAGACCGAGCCGCATGGCCTGCCCCAGCGACACCGCCAGCGCGACCCCATACTGCACATGGCCGTCCGCCGACCCGCCGATGGCCGCCAGATAGGCATCGTCATCGAGACCCGTCGTCTCGACCGGACTGTCGCCCACGCGCGAGTACAGCTCTGCCAGCTCGTCCGCCGACAGCGCCTCGGGGCCGGTGAGCTCGTACACCGCGCCCTCGTGCCCGTCTTCGGCGAGAACGACGGCCGCGCTGCGGGCGATGTCCGCGCGGGCGACATAGGCGCAGCGCCCGTCGCCGCGGTTGTGCACGAGCTCTCCCGAGGCGAGTGCGTCGGCGGCCTCGAAGGCCTGGAAGTCGGCATAGAAGCCGCAGCGCAGGATCGTCCACTCCACCCCGCTCGCGCGCAGCTGCTCCTCGGTGGCCCGGTGACTTCCCGCGATGAGCGCCGGGTTCTCCTCGCCGGGGGAGGTCATCGACGTGTACACGACGCGGCGAATGCCCGCGTCCCGCGCGGCATCGATCGCTCGGGCGTGCTGTGCGGCGCGGTCGGTGATCGTGTCGGTGCTCACGAGCATGAGGGTCGAACCGCCGGCGAACGCCGCCGGAAGGGTGGCCGGCTCGTCGAAATCGGCGCGGGCGACCTCGACCGACGGGGGGATGTCGCGCAGGCGACCGGGATCGCGCGTCACGAGACGGAGCCGGTCGGGCTCGATGCGCTCGAGCAGCTCACCTGCGATGAGGCCGGCCAGCTGGCCGGACGCACCCGAGACGACGATCACCCGTCATCGCCCCCAGCCGGGGGGCGGCTCGTGGTGTCCCTCCCCGAAGTGCCAGTACTCGCGAAGCTCGCTGCACAGCCCGTCCGCGTCGAAGCGCAGCCAGAACTCGCCGGCGAGTGTGATCTCCACCCCGCCGTTGCGCATCGTGGTCCACCATTCCGCGGCGGCGCGATCCCCTTGCGTGAGCGGCTCGCCATAGCGGAACACGACGTCGGACTGCGTCGCGGTGACGCGGGACCAGTAGTCGTGCACTCCGGCACGACCGTGGAACGCTTCGGCGTACGGCTCCTCGCGATAGCTCGCGTCTTCTGTGAAGAGGGCGGCGGCGGCATCCGGATCACGGGTCTCCCATGCGATGCGGTAGCGGTCCAGCCAGTCGGTGACGTCCAGGGCCATGTCTGACTCCTCTCGATTTCCAGTCATGCTACACACGGCCCGCCGGGAATCAAGGGCCATGTAACGATTCGGATCCGTTATGCCCTGAAAACGAGGGATGGCGGGCAGACTCTCTTCAGTATCAGCGCACAAGCTTGTACAGTAACGCTGATCGCAGGATCGCTCAGTGAAGAGTCGCGCCGCGAGATCTCAAAGGAGAGTCACATGAGGCACACCCGTGCGACGCGGATGCGTCGCCTGTTCGTCGCGGGGGCGTTCACCGCCGCCGCCGCCCTGCTCGCCGCGTGCGCCGCTCCCGCCGGCGGAGGCGGCGAGACCGGTGCCGCGACCGACGCGGCGGAGGAGACCATCCAGGTCGCCTTCCTGTCGTTCGCCGTCGCCAACACCTACGACACCCCGATGCTCGAGGCGGCGCAGCAGGCCGCCGATGCGAACAACGTCGAGATGACGGTCTTCGACGCGAACAACGACCCGAATGCGCAGGCCGCACAGCTGCAGGACGCCATCGCGTCGGGGCAGTACGACGGGATCATCACCCAGCCGATCTACGGGCCCGGACTCATCGACGGCGTGCTCCAGGCGATCGAGGCCGGCATCAAGGTCGTAAACGTCGACCAGATCCTGGGGGAGGACTTCACGACGGCAGAGGTGCAGGTCGAGGGCCTGTCGGCCAACGTGAGCCAGCGCCCCGCCGACATGGGGCACAAGCTGGGCGAGCAGACCGTCGCCGCGTGCGCGTCGCAGAACCTGGATCCGTGCCGGGTCGGCTACCTCTACGACATCAAGGCATCCGCGCTGGATGTCGCCATGCGCGATGCGTGGGACGAGGCCGTCGCGGGATCGCCGGTCGAGGTGGTCGCCGACGGTGAGACGTTCTTCAACCCCGCCAACGCGCTGACGGTCGTGCAGGACATGCTGACGGCGCACTCGGACATCGATGTCATCGTCGGCTCGGACCAGGGGATGCAGGGTGCCGACCAGGCACTCGAAGCGGCCGGGAGCATGGGCGACATCATCCTCGTCGGGTTCGGAGGCAGCGAGCAGTCGGTTGCCGCCGTCGCAGACGGCCGCTGGTTCTCATCGGTCATGATGGTGCCCGCCACGTCCGGCAAGCTCGCGATGGAGGCCGTCGTCGACGCGATCCGCAACGGCAACGACCAGGGCATGGTTGACCCGTTCGCCGACCTCCCGCACGGGTGGATCGTGACCCAGGACACGGCGAGCGAATTCTCGCCGGAGTGGCCCGGCTGATATCGATGACGTTCGTCAGCGCAGGCGCCTCTGCGCTTCCGGTGCGGCTGCACGGCGTCACGAAGCGGTTCGGGGCCGCGCCTGTCCTGTCGGGCATCGATCTCGAGATCGCTCCGGGCGCCGTGCACGGCCTCGTGGGCGAGAACGGGGCGGGCAAGTCGACTCTGAGCAAGATCATCGCCGGGGTCCTGACGGCGGATGAGGGGACGGTCTCGGTGGGCGGCCGGGAACATGTCTTCCAC
>DASSYC010000048.1:0-13761 GCA_035703465.1 Microbacterium sp. | reverse complement strand
GTGTTGATCGAACGCACGAGCGTCTGGTTCACGCCGAGGTTCACCGACTCCCCGAACGTCCGCGCCGACGACTCGCCGTCCTCGTATGTCGTCTCCCTGACCTTGTCGAAGACGACGGTCGTATCGTAGAGCGAGTACGCCAGGATCGTGAGGAACCCGATCACCGCCGCAGGAGAGATCTCGAAGCCGGCGGCCGCGTAGATGCCGATGGTGATGATCAGCACGTCGACCAGACCCAGGATGGCCGCCATCGACATCTTCCACGTCCGGAAGTACAGGGCGAGGATGAGGAAGGTCAGCGCGAGGAAGATCGCCAGGCCCCACAGGGACTGACGGGTGACGTCCGCACCCCAGCTCGGGCCGATGAACGACGAGGTGACCTCCTCGACATCGACACGGTAGGCGTCGGCCAGTGCGAAGCGGACCTGCTGGGTCTCGTCGGAGGTCATCTGGTCGGTCTGCACCCGCACCGCGGTGTCGCCGATCGTGGTCACCTTGGTGGCGGCGCCGGGGACGACGCTCTGCACGGCGGGCGTGGCCAGCGACTGGTCGATGGGGCTGCTCAGCCCGGAGACGGTGAACTGCGACCCGCCGGTGAACTCGATCGAGAACTGGATCGGGCGGATCAGCGGGACCAGCGCCGAGGCGATGACCAGGATGATGGCGATCGCGAACCACAGGCGCCGGCGGGCGACGAAGGGGAACGACAGCTTGCCGGTGTACAGGTCATTGCCGAAGCGGCTCATGCGGCCCATCAGCGGTCACCCTCCTTCGTGGTGGCGGATGGGTCGGAGCCCGTCTTCGCGGCGGCCAGCTCGGCCTGCTTGCGCTCCGCGATCGTCTGCCGACGCTCGGCCTCGCCCCGCGACTTGGCCCGTCGCGCAGACTGGCCCTTTCCGCCTGCGGCGGCCGGCGCGCGGAACTGGGCGCGACCCCGGTAGACGGCGCCGAGCGCCTCGGGATCCATGCCGGAGAATCGGTGGCCCTCGCCGAAGAACCTCGTGCGGGCGAGCAGCTGCATCACCGGGTGGGTGAACACGATGAAGATGAGCACGTCGATGATCGTGGTCAGCCCGAGCGTGAACGCGAACCCCTTCACCGTCGCGTCGGCGAGGACGTACAGCACGACGGCGGCCAGGACGTTCACCGACTTCGAGATGAAGATCGTTCGCTTGGCGCGGTCCCAGCCGTCCTCCACGGCACCCGTGATCGACTTGCCGTCGCGCAGCTCGTCGCGTATTCGCTCGAAGTACACGATGAACGAGTCGGCGGTGAACCCGATCGAGACGATGATTCCCGCGACACCGGCGAGCGAAAGCCGGAAGCCCATGCGCCACGCGAGGATGCAGATCGCCAGATAGGTGATGACGCCCATCACCACGAGGGAGGCGATGATCACGAACCCGAGCGCGCGATAGCCGATCAGGGAGTACAGCGCGACCAGCGCCAGGCCGATGAGCCCGGCGATGAGGCCGATCTGCAGCTGCTGCGTGCCCAGCGTGGCCGAGATCGTGTCGGAGCTGACCACGGTGAAGCTCAGCGGCAGCGCACCGTACTTCAGCTGGTCGGCGAGCACCTTGGCGCTCTCCTGCGTGAACGAGCCCGAGATCGCGGGGCGGCCGTCGGTGATGACCGCGTTCATGCGCGGTGCGGAGATGACTTCGCCGTCGAGCACGAACGCGAACTGGTTGCGCGGTGGCTCCATGCCGAACAGGCGCGTGCTGACGGCGGTGAAGGCCTCTGTGCCCGTGCCGTCGAAGGTGAGCTGCACCTCCCACTGCCCGTTCTGCGAGTTCTGGCCGAAGGTGGCGTCGTCGATGGACGAGCCGTCCAGCTCGACGGGGCCGAGGATGTACTTGATGCTCCCGTCGGACTCGCAGGTGATCAGCGGCTCGTCCTTGGGGGCGTTGGCCGGATCGTTCGAGGGGTTGCTGCAGTCGTACGCGAGGAACTGCGCCTGCAGCGCAGGGGTGATCCAGTTGAGGTCGCTGCCGTCGGTCGGCTGCGCCGTCGGGGTGGCCGCCAGCGTGGGGTCGGGGGTCGGGTACGGCGTCGTGTTGCCGTCGTCACCGACATAGCTCGTGGACGGGCTGTCCGCGTGCAGCACGGCGCGCAGCTGCAGCTGCGCGGACGCCTCGATGCGCTTGCGCGTCTCCTCGTCCGCCTGCCCCGGGATCTGCACCACGATCTGGTTGCCCGCCTGGGTGGTGATGTCGGCCTCGCCGACGCCCGAAGCATCCACACGCTGGCGGATGATCGTGGCCGCCTGGTTCATCTGGTCCTGGGTGGGCGCGCTGCCGTCCGGGGTGGTCGCCTGCAGGATGATCTGCGTGCCGCCCTGCAGGTCGAGCGCGAGCTCAGGCGTCCAGGAGCTCTTCTGGAAGACGTATACGCCGAGCGCGTTGATGCCGGCGAGCACCGCGATGATGATGAGAAGCCCGAGCAGTGCGCGCCACGCATGCCGGACAGGGGTCGATGGAGCCACGTAATCGCTTTCTCGGTGCACGCCCTTGTGCGGGCGGGATCAGTCCTCGGTCTTGTCCTGGCGCTTGTCGTCGGTCGTCAGGCGCTCGGCCGTCTCCTCCGGCGTCTCGATGTGCGGCGCGGAGTCCCCGATCGGCTCGGTGTAGCCCTCGGCGACGTCGGCCGCGTACTCGGCCTGGTGCTCCTCGGCGGTGAGGAACTCCTCCTCGCTCAGAGTGTCCGTCGGCGTCACGACGCGCAGGATCGCCTGGCTGTGCACCTTGATCTGCACGCCGGGGGCCAGCTCGATGATGGCCGGCTCGTCGAGGTTCTCGGTGTCATAGGACACCACCCGGCCGTACAGGCCGCCCTGAAGCAGCACCTCGGCGCCGGGGACGGTCTGGCGTGCCTTCTGCTCCTGTTCGGCCTTCATGCGCTGCGTGCGGCGACGCGAGCTCCAGAACATGAAGACGAGGAGGACGGCCAGCAGGATGAGCAGGCCGTACTGTGCGAAGAAGTCCATGCGGAGGTCGAGACCTTTCGGGAGAGGTGCGCCGTCGGAAGGCGGAAACCTGGAGGGAAGGAGGCGAAAGCCTCCACGAATTATAGGTCATCGAATCTGAGCGCGTTCTCGGCGCGTGGCGCGCCGAGGTGCGCGTAGGCCGCCGAGGTGGCGATGCGGCCGCGCGGGGTGCGCGCGATGAGGCCGATCCGCACCAGGTACGGCTCCACGACGCTCTCGACGGTCTCGGCCTCCTCGCCCACCGTGACGGACAGGGTGGACAGTCCCACCGGTCCCCCGTCGAAGCGGCGCACCAGCGCGTCCAGAACCGCGCGGTCGAGCCGATCGAGGCCGATGGCGTCGACGTCGTAGAGCTCCAGCGCCGCCGACACGGCGGCCAGATCGGCGCCCCGCTCGGGCTCGCCGTGCACCAGCACGTAGTCGCGCACGCGCCGCAGCAGCCGATTGGCGATGCGCGGTGTGCCGCGGGAGCGGCGCGCGATCTCGAATCGCGCGTCCGCGGGGATGTCGATTCCCAGCATCGTCGCCGATCGCGCGATGACCCGCTCGAGATCCTCGGCCTCGTAGTACTCCAGGTGCGCGGTGAAGCCGAACCGGTCGCGCAGCGGATTGGGCAGGAGGCCCGACCGGGTCGTCGCGCCGACGAGCGTGAACGGCGCGAGGTCGAGCGGGATGCTGGTGGCCCCCGCGCCCTTGCCGACCATGATGTCGATGCGGAAGTCCTCCATCGCCAGGTACAGCATCTCCTCGGCCGAGCGCGCCATGCGGTGCACCTCGTCGATGAACAGCACTTCGCCGGGGGTGAGGCTCGACAGCAGCGCCGCCAGGTCGCCGGCATGCTGGACCGCGGGACCGCTGGACAGCCGCAGGGGCCGGCCGCTCTCGTGGGCGACGATCATCGCCAGTGTGGTCTTGCCGAGCCCGGGCGGCCCGGCCAGGAGGATGTGATCGGCGGGGCGCTGCTGGATGCGGGCGGCCTCCAGCAGAAGCTGCAGCTGCCCGCGCACCTTGGGCTGGCCGACGAACTCGCCCAGGGATTGCGGACGCAGGGCCCCCTCGATGGCGAGCTCGGCCTCATCCATCGGCTCCGGGTCCATCGGCTCGGGGTCCGTCGGCTCGGGGACCATCGATTGGGAGTCCATCGACCCAGGGCCGATCGGCGTCCTCGCGCCTCGCCGCTCATCCACGGGCGGCCTCCCTGGGCCGGGAGGGGCCGAGATGGGCGAGCGCGAGACGCAGCAGAGCGGTCACCGAGCCGCGCTCCCCCGGATCGGCGTCCGCCGCGATCGCGTCGAGCGCCTCCCCGGCAGTGCGCTCGTTCCACCCGAGGCCGACGAGAGCCTCGGTGACCTGCACCCGCACGGACCCGGCCACCGCGCCGCTCGCCGCTGGCGCGGCTGCGACGACGGCGAGCTTGCCGGCGAGGTGGACGACGATCAGCTTGGCCGTCTTCGGCCCGATGCCCGAGACACGCCGGAACGGCGCGTCGTCCTCGGCGGCGACCGCCTCGGCGATTGCTCCCACGGTGAGCGCGGACAGCACGCCCATGCCCGACTTCGGCCCGACGCCCGGCACACCGAGAAGCTGCGCGAACACGGCGAGCTCGTCCCGGGACTCGAATCCGAACAGCAGGAGCGCATCCTCGCGGACGACGAGATGGGTGTGCAGCCGGATGCGCTCGCCGACGCGTGCGCCACCGGCCACCTGCGGCGAGACGGCGACCGACAGCCCGACGCCTCCGACCTCCACGACGACGACATCGGCGTCGGCGTGGAGGACGGTTCCATGCAGGGACGAGATCATGCTTCGAGCCTACGCGATGCTTCGGAGCTTTGTTCGATCGACACGCGCCCGGTCATCGTCGTGCGACGCGCTCGGCCGCGGCCCAGGCGCGCTGAGCGGGAGTGAGCGCACCCGTCGCCGGCGCGGACGGCGCTCCGCCGCGCCACGCGTGGCACAGGGCGAGGGCGAGGGCATCGGCCGCGTCTGCCGGTGTGGGCGGGGCATCCAGCCGGAGGATCCGCGCCACCATCGCCTGCACCTGACGCTTGTCGGCCGAGCCGTAGCCGGTGATGGCGGCCTTCACCTCCGTCGGCGTGTGCAGGGCGGCGGGCAGGCCCCGCTCGGCTGCGAGCAGCAGGGCGACGCCGCTGGCCTGGGCGGTGCCCATCACGGTGTGGCGGTTCTGCTGCGCGAACACGCGCTCCACCGCGACGACGTGCGGCTCATGCTCGTCGAGCAGGGTGCGGATGCCACGGGCCACCGTGGCCAGCCGCTCCTCGATCGGCGCCCCGGGCGCCGAGCGCACGACCCCGACGTGGACCAGGACCGCGGAGCGGTCGGCCGCGACATCCACGATCCCGACGCCGCACCGGGTCAGTCCCGGGTCGATGCCGAGCACGCGAAGAGAGCGGGGTGCCACGAGCTCCACGCTAAGCGGGCCGGCCGACCCCGATGACGGGGCGCGCCGTCAGTCGTCCTCTTCGAGCTCGGCCTGGACGTCTGCGGTCAGATCGAAGTTGCTGAACACGTTCTGCACGTCGTCGCTGTCCTCGAGGGCGTCGATGAGCCGGAAGACCTTCCGTGCCGTGGGGGCGTCCACCTCGACCTTCAGCGAGGGCACGAACTCCACGTCGGCCGACTCATAGTCAAGCCCCGCATCCTGCAGCGCGACACGCACCGGCACGAGGTCGGCTGCGTCGGTGATCACCTCGAACCCCTGCGCGTGGGGCTCGACCTCCTCTGCTCCCGCCTCCAGCGCGGCGAGCATGACGTCATCCTCTGTGGTGCCCTCGTCGGAGACGACGATGACCCCTTTGCGCGTGAAGTTGTACGACACCGAGCCGGGGTCGGCGAGGGTTCCGCCGTTGCGGGTGAGGGCGGTGCGCACCTCCGCCGCAGCGCGGTTCCTGTTGTCGGTGAGGCACTCGATCAGCAGCGCCACCCCGTTCGGGCCGTAGCCCTCGTACATGATCGTGTGATACTCGACGGCATCGCCGGAGATGCCCGCGCCTCGCTTGATGGCGCGGTCGATGTTGTCGTTGGGGACGGAGGTCTTCTTCGCCTTCTGCACCGCGTCGTACAGCGTCGGGTTGCCGCTGAGGTCGGGACCGCCCAGCTTGGCGGCGACTTCGATGTTCTTGATGAGCTTGGCGAACGACTTGGCGCGGCGCGCGTCGATGACGGCCTTCTTGTGCTTCGTCGTCGCCCACTTGGAGTGGCCGGACATGCCCACAAGTTTACGGGGAGCCCGACGCGGGCGCGGCAGCACCCCAGTCAGCGCGCTTCGATGCCGCTCAATTCCGCAAGACGGGCCATCCCCGACGTCGAATGGGTCTGCAGACGATCGAGCACGTCGTCGAGTTCGGCGGAGCCGGGGTGGTCGGGCGGGATGCGCGCCGGGTTGAGCGCCACCTCCGACGCCCACGCGGCGATGTCGGGCGCTGCGCCGAACGCCCGGGCGTTCCGGGCGCCCACGACGGTCATCCGCGCCCAGTCGGCCAGCGAGTCGGGATAGGGCGACGGCGGACACAGCCGGTTCTTCTCCTCGTCGCCGGTGCGGGTCGCCTCGACGTATCCGGCAACGGCAGCGCCGAAGCACGGGAATCCGGCCCGGATCGGCTGGAGTGTGATCTCCCCGGGTGCCCAGACGGGCACGAGCGGACGGTAGATGAGACCTTCGCCGGCACAGTGCACGACGAGGGCGTCCGCCCTGATCGCCATCGCGCCGTCGGCGAACTCGAGCCGTCCGCGCCGCACGCCCACGATGCGTCCGCGGCGGACGACGTGCTCGATCATGCGCAGCAGTTCGAGCTCCCACCCCGCGAGGGTGGGGGTCTTCGCCATCGTGGGCGCGACCGCCCGGTCGATGCGGAGCATGATGCCCGCATCCTCGAGCCTGAGGAACAGGTCATCCAGCGACGCCGAGGACTCGGCCGCCTGCATGGTATCGGCGACCATCCCCAGGAACACCTCGGGAACCGGCTGGATGACCGCACGGTTGAGCATCCACGGGTCACGGGGCCGCACCCAGCAGATCGAGTCGGGCGCGACGCCCCGGCCGAGCAGCCAGACACACGCGTCAGTGGCGGTCTTGCCGGAGCCGACGATCACGTACTGGCCGGCGGCGCCTGCCATGTGCACGAGCTCATTGACCGGCACCACTCGCGCGTCGTCGTCCACGTCGAACGGCGGGGGCTTCTCAGCCGGCACCCGCGGGGAAAGGTAGTGGGCATCGACGATCCGGCATCGTTCGGCCACGGTGAAACGCTCGCCCGACACCCGCGACACGAAGGTGCGATCGCCGAGGTACTCGCTGGCGGCGTGGAACTCGACTCTGTCCGACGCCAGCATCCGGTCGGCCAGGATCCGCTCGAAGTACGCGCAGACCTCGGATTGCGTCGCCCGCTCCTGCAGCCCTGCCTCCGGGCCCCGATGCTGAACGCGAGCGCCGCCGAGCAGCGTCGAGGCGACTCCGTAGAGCGCGGATGCCTGGTGCAGGCGCACGAACGGGTACGCCTCCAGCCAATGACCGCCCACGCTGTGACGACGGTCGATGAGGGCCACCCGCACGTCGCCGGCGTGGTCGATCAGAGCGTCGGCGAACGCCATCCCTGTGGCGCCGGCGCCCACTACCAGGTAGTCGGCATCGACCGCGCGGGTCACGGAGCAACTCAAGCACCGCGCGGGCCGCCTGTCTACGGCCATGCCGTCCCGTCGCACCCGATGATCCCGGCGCAGATCGCTTGCCGGGCCGGCGGCGCGATGCGAGGCTGTGGCACGTGGATGAACGCGAAGCAGCCCTCGACGCCGCCCACCGCGCCGCAGCGGAGTTCCTGGGTTCGGCCGGCTCCCGGCCGGTGTGGCCGACGGCCACCGTGGAGCAGCTTCAGAGGGTGTTCGGCGGACCCCTCCCAGATGGCGGAGAGGATGCCGCGTGGCTCATCGCGCGCCTCGCCCGCGACGCCGACCCGGGCCTTTCGGCGATTCCGGGCGGACGGTTCTTCGGGTTCGTCACCGGCGGCGAGCTGCCGGCCGCCCTGGCCGCGGACTGGCTGGTGTCGGCGTGGGACCAGAACGCCGGCCCGAGCGCCGCGGCACCGGCCGCCGCCGCGATCGAGCAGGCTGCCGGCCGGTGGGTGTGCGCGATGCTGGGCCTTCCCGCAGATGCGGGGGTCGGCTTCACGACCGGCGCTCAGACCTCGAACTTCGTCTGTCTCGCGACCGCACAGCATTCCCTGCTGCGCGCTTCCGGCTGGGACCTCACGCAGGACGGGCTGCGCGGTGCGCCCGCTCTGCGCCTGGTCGTCGGCGCGGATCGGCACGGATCGATCGACCGTGCCGCCCGGATGTGCGGGATCGGCCGCAGCGAGATGGTCGTCGTCGACAGCGACGCGGAGGGGCGGATGCTGCCCAGGGCCCTGGAGCAGGCGCTCGCCGCCGAACCCGGCGTGCCCGCGATCGTGTGCCTGCAGGCGGGCGAGGTCCACACCGGCGCCTTCGACCCCTTCGAGCAGCTGGTGCCCCTGGCGCGCGCGCACGGGGCCTGGGTGCACATCGACGGCGCGTTCGGGCTGTGGGCCGCGGCATCCCCCGCCCTTCGCCATCTCACCGCCGGAAGCGCGGGGGCGGACTCATGGACGACCGATGCGCACAAGACCCTCAACGTCCCGTACGACTGCGCGATGGCGATCGTCCGCGATCGGGCGGACGTGCAGGCGATGTTCCGGCCCGGCGGCGACTACCTGATCCGGGCGGGGTGGGATGCCTGGGATGCCACCCCGGAACTCTCCCGTCGCGCCCGGGGGGTCCCGGTGTGGGCGGCTCTGCGCTCCCTCGGCTCCACCGGTGTCGCCGAGCTGGTGGAACGGCTGTGCGCGCGCGCACAGCGTCTCGGGGCCGGCCTGCGGCGCATGGCCGGCGTTACCGTGCTCAACGAGGTCGGGTACACGCAGGTGCTGTTCCGCCTCGCCGACGACGAGTCGACGCGGGCTCTGGGCGCCGCCATCCTCGCCGAGGGGACCGCTGCGCTCACGGGTGCGCAGTGGCGCGGTGCCGCGGTGCTGCGGTGCTCGGTGTCGTCGTGGGCGACGACCGAGGACGATGTCGATCAGACCCTCGCCGCGATCGAGCGCCTCGTGAGCGCTCAGAGTGCGAAGTCGAACCCGTAGCGCGCGTTGAGCAGCGCGAACAGGTCGCGCGGGAACTTCATGGCGTAGCCCGGTGCAGGAGCCAAGGTGTGGGCGGGCCCGATGAACGGGAAGTACAGCGGGCCGTCGGCGGATGCCGCGAGCTCATCGCGCAGGGCGACGATGTCGGATCCGATCTTGCGGAGGGCTGCCAGATCGATCGGCTGCGCCAGCGGCAGCGTGTCGCTGACCGGCATCACCCACTGGGCGATGGGCGGGGTCTGGCGGCCGCGCACGAGCCGCGGACGCAGCTCCACGCTGCGCGGTCCGATCGCGCGCCCCCAGCCGGTGATGCCGGGAGTGCGCGCCGAGCGATCCCACACGAACACCGTGTCGCCCGGTTCGACCAGCGAGACGATCTCGTGCGTCCACTCCAGCCGCTGATCTGCGGTGCTGTGTCGCGGCGCCATCAGCGCGGGTCCGAGCACTCCCTTCGGCGGGGCGACCATCCAGTACTTCTCTTCCGATCGCTCCGACCACCAGTCGTTGAGGGTCACGGACAGCAATCTACTGTGCGCGCAGGCGAGAGCCCTGGATCACGACGCGATCTTGACGAGCGTGCGCAGGTTCCGATTCGTGGTCGTGCGCCGATAGACGGCCTTTGCGAGGATCCGGGCGAACGGCGTGTCGGTCGTGGTGCCCCTCACCGGATTCCAGTACAAGACCCGGCCGGCCGTGCGCACCGGGTCGACCTCTGCATCGAGAGCCTGGGCGGCACCGGCGAGCTCTGCGATCGCCGACGGATCGGAGCCGAAGATCACCCAGGGCTGGCGTGTCGGGTCGTCCGCGTCGAACGGGAATCCGTCGATCGCCTGCCGCAGCTCTCGAAGCGTCACGAGCACGATCCAGGCGCCGTAGCCGAATCGCTCGCGCAGAGCCGATTCGATCCGGCCCTTCAGCACCGCTCGCGCAGCCGGCTTGTCGTCGGAATCGAAGCGCGCGTTCCCGCTGGCGAGCACCGTGCGCACGGCGGCGAGGCCGAGCGGACCCTCGAACAGGTCCGTCAGCTCCGCCGAGCGGATCGTGATGCCGCCCACGTTCACTCCGCGCAGCAGCGCCACCCACGTGGTCATGCCGCCATCATGCCGCGACGGTCGGACACGCGCCTCAGGCGTGCACTCGGACGGTCTGAAGGAATCGCTCGTGGAAGCGGTGCTCGCCGGTCATCTCGGGATGGAACGAGGTGGCCAGCAGGGGGCCCTGCTCGACCGCGACGATCCGGCCGTCCTCCAGCCGGGCGAGCACCTCGACCTCCGGGCCGACGCGCTCGACCACCGGCGCGCGGATGAACGCCGCATGCACCGGCGGGCCGCCCAGCGCGGGGACCTCCAGGTCGGTCTCGAACGAGTCGACCTGCGAGCCGAACGCGTTGCGGCGCACTGTGGCATCCAGCCCGCCGACCGTCTCCTGCCCGGCGATGCCGTCCACGAGACGGTCGGCGAGCAGGATCAGGCCGGCGCAGGTGCCGTAGACCGGCATCCCCGCTGCGATCGCGTCGCGGATCGGCTGCTGCAGGCCGAACGCGCGGCACAGCTTGTCGATGACGCTGGACTCGCCGCCCGGGAGCACGAGCCCGTCCACCGCCGCAAGCTCGATGGGCCGACGCACCAGCTCGACGTCGGCGCCGAGGTCCGTCAGCACGCTCGCGTGCTCGCGCACGTCGCCCTGGACGGCGAGGACGCCGATGCGCGGTCGGCTGGTCACCAGCCCCGCTCGGCGAGTCGGTGCGGCGCCGGCAGATCGGAGACGTTGATCCCCACCATGGCTTCGCCGAGGCCGCGCGACACGTCGGCGACGACGCTCGCGTCGTCGTAGAAGGTGGTCGCCTTCACGATCGCGGCGGCGCGCTCAGCGGGATTGCCCGACTTGAAGATGCCGGATCCGACGAACACGCCGTCGGCGCCGAGCTGCATCATCATCGCGGCATCCGCCGGTGTGGCCACTCCCCCGGCGACGAACAGCACGACGGGGAGCTGTCCGGTCTCGGCGATCTCCGCGACGAGCTCGTACGGGGCCTGAAGCTCCTTCGCGGCCACGTAGAGCTCGTCCTTGGTCATCGAGCGCAGCACGTTGATCTCACCCGAGATCTTGCGGATGTGCTTGGTCGCCTCCGACACGTCACCGGTGCCGGCCTCGCCCTTGGAGCGGATCATCGCGGCGCCCTCGCTGATGCGGCGCAGCGCCTCGCCGAGGTTGGTGGCCCCGCACACGAAGGGCACGGTGAAGCGCCACTTGTCGATGTGGTTCACGTAATCGGCCGGCGAGAGCACCTCGGACTCGTCGATGTAGTCGACGCCGAGCTGCTGCAGCACCTGCGCCTCGACGAAGTGGCCGATGCGAGCCTTGGCCATCACCGGGATCGACACCGAGGCGATGATGTCGTCGATGAGGTCGGGGTCGCTCATGCGGGCGACCCCGCCCTGTGAGCGGATGTCTGCGGGGACCCGCTCCAGCGCCATGACGGCGACGGCGCCGGCATCCTCCGCGATCCGGGCCTGCTCTGCGGTGACGACGTCCATGATGACGCCCCCCTTCAGCATCTCGGCGAGTCCGCGCTTGACCCGGCCGGTGCCGACCTCGTTGTTCCGTGTCTCGTCCGCCACGATTGACCTCTCATGTCAGTCTGCCAACGGCGATCATTGGCATATGCCAAACAATAGCACTGGCCCGTACACTCGAACCGGAGGTGCCATGGACAGTCCCATCACCGGCGCGACAGCGAACGAGATCGCCGACAGCGTGCGCGATCTGTGCGTACGCGGCGCGCTGCGGGCGGGGCAGTCGCTTCCCTCGGTGCGGGCGCTGGCCGAGCGGCTCGGCGTGAACCGGAACACCGTCGTCTCCGCGTACCGCCAGCTCACCCAGGCCGGGCTCGTGGAGACGCTCGGACGGGGCGGCACCCGGATCAGCGACCTCACCCCCGTCGCGCAGGAGGGCTTCGCCGTCGACAGCGTGCTGCGCGACGTCGGCACCGGGAATCCGGATGCCGCGCTCATCCCCGACCCGGCGCCCGCGCTCGAAGCGGTCGTCGGGCGACCGGTCCTGTACGGCGAGCCGGTGATCGACGCCGGCCTGGAGGGCTGGGCGCGGCCGCTGATGGCAGCCGACCTCGCTCCGGCCGACTTTCGCCTCACCGTGACGTCGGGGGCCGTCGACGCCGTCGAGCGCCTGCTCGCCCAGGCGCTCACCCGCGATGACGCCGTCGCCCTCGAGGACCCGTGCTGGCTGGCGGGCATCCACACCGCACGGCTGGGCGGCTACCGCGCCGTCCCGGTCCCGGTCGACGAGGAGGGGATGACGCCGGCGGGTCTGCGCACTGCTCTGGCCGCCGGCGCACGCGCCGTGGTGTGCACCCCCCGTGCGCAGAATCCCACCGGCGCGAGCCTGTCGGCCGAGCGCGCCGCCCGGCTGCGCGACGTCCTCGCCGACCACCCCTACGTGCTCGTCATCGAGGACGACCACTTCTCACTGCTCTCGGCGCAGCCGTTCCACAGCATCGTCGGACCTGACCATCGCCGGTTCGCGCTGGTGCGCTCGGTCTCCAAGTTCCTGGGCCCGGACATGTGCCTGGCGGTCACGGCATCAGATCCTGAGACGGCCGGCCGGCTCGCACTGCGGCTGAGCCCCGGCACGACGTGGGTGAGCCACCTGCTGCAGCGCCTCACCCACGCCCTCCTCACCGACGAGCAGGTGCGCGCGTCGATCGACCGTGCCGCGGCGCACTACGCCCGCCGCAATGCGGACTTCGCGTCTCGGCTGACGGCCCGCGGCATCCCCACCGCCGCCGGTGACGGACTGAACCTGTGGGTCGAGCTGCCGGGTCCGGCGCGGCCGGTCGCCGAGCAGCTCATGCGGCGCGGATGGCTCGCCCGCACCGGCGACGAGTTCCTCATCGACGGTGCCACCTCGCGGCATCTGCGGCTCACCGTGCACGATCTGGAGGACGACGATGCAGAACAGCTCGCCGCCGACCTCGTCGCGGCCGCAGCAGCCGTCGGGCCCCGGCCGGTCGGGGTGGGATGATCGACCGGTGAAGATCCTCTCCATCCAGTCCGCCGTCGCTTTCGGGCACGTCGGCAACTCGGCTGCCGTCTTCCCGCTGCAGCGCATCGGCGTCGACGTGCTCCCGGTGCACACCGTGAACTTCTCCAACCACACCGGCTACGGCGCCTGGCGGGGACCCCTCATCTCGCCTGACGACGTGCGGGAGGTCATCACCGGCATCGAGGAGCGCGGGGTGTTCGGGCAGATCGACGTCGTCCTGTCGGGCTACCAGGGCTCTGAGGGCATCGCCGATGTCATCCTCGATACCGTCGCGAGGGTGAAGGCCGCCAACCCCAGCGCGATCTATGCGTGCGATCCGGTGATGGGCAACGCGAAGAGCGGATGCTTCGTGGCGCCCGCCATCCCGATCCTGCTGCGCGACCGCGTCGTCCCGCAGGCCGATCTGATCACCCCGAACCAGTTCGAGCTCGGCTATCTCACCGGCACCGAGCCGCACACCCTCGACGAGACCCTCGCCTCCGCTGACCTGGTGCGCGAGGGCGGGCCGAGCACGGTGCTGGTCACCAGCGTGGAGCGGCCCGG
>DASSYC010000003.1:0-4943 GCA_035703465.1 Microbacterium sp. | reverse complement strand
CCGCCTCTTCAACGATCGTACTGCCGCCGGTGGAGCGCTCGTCCCGCTGCTGGAGCAGTGGCGCGGCTCCGATGCGATCGTGTGCGCCATCCCCCGGGGCGGGGTGCCGGTGGCCGCGGTGGTGGCACGCGCGCTCGGGCTGCCGCTGGATGTCGTGGTCGTCCGCAAGCTCGGCTCGGCATCGAACGAGGAGTTCGCGGTGGGCGCGATCGCGGATGGAGCCCGTGTGATCGAGGATGCCGCGGTGCGGTACGCGGGGATGGATGCCGCAGCCTTGGCCGCCGTCGAAGAGCGCGAACGGGCCGAGCTGCGGCGCCGCGAGGAGGCGTTCGGAATCGCCGCCCAGGACGTCGCGGGACGAGCGGTGATCGTCGTCGACGACGGAATCGCCACCGGGTCGACCGCCGTCGCCGCATGCCGCGCGCTGCGAGCCCGGGGTGCCCGGCACATCGTGCTGGCCGCCCCGGTCGCGCCCGAGAGCTGGTCCCCGCCTGCAGACGCCGTCGACGACTACGTCTGCGCCTTCCCGCAGCGAGACTTCTGGGCCGTCGGGCAGTTCTACCGGGACTTCACCCAGACCACCGACACCCAGGTGATCGACCTGCTGCGCGGTGCCGAGTGAAGTGCGGCTACAGCCGCGCGACCGCCATGCGCAGGGTGTCCAGTCCCACGCCGCCCAGGTCGAGCGCCTTCTTGTGGAACTGCTTTATGTCGAACGCATCGCCCTTGCGCGCCTTGTAGTCGTCGCGGATCTGCTCCCAGATGCGCTGACCGACCTTGTACGAAGGCGCCTGCCCGGGCCAGCCGAGGTACCGGTTGACCTCGAAGCGCACGAACTCCTCGGACATGTTGACGTTGCGCAGCATGAAATCGAGCGCGTAGTCCGCGTCCCAGGTTCCGTCTCCCGTGAGCCGTGGCTTGCCCAGGTGCACGCCGATGTCGAGCACGACGCGGGCCGCCCGCATCCGCTGCCCGTCCAGCATCCCCAGACGGTCGGCGGGGGTGGACAGATACCCGAGATCGTCCATGAGCCGTTCGGCATACAGCGCCCAGCCTTCCGCATGCCCGGACGATCCCGACAGCAGGCGACGCCATGCGTTCAGCTCGGCGCGGTTGTACACGGCCTGCCCGATCTGCAGGTGATGGCCGGGCACACCCTCGTGGTAGACGGTCGTGAGTTCGCGCCAGGTGTCGAAGTCCTCGACGCCCTCGGGCACCGACCACCACATGCGTCCGGGCCGCGAGAAGTCGTCGGTCGGGCCGGTGTAATAGATGCCGCCCTCCTTCGTGGGCGCGATCATGCACTCCAGGCGCCGTACCGGCTCGGGGATGTCGAAGTGGGTGCGGCCCAGCTCCTCCACGGCGCGATCGCTGGTGCGCTGCATCCATTCCTGCAGCGCCTCGGTGCCGTGCAGCCGCGACGACGGGTCAGTCTCGAGGAACGCGATGGCCTCCTCCACCGTCGCGCCCGGCTTGATCTCGTTCGCGATGGCCTCCTGCTCGGCGACCATGCGGGCAAGCTCCCCGATCCCCCACTCGTAGGTCTCGTCGAGGTCGATCTCCGCCCCCAGGAAGCGGCGGGACTGCAGCGCGTACAGCTCCCGGCCCACCGCGTCCTCGTCGCCGGCCGCCGGAGTCAGCTCGTCGGCGAGGAAGCTCGCGAGCCGCTCGTAGGCGACGCGCGCGGACCCCGACGAGTCCGACAGGTCTCGGGCGAGGGATGCCGGCAGCTGACCGTCGCTGGGGGCGGCGTCGGCCACGAGCGACGCGAAGAATCCATTGTCGCCGGTGTACCGGTCGATCTGCGTCCCGACCTCGGTCACCTGCCGGCGCGCGGGAACGACACCCTGCGCGATGCCCTCGCGCAGAGTGGAGATGTAGCCGTCGACGGCTGCAGACACGGCGGCCAGGCGCGTGGCGATGACGCTCCAGTCGTCGGCGGTGTCCTTCGGCATGATGTCATAGACGGCTCGCACGTCCTGTGCCGGCGAGGCGATGACGTTCAGATCCCGCAGGTGCCACTTCGCGTCGTACAGTTCGAGATCGAGCTCGAGATCGCGCGTCAGGGCGTCTTTGGTGACGACATCGACGTCGTCGACCGGCTCGAGCGCGCCCAGCTCGACGAGAGTGGCGCGCGCCTTTCCTGCGAAGCTGTCGGCGCCCTCCGGCGAGTAGTCGCCGTAGCGGTCGTTGTATTCGTTGCGGCCGATATAGGTGCCGGCGACGGGTGAGAACTCGACAAGCGTGTCGACCCAGTCCTCGGCGATTCCGTCGATCGCGGACGGGGTGCGCGGGGTTGATGTCATGGACTCCAGAGTAGCCGCCGTCAGTGACCGGCTTCGTTCCAGTCTGCGCCCCGGCCGATCTGCACGTCGAGCGGCACGGACAGCTCTGCCGCCCCCGCCATCTCCGTGCGCACGATCCGCTCCGCGGCATCCCACTCCCCCGGTGCGATCTCGAGAAGGAGCTCGTCGTGGATCTGCAGCAGCACCCTCGACTGCATCCCCTGATCTGCCAGCGCCCCGTGGATCCGGAACAGCGCGATCTTCATGATGTCGGCCGCGCTGCCCTGGATGGGGGCGTTGAGGGCCGCGCGCTCGGAGTTCTCCCGGAGCACGCGGTTGGGACTGGTCAGGTCGGGGAAGGGTCGCCGCCGGCCGAAGATCGTCTCGGTGTACCCGTCGATGCGCGCCTGCTCGACGGAGGAGCGCAGGTAGTCGCGCACCGCGCCGAAGCGCAGGAAGTACTCGGTCATCAGCTGCTTGGCCTCGGACTGCTCGATGCGCAGCTGCTTGGACAGCCCGAACGCGCTCAGCCCGTAGACCAGCCCGTAGGACATCGCCTTCACTTTGGTGCGCATGCCCGCATCGACGTCCTCGGGCGCGACGCCGAATACGCGCGAGCCCACGAAGCGGTGGGTGTCCTCGCCGGAGTTGAACGCCTCGATCAGGCCGGGGTCTTCGGAGAGGTGGGCCATGATCCGCATCTCGATCTGCGAGTAGTCGGCCGTGAGGAGGCTCTCGTACCCCTGCCCCACCTCGAACGCGGCGCGGATGCGGCGGCTCTCCTCCGTGCGGATGGGGATGTTCTGCAGGTTCGGGTCGGTGCTCGACAGCCGGCCGGTCTGGCTGCCGGTCTGCAGGTAGGTGGTGTGGATGCGGCCGTCGTCACGGATCGCCCCGTCCGCTCCGATAGCCCCGCCCGCTCCGATAGCACTGTCGAGCGACTCGATGATCTGGCGCAGCTTCGTGGCCTCGCGGTGCTGCAGCAGCAGGCTGAGGAAAGGGTGCGGGTTGGTCTCCTGCAGGTCGGCGAGCACGGCGGCATCCGTCGAGTACCCGGTCTTGGTCTTGCGGGTCTTCGGCAGCTGCAGGTCCTCGAACAGCACCTCCTGGAGCTGTTTGGGCGAGCCGAGGTTCACCTCCCGCCCGATGGCCGCATACGCCTCCTGGGCGAGGGCGTCGGCGCGCGCGCCGAGCTCGCCCGAGAATGCCGCGAGCTTCTCGTGCGACACCGCCACGCCCGCCAGCTCCATGTCCGCCAGCGCCGACAGCGTCGGCAGCTCGATGTCGGTCAGCACGGCCGCCACCGGAGCGGGCAGATCGGACCGCAGCGCCTCCGCGACCCGCAGCACGTACCACGAGACCTGTCCGGGCGTCGCGCCCTCGGTCTCGGGCACCAGCTGCGCGGGGTCGGCCTCGGGCAGCTTCTCACCGAGGTAGCGATCGACCAGGTCGGCGAGGTTCTTGTCGGGAAGACTCGGTCGCAGCAGCCACCCGGCCAGCAGCGTGTCGAACGAGAGGCCGCCGATCGCGACGCCGGCGCGGCGCAGCGCCTTCACCTGCGGTTTGGCCGCGTGCATGATCTTGCCCGCATCCGAGGCGAGCCATTCGCCGAACGCCGAGGCCACGGCATCCGCGCTCCAGTCGAACTCGATCGCCTCGGCGTCGCTTGCGATCCCCACCCGGGTCGGCAGGCCGGCGGCGGTCTCGACGGTCAGGGCGAGCGGCGCGGCGCCGGCTGCGTCGAGCCAGGCGGTGATCGCCGCGGCGTCCGCCTCCTGGGCGACCGGGGCCGCCTCGGCGGCGGGACGTGAAGCGGCTTCCGCCTCGGCTGCGGCGGCGCCGGCCATCTCGAACACGCGGGGCAGCAGGGTGCGGAACTCGAGGCGCGCGAAGATGTCGCGCACGGACTGCGGGTCGATGGGCTGGACGGCCAGGTCACCGGGGCCGACCGGCAGTTCGACGTCGGTGAGCAGGCGGTTGAGCTCACGGTTGCGCTTGACGTCGTCGAGGTGCTCGCGCAGGTTCCCGCCCACCACGCCGGTGACCTTGTCGGCATTCTCGAGCAGGTTCTCCAGCGAGCCGAACTGGGTCAGCCACTTGACCGCCGTCTTCTCACCCACCTTCGGCACACCCGGGAGGTTGTCGCTGGTCTCGCCCACGAGCGCGGCGACATCGGGGTACTGCTCGGGGCGGACCCCGTACCTGTCGATGACGGCCTGGCGGTCGTAGCGCTTCAGCTGCGAGACACCCTGCACGTTCGGGTAGAGAAGGGTGATGTCCTCGTTGACGAGCTGGATCGTGTCGCGGTCGCCGGAGCAGACCAGCACGCGGTAGCCCTCCGCGGCCCCGCGGGTGGCGAGGGTCGCCAGGATGTCGTCGGCCTCGATCTGCTCCTGCGCCAGCACGGTGATGTTCATCGCCGCCAGAGACTCCTTCAGCAGCGGGATCTGGCCCTGGAAGGGGGCGGGGGTCTCAGAGCGGTTCGCCTTGTACTCGGGGTAGACGTCGGTGCGGAAGGAGTGGCGGGACGTGTCGAAGGCGACCGCCAGATGCGTCGGCTGCTCCGCCTTGATGAGGTTGATGAGCATGGCCAGAAAGCCGTAGATGCCGTTCGTGTGCTGGCCGTCCTTCGTGGAGAAGTTCTCGACGGGCAGGGCG
>DASSYC010000097.1:0-27321 GCA_035703465.1 Microbacterium sp. | reverse complement strand
CGCGACTGCAGCTCGTAGCGACCGCCGAAGGACACGCCCTGTGTTGGCCTCATCGGTTGAGCACCGCCTCCATGACCTTCTTCGCTATCGGGGCCGCGATGGTGTTGCCGAAGCCCGACTGACCCTGTCCCCCGCCATCCTCCACGACCACTGCCACCGCAACCTGGGGATCATCTGCGGGCGCGAACCCGGTGAACCACAGGGTGTACGGGTCGGTGTCGCCGTTCTCCGCCGTGCCGGTCTTCCCCGCCACCTCGACGCCCTCTATTCTTGCATTCCCCGCCACGCCGTTTTCGACGTTGGCCACCATGAGGCGGGTCATCTGGTCGGCCAGGCCTCGGTCCAGCGCCTGGCCGAACTCAGTGGGGTCGAACGTCTGCTGCACCGAGAGGTCGGGGCCGATGACCCGATCGACCATCATCGGGTTCATGACGACCCCTCCGTTCGCGATCCCGGCCGACACCATGGCCATCTGCAGCGGGGTGGCCCGGACATCCCCCTGGCCGAAGCCACTGAGCGCGGTCTGGTCGTCCGAGAGGGCACGCGGGTAGGTCGACGGCGTCGACTCCAGCGGCATGGTGAATGCGCGATTGAAGCCGTACTTCTCGGCCTCCACGCGGATGGCGTCGTCGCCGAGCTCGACGGCGAGCTCGGCGAAAGGGATGTTGCAGCTGAGCCGCAGGGCGTCGGCGATGGTCACCGTCGGGGTGCCGCCGCAGTCGCTGCCACCGGAGTTCTGCACCTGTGTGTTCGTGCCGGGCAGCGTGTATCGGATGGGGTTGGGCAGCGTCGACTCGGGCGTCCACTCTCCGCTGGCGAAGGCAGCGGAGGCGACCACGAGCTTGAAGGTGGATGCCGGCGGGTTGAGGTTGCCGCCGATGGCGCGGTTGTAGAGGGGATGCGACGGGTCGCCGTCGAGCTCGTCGAAGGCCGCGTTCACCTCTTCGGGGTTGTGCGAGGCGAGCACATTGGTGTCGAAGCTGGGGCTCGTGACCATCGCGAGGACGCGACCGGTATCCGGCTCGATCGCGATCACGGCGCCCTGCAGGTCGCCGAGGGCGTCGAAGGCGACCTGCTGCACCGCAGGGTCCAGGCTCGTCACGACGTTCGACCCGCGCGGCGGCTTGCCGGTGAGGATCCGGTCGATGCGCGAGAGGAACTGCGAGCCGCCGGTGCCGCTGAGCTGCTGGCTCATCGCCTGTTCGAGCCCGGTCGCGGAGTTGAGGACCGGGTTGATGTACCCGGTGACGGGCGCCCACATCTCGGCATCCGTGTACACGCGCTGCCAGCTGTACAGGTCGCCCGAGGGAACGGAGGTGGCGATCGGGATGCCGCCGGCGATGATCGCGCCGCGCTGCACCTCGTAGCTGTCGTAGAGGGCGCGCTTGTTCGCGGGGTTGGCCGCGATCGTCTCGGCTTCGACCACCTGGATCCAGCTGGTCGCGCCGAACAGGGCGAGGAACATGATCAGCATGAGGATGCTGAGGCGGCGGAGCTCCTTGGTCATATCAGCCGATCACCACCCGGGGGCGGCTGCGCACGCCATCCGAGATCCGCAGCAGCAGCGCGACGATGATCCAGTTCGCCACCAGCGACGAGCCGCCGGCCGCGAGGAACGGGGTGGTGAGGCCGGTGAGCGGGATGAGGCGGGTGACCCCGCCGACCATGATGAACACCTGCAGTGCGATCGTGAACGACAGGCCGGTGGCCAGCAGCTTGCCGAAGTCGTCCTGGCCGGCGAGCCCGATGCGGATGCCGCGGCTCGTGAACACCATGTAGAGGCACAGGATCGCGAACACGCCGATCAGGCCGAGCTCCTCGCCGAGGCTGGGGAAGATGTAGTCGCTCTCGGCAAGCGGCGTCAGGTACGGCCGTCCCTGACCGAGCCCGGTGCCCAGCAGCCCGCCCTGGGCGAGCCCGAAGAGGCCGTTGACGAGCTGGTAGCTGCTGCCGTCGATGTGGTCGGGGTTGAACGGGTCGAGCCAGTTGGTGAAGCGTGCGCCGACGTAGGGCAGCAGGCGGGATGCCGCGTACGCCCCCGCCGCGGCGAGGATGACGCCGATGACGACCCATCCGGTCTTGCCGGTGGCGACATAGAGCATGGCGACGAACATGCCGAAGATGAGAAGGCCCGTGCCCAGGTCGCGCTGCATCACGATGATGCCCAGCGAGACCAGCCAGATGATCAGCAGCGGTCCGAACTCGCGGGCGCGCGGCCACGTCATGCCGAGGAAGCGCGTGCCCGTGGAGGTGAGGCTCTCGCGTGTGCGCACGAGGTAGCCGGCGAAGAAGATGGCCAGGGCGATCTTGGCCAGCTCGCCGGGCTGGAACGAGAAGATGCCGAGGTCGACCCAGATGTCGGCGTTGCCCCCCGCGCTGAGCCCGGGGATGACCGGCAGGATCAGCAGCACGATGCCCACGAGACCGGAGATGTAGGTGTACCGGAAGAGCACGCGGTAGTTCTTGAGGAAGTACACGACGAGGATCGCCCCGACCAGGGCGATGAGCGACCAGGCCAGCTGCCGCGTCGAGTAGGCGGCCCAGCCGTGGTATCGCTCGGCGATGTCGAGGCGATAGATCATGGCGATGCCCAGGCCGGTCAGCAGCGTGGCGATCGGCAGCACGAACGGGTCGGCGGCGCGGGCGCGCAGCCGCAGCAGGATGTGGAGGGCGAAAGCCAATGCGGTCGGCCCCCCGCAGTAGAGCAGGAACTTCCAGTCGATGACGCCCGCAGCGCCCAGCTGGACGAGGGCCACCGCGCCGGCGTTGATGATCATGGCGAACACGAGCAGCGCGAGCTCGCGATTGCGCTGGGTCTGCGGCACGCGGATCTTCTTGAGGGCGCGCACCACGGCCGTGTCGGCGGTCAGGTCAGGAGCAGCCATCCGATCACCCCCCGCCCTTCGGGCGCAGGCGCTCGACGATCTCCCGCGCCTCCTCGAGCGAGCCGGCCGAGATGGTCTCCTCCACCGCCAGGCGCTGGAAGTAGCTGAGGTCTTCGAGAGGGATGCCGGTGTCCTCGTAGACGCTGGACAGCGGAATCGGGCCGAGGTTCTGCTGCACGCCCTGGAAGACCACCACGGTGTCCATGCTCGGGTCGGCGCCGACGAAGAAGCGCGTCTGGGTCCAGTTGTACGCGGCCACCAGCCCTGCGGCCAGCAGCGCGATGACGATGACCAGGCCCGCGATCCAGGTGATGCGGCGACGCCGGGCGCGGCGGCGGTCCTCTTCGATGAGCTCTTCGAGGAATTCCGCGGCGGGCTCGTAGTGGCTCGGTTCGTTCGCCGCCTGCCGGCCGGGGTGCAGCCAGCTCGGGCGTCCCGGACGCGCCGCCGGCACAGCGACCCCCTCGGGGTTGGAGGCGGAGCCGACGACAGTGGGGGTGCCGGTGAGCAGGGGATGCTGCCCGCCGACATCGACGATCACGATCGTGACGTTGTCGGGGGCGCCGGCATCGAGGGCCTGCTTCAGCAGATTGTCGGCCGTGCGCGCCGGTGCCATGCCCAGGCCCATGGCCTTGGCGGTGTGCGTGTCGTCGACCACGCCGGACAGCCCGTCCGAGCACAGCAGCCAGCGGTCGCCGGGCAGGGTCGGCATGATGAACGTGTCGATCTCGGGGTCGGCGTCCATGTCGCCGAGCACGCGCATGAGCACGGAGCGGCGGGGGTGGAACCGCGCCTCCTCGGGCGTGATGCGCCCCGAGTCGACCAGTCGCTGCACGAAGGTGTGGTCGGCGGTGATCTGGGTCAGCGCGCCGTCGCGGTACAGGTAGATGCGCGAGTCGCCGATGTGCGCGATGACCGCATAGTCGTCGACCATGAGCAGGGCCGACACCGTGGTGCCCATGCCCGCCAGCTCGGGGCGGCGGGCGACCATGTCGATGAGGTCGGCCGCGGCGTCGGTGACGGCCTCCTGCAGCGTGTGCTCAGCCTCGGCGGTCGTCGCGTACGGGCGATCGAGGTCTTCCAGGCGCGCGATGGCGATGCTCGACGCGACGTCGCCCCCGGCGTGGCCGCCCATGCCGTCGGCGACGACATAGAGGTTCGAGCCGGCGTAGCCCGAGTCCTGATTGTTCGAGCGGACCTTGCCGGTGTGCGAGATCGCCGCGCTCGAGCCCTCGAAGACCATGCCGCCTTACTTCCGCAGCTCGAAGGTCGTGGCGCCGACCTTGATCGGCGCGTCCACGAGCACGGGGACGGGGGTGGAGACGCGCTGGCCGTCGTGCCAGGTGCCGTTGGTCGAATCGAGGTCCTGCAGCATCCACTGATCGCCCCACAGCATGAGGCGGGCGTGCTGGGTGGAGGTGTAGTCGTCGCGGATCACGAGGCCGGATTCGCTGGAGCGGCCGATGATCAGCGGCTCGGTGCCCAGCGGCAGCTCCATGCCGGCTTTGGGGCCTGAGGTCACGACGATGCGCGAGACGGTGCCGGTCGTCGCCTGGGCGGGGTTCTTCGATCGCGGCGCGGGCTTGGCCGCCGGGGTGGGCGGCAGCGGACCCGTGGCATCCCGCCCTCCTGCTGGCGCTGGCACTGGCGCTGGCGCGGGCATCTTCCGCACCCGGACGCCGAACAGGTCGGCGCGCAGCGAGTAGACGACCGCGAACACGAAGAACCACAGCAGCAGAAGGAACCCGATGCGCAGCAGCAGGAGGGTGAGCTCACTCACGAGGCACCTCCGCCGACGGACTGCGGCACGACCCGGAACACGACGTCGGTGCGCCCGATGCGGATGACGGTATCGGGGGTCAGCGGCGCCTCGCTGAACTTGCGGCCCTCGATCGTGGACCCGTTGGTCGAGCCGAGGTCGCGCACCATGCCGCGCTCGCCGTCCCAGAGGATCTCGATGTGCTTGCGGCTCGTTCCGGCGTCCGGGATCGTGATGTCGGCGTCGCTGCCGCGGCCGATGATGGTGCGCGATCGGGTGAGCGGATGCCGGCGGCCGTCGATCTCGACGACCGGGCGCCAGGCGACCTGACCGGCGGCGGTGCCCGAGTCGACCTGGATCGTGCCGGTGGGGACGGCGTCGTCCTCGGCGAGCGTGATGGAGACCGGCCCGGCGAAGCTGTAGCCCTGCGCCTTGGCGTGCTTGCGCACGAGGGTGTCGAGCTCTTCGCCCAGGGTCGGGCCGATGGCGCGCATCTTCTCGTCGTCGCTTGGTGAGAGCCGCACCGTCAGCGAGTTGGGGGCGAGGATGCGGTCGCGGCTGACCACTGCCGCCTTGGTGTCGAGCTCGCGGCGCAGCGCGGATGCGATCTCGACCGGCTGGATGCCGCTGCGGAAGGTTTTCGCGAACGCACTGTTGACGGCGCGCTCGAGTCCCTTCTCGAAGCTGTCAAGTAGTCCCACGGGGTTCCTCGGGCCGGGTTGGATGGTAGGGACATGCTAGTTGCCCTGGCTGAATCATGCCGGGTGCGCGCCGGTCCGCGACGTGTGTGCCGCTCCCGGGCCGTGATATCCTCGGGAGGTTGATCCGCGGGCGACCGCGGTTCGCGCGAGTGGCGGAATAGGCAGACGCGCTGGCTTCAGGTGCCAGTGCCCGAAAGGGCGTGGGGGTTCAACTCCCCCCTCGCGCACAGACCGGCCCTGCATGCAGATGCAAGCCGACGTGCGTGGAAGGACCGCTCCCGGCGAAGCAGGACCAGATGACGGTGATCCTCGTGGAGGGCGAGAGCGATCGCGCCGCACTTGAGGTCATCGCGGCGCGACTCGGAGTCGGCCTGCCGCCGATCGCGACGATCAATGGGGCGAGCGGTGCTCGCCCGGCCGCGGTCACGTATCGCGGTGAAACACTCATCGGCTTGGTGGACGCGAACGAACAGCGAGAGTTCGAGGGTGTCGTGCCCCAGGTGTTCGTCTGCGATCCCGATCTCGAGGGCGAACTGATACGAGCGCTGGGGGTCGACGCGGTCATCGGCGTCATCGCGTCACAGGGCGAACTGGAATCATTCCGGCGGCTGCAGAAGCAGCCGGCCCAGCGTGACAGGTCGGCCGCGGCGCAATTGCGCCGCTTCTTCGCGGGCAGAAGCGGCAACAAGCTGCGGTACGCACGGCTTCTCGCCTCTGCGATCCCGCTCAATCGACTCCCTGCTCCGCTGACCGGGCTGGTACGAGCGGCCGGCGATCACGACGACGTGCCGCGCTGAGGGACCGGCCGCGCGTGCGCCGTTGCGTCACACGCCGTCGAGGGCGGGGGTCAGCACGTAGACGAGCTCGTCGACCTCGCGGCCGAGCGCGGGCGCGTGCATGGGAGCGCGCGACAGCTCGGTGAAGCCGTTGCGCTCGAACACGGCGATCGCGCCGCCGTTGTGCGCGGCGACCCGTCCGAACAGGGGTCGCTCGGGCTCGCGGGCGACGAGCAGGCGCAGCGTCTCGGTGGCCACACCGCGGCCCCACGCGTGCCGCGCGATCCAGAAGCTCACCTCGCGATCGGCGCCGACGGCGAACGATGCTGCGGTGCCGGCGAAGCCGCCGGCTTCGGTGACCACGATCACGTTCACGTCGTCCGATGCGCGGCGGCGCGACATCCATTCATCGAAGGCGTCGCGGTCGTCGGGATCCTCCGCGCCGAACGCGACCATCTCGACCGCCTCGCGGTCGCGCATCATCTCGAAGATCGCGTCGAGGTCGTCGTCCTCGACCGGTCTCAGGTCGACGTGCCGCATGGACACACGATACCCGTGCCCGGCTCGAGGGATCAGTCGATGCCCTGCTGGTGGCGCACGACGTTCTCGGCGGCGGCGCCGTCGCGGCGGGCGATGGCATCGCGCAGCTCGCGCAGCGACGCCGTGCGCTCCTCGACGTCGCGCAGGTGCGGCGTCCACGACTCGACGCTGCGCTGGAAGAACAGCCCCGCCTCGCGCATGACCCGCAGGAAAACACGGTTGCCGGTGGTCTTGCTCACGAGGGCGAACAGGCCCGCGCTGGCCTCCGTGAGCGCGTGGAAGTCGTCCGCCACGGATGCCGCGATCATCCGGTCCACCCAGCGCACCTGCGCAGCGAGTTCGTCGTCGCTGCAGCGGGCCAGCGACATCCGCAGTCCGAAGCCGACCGCGTAGACGAGGTACTCGTGCGCTTCGTCGATGAGCGCGGCGTCATGGGCGGACACGCGCGTATAGCGGTTGGCCGAGACCTCCACCAGGCCGATGCGCTCCAGGCGCTGCAGCGCCTCGCGCACCGGGGTCCGCGAGACCCCCAGCGCCTCGGCGACCTCGACGTCGCGCAGCCGCTGGCCGGGAGCGAGCCGGCCGTCGCGGATGGCCGCGCCCAGCACGGCGTACACCTCGTCTCCGAGGACAGCGCCCTCGGGCTCGAGCGGGGGTAGGGACAGTTCGATACTCATGCGACAGCAGTGATTGTATGCCGTCCACCTGAATGTGGCTTCAGGGCTGTGGGAAGGCACTAAATCACCCGCTGGCCGGCCGATATATCGGATACAGTGGCATTGCCACGCCTCGCGTGGCCTATCCGGGGGGATCCGTCGACGCCCGGGCCATGTGGCGCAAGCCCTGCCCGGGCGTCGAATGGGCTCTGAGGGGCCCGATTCTCACATTTGTGTCACCATCTGGGACCGATTGCGGCTTGTTGTCGTCTGGTCCGGCTAGCGTGGAGTCATTCACCCCCTGTGACCGCGTGCGGTCGCATACAACGAACGGCATGGAATGAGCACTACCGGCACCGTCAAGTGGTTCAACGCAGAGAAGGGCTTCGGCTTCATCGCACCAGACGACGGCGGCGCGGACGTCTTCGCGCACTACACCGCAATCGAGTCGAGCGGCTACCGCTCGCTCGAAGAGAACCAGAGGGTCGAGTTCGAGACCGCTGAGGGCCCGAAGGGCCTGCAGGCGGCGAACATCCGACCCCTGTGATTTAGCTAACCGCCACGTACCAGCCCGATGCCGGCGCCTGCGAACTGTCGCAGCGTCGCATCGGGCAGGAACGCTTTGGTCAGGCCCATGCCGATGCGCGTGAGGTCTGCTTCGTCGCGGTACAGCAGATGCATCGTCTCGTACCGCGGATTGAACTTCGTCTTGAATCGATGCAGCGACTGGAAGCCGTAGACCGGCTCGAGCGCGTCGGCCAGCTTCTCGCTGAGCGCCGCGATCATGCCGGCGTCCGGCGGATAGTCGTGCGTGAGCGGAGCGCCCGAGAGCGACACCATCTGCGCGCCCTCGTCACGGAAGTGCGCGGCCGAGCTGCCGATCAGGAACTCCATGACCGGCCCGAAGCCGCCCTCGCGGCGGCGCATGAGGTCGAGCGTCCATCCGCTCACCACGCCGTCGGAGCCGTAGACCGGCAGCCACGACAGGAATCCGTCGATGTCGCCGTCCGGTGAGATCGCCAGCGCGAGCCGCACCTCGGGATCTTCTGCTTCGGCGAGCGTGCCGAGGGTGAACCCCATCTCGGGCAGACCCTTGTCGCCGACCCACATCTCCGAGATGGCACGCAGCTGAGCCTGGGTGCCCCATGACTCGTCGTGCAGGTGGGTCATCCGGAAGGTCATGTCCTCGCGACCGGCGCGATTGAGGGAGGTGCGCACGGTCGCCCACCGCTTGCCGGTGAATTCGAGCCCGGGCAGGTCGACGATGGTGTCGTCGGCCACGACGAGGCTGTGCCATCCCGCCGGGGCGGCATCCCTCGTGGCATCCGAGCAGCTGAAGAAGCAGGGCGTCAAGCCCGCGTGCTGGGCCATGTCGATGAACTCGCGGACCGACTGCGCCCGGCCCTCCTCGGGTCCGAGCGGATCGGCCAGGGCGAGGGCGACGCCCGCGCGGCGCTGGTAGGCGACGATGCCGGTCGAGGTGCGCGCGTAGGTGTTGCCCTCCCACGTGGTCATCCACGACAGCGTCCCGCCGCCGTGGGCGTGCAGGGTGTCCTTCACCTCGTCCAGCGACGGCGTCTCGCCGTGGCCGATGGTGCCCTTCCGCTTCCATCGGAACGCACGCCGCACCCAGATGAGGTAGACGAGCATGAACAGCCACAGCGTCGAGGTGGCCAGCAGCAGCGACGGATCGCCCGAGATGTCGAGCTCGATCTGCTGCCAGCGCACGATCGTGAGCACCAGGACCAGCAGCAGTCCTTGGGCGATGTTGAAGGACGCGAGGATGATGCTGACCACCCACGCCCATCGGCGCGCGCGGCGCAGCCCCTCCGCGACGATCACGATGACGACGACGTCGATCGCGAGGTCGATCCACGACCCTGAGCCCGGTTCGGTCTCGCCGAACAGTCCGTCGGTGGGCACCAGCAGCACGATGACCTCGAGCGCCCCGAGCAGGATGAGGCTCAGGAACGCGATGAATCGCTGCTCGCGCACCGTGGCCCGCTGCACGCGCAGCGAGCGATCGACGACGAGCACGAGGAACACCGCCAGAGCGTGCTCGAGCTCGGAGATCTCGCCCCAGAAGATCAGCGCGACCAGCACGAACCCCAGCAGCACGAGCCACGCGCGTGCGCGCCAGGGCGCACGGAACAGGCCGATCGCGGCGGCCATGCACGCGAAGGCGCCGCCGCTGAAGCCGACGTCGAGCAGCGTGGCGCCGTGGACCGCCCACGGCCAGCCGGTGAAGCTGCACGCCCAGTAGATGAGCGCCGCTCCGAGCACGGCGAACAGCTGCCCGACCCAGTAGTAGGCGAACATGACGCGCCAGCCGCGCTTGTACTCCAGGAAGACCATTCCCCACAGAGCGATGAACGACGTGATGTAGACCCACGGCTGGTTGACGAAGAATGTGCCGGTGATCGGCGTCCACCAGCGTCCCGCCTCGAGCGCGGGCAGGCCGTAGGCGAACGTCTCCCACAGGGGACTGTTGACGAACGGCGACCACAGGGCCCCGCTGACCACGCCGACGATCAGGACGACAACGACGAACGCGATCGTTCCCGGCAGGCGGCGGACCACGGCGAGGACCGGGTTCTTCCGTGCGACGGCGGTGGACTCTTCGGTGAGCTCAGCGGTCATGGCTATCCTCCGCTGGTCAGTCTGTCGTAATCGGCCAGCGCCTGGGAGTCCTCCGCGTGTCGCATGGCGCGCCGCGCCGCATCCAGCGCCTCGACGGGGTCGGCGGCCTGGCGGGCCGCGGCCAGTTCGCGCTGTGCGGCGGCCAGGCGGACGCGGGCGTCGGCGGCGGCGTGGGTTCCCGCGGCGGATGCCTCGGCCCGCGCGACCGCACCGCGTGCTGCGGCGAGGGTGCCCGGTAGAGCGCTGCGCGCACCGCGCAGCCGCTGCTGCGCGGTGCGGGCATCGCCGAGTGCGAGGTCGAGCCGGTCGCGCAGCCGCGCGATCCGGTCGACCGTCTCGGTGGGGCGGCGGGATGCCCCAGGCTGCAGCGCAGCGAGCGACTGCTCGGCCTCGGCGATGGCGGCACCGAGGCGGTCGCTGTCGACCGGCTCGAGCGCCTCGCGCGTGACCATCGCCTGGCGGATCGCCGACTGCGCGGCGCCGAACTCGTCGGGCAGGGCCTGCGCGGCCTGGGTCACGAGCCGGTGCGCCTCCTCGAGCGTCCGCGCCGCCTCCTGTGCGGCCCGCAGCGCGCGCTCGCCTTCGGCCAGGGTCGACAGCGCCGACGTCGTGGGGTCGGACGCCTGCTTCGCGGCGGTGCCCAGCAGCCGCTCGGCGCGCTCCGCTTCGCTCAGCGCGGTCGCGGCGGCGCGCGAGGCCTCCGCCCATTCGGTCTCGTCGAAGCGGCCCGACAGGTCGGCCACCAGCGCCGACGGGTCGCCCATCGACGCCTGCAGCGCGTCCAGCCGACGCTGCGCCGCGGCCACCTGGTCAGCGGCCGACACGTTCGTGCGCATCCAGCCGGCGTGCTCGGCGCGTGCGGCGTTCACCGTGGTCTGCGCCTTGTCTGCCGCGGCCGAGATCCGATCGGAGGTGTGCGAGATCTCGCGCGGCAGCAGGTCGGCCGACAGCAGCGTGCGGTACTCCTCGAAGAGCGCGTCGCGAGTGTGCTGGGTCGACATGCGGGCGCGCCGCAGCGACGGCGGGGCATCGCCTCCGTAGAGGGCGCCCGAGAGCCCGACCTCGAGGTCGAGCTCGTCGACGGCGTCGTCGAGGGCGACGAGCTTGGTGCCGGCGAGCTTGCGTCGTGCCTCCGCGGACGCGCGCGCCTTCGGGCCCCGCGCGGCGCGGCGCAGCCCCCAGATCAGCGCGAACACCGCGATGGCCGTGACGCCGAACACGACCGCGGCGGGGATCGCCCAGCCGAGGATCGCGGCGACGGCTTCAGGCATCCATCTCCTCCGGAAGCAGCAGCGCACGCAGCTCTGCGACGTCGTCCACGGATGCCTGCGCCCCCTCGGCCTCGTGAGGCCAGCTGAAGCCCCACCGCACGAAGATCACGGGCACCCCGTGCTCGGCGCCGCCCTCGATGTCGTGCCGGCGGTCGCCCACCAGCACCGGGCGATCGGTGGCGGCGCCGGATGCCTCGAGCCGGCGCAGCGCTTCGCCCACCACCTCGGACTTCGAGCTGCGGATGCTCTCGTCGGGGGCCGCTCCCACGACCGCGGTGAAGTACGGCGTCAGGTCGAAGTGATCGAGCAGCGCGAGTACCTGCACCTCGGGCTTGGAGCTGGCGATCGACTGCGGCACTCCTGTCGCGTGCAGGTCGTGCAGCAGCTCGGCCATGCCCGGGATCAGCGTGGCGCCGGTCGTGTAGCCGTCGCGCAGCGCGTGCTCACGGTAGAAGATGAGCGCCTCGGCCGCCTCGGCCGGGCTCATGCCCAGCTGCGTCTGGAACGACTCGAACATCGGCGGCCCGATCCAGTACACGAGCTCGGCGGAGGTGATCTCGGGGTGTCCGAAGTGCTGCAGTGTGACGCCGAGCCGGCGCAGGATGCCGTCCGAGGCATCCACCAGCGTGCCGTCCATGTCCCACAGGACGCAGGAGAACGGTGAGCGCAGCGCCATGACCCCAGCCTATGGCGCTCTCAGAACAGCCGCGGAGCGCCGGACTCGACGCCCTTCATCTCGTCGTAGTCCAGGGTGACGCAGCGGATGCCGCGGTCGGTGGCCAGCACCCGCGCCTGCGGCTTGATCTCCTGCGCGGCGAACACGCCGGTCACCGGGGCGAGGTGCGGGTCGCGGCCCAGCAGCTCGAGGTAGCGGGTCAGCTGCTCCACGCCGTCGATGTCGCCACGGCGCTTGACCTCGACGGCGATCGTGCCGCCGGCTGGGTCGCGCAGGAGCAGGTCGACGGGGCCGATCGCGGTGGGGAACTCCCGCCGCACGAGCGTGAGCCCGTCGCCGACGAGGTCGACCTGCTCGGCGAGCAGGCGCTGCAGGTCGGCCTCGACGCCGTCCTTCTGCAGGCCCGGGTCGACGCCCAGCTCATGCGAGGTGTCGTGCACGATCTCGTGGATCTGCACGAGCAGCGCGTCGCCGCTCTTGACGTGGGTGACCCGCCACACCTGGACGACTCCGTCTTCGGCGGCTGCCGCATCCGGCTCCTCAACCGTCAGAACGCAAGGCGGGCTCATCCAGTTCAGCGGCTTGTAGCTGCCGCCGTCGGAGTGGACCAGCAGACTGCCGTCGCCCTTGTGGACCAGCAGCCGCGTGGCCAGGGGCAGGTGCGCATTGAGCCGGCCGGAGTAGTCCACCGAGCAGCGGGCGATGACGAGGCGCACCCGACGAGCCTACCCGCGGGTGCTGCGGTGGGAGGATCGGGGGATGACGGAGCCGGGCGGCGATCAGCGAGCGCGGCGGCGCGCGAGCCTCACCATCACCGCGCTCACGTTCGGCACGTCGCTGAACCCGCTGAACTCGTCGATGATCGCCGTCGCGCTCCTCTCGCTGCAGGCCGACTTCGGGCTCGACCTGGCTACCGTGACGTGGGTCATCACCGTGTTCTACATCGCCGCGATCATCGGCCAGCCGCTGATGGGCCGCATCATCGACGCCCTCGGTGCGAGACGGATCTTCCTCATCGGCATGGTCGTGGTCGCGATCGCCGCGGTGCTCGGGCCGGTCGGCGGCTCGTTCGTGCTCGTGTGCGTCTCACGGGGGCTGCTGGCGATCGGCACATCGGTGGCGTTCCCGGCCGCCGTGGCGCTGGTGGGGCAGCTTTCGGCGGCCGGAGGCATCCCGGTTCCTCGCCTGCTCGCCCGCATCCAGGTGACCAACACCGCCGGAGCCGCCGTGGGGCCGGTCCTAGGCGGGGTCCTGGTGCTGCTGGCCGGGTGGGAGGCGGTGTTCCTCGTCAACATCCCGCTCGCCATCGTGGGCTTCATCGGGGTCGCGGTGCTCGCCCCGCGCGATGTCCCGCGCAGCGGAGTGACCGCGGGGCGTCTGTTCGTCAACCTCGACCCGGCGGGGGTGCTGGCGTTCGCGATCGCGATGTCGGCGCTCGTCGTGTTCGCCCTCGACACCTCCGGCGGAATCGACTGGTGGCTGCTGGCGGTCGGGATCGTCGCGCTGACGCTGTTCGTCTGGCGGGAGTGGCGCGCGCGGATTCCGTTCATCGACGTGCGGATGCTGGCGCGGAACGCCACGCTGCGCAGGGTCTATCTCGCGTTCACCGTGTTCAGTGCGCTGTTCTACCTGGCGTTCTTCGGCCTGCCGCAGCTGCTCGAAGACCGCGGCGGCTATTCGACGGCGATCGTCGGCCTGCTGATGCTGCCGCTGGCGGCCTTCACCGTGGTGCTGGCCCCGCTGGTGGCGCGCCTCATCGAACGATGGGGAGTGCGGCCGGTCTTCCTCTGGGGTGCGGTGATCCTCGTGCCCGCTGCGGCGACGCTCGCTCTCGGGGTGGTGACGACGGATGCGATCTGGATGCTGGTGGCCGCCGCCGCGCTGGGCATCCCCTACTGCGTGATCGGCCTGGCGGCCACGCAGACGGTTCAGGAGACGGCGCCATCTGGACAGATCGGCGCGGCGTCGGGGCTGCTGCAGTCCATGCGGTACCTCGGCGCGATCGTCGCCACGGTGATGCTGGGGCAGTTCATCGGCACCGGCATCACTCCGGAGGGCTGGGGTGCGGTGGCCGTCGGGGCGACGGTGCTGGGTGTCGTGCATCTGGTGATCGTGGGTGTCTGGTCGTGGGGTTCGGCGCGGGGTGCGCGATGGCGGGATTCGCGGGATGATTGAGGGGATGGATGTCGCCGGCTGGATCGTCGCCGCCTTTGTGGCGGCAGTCGTCGTCCTGCCGTTCGCGTGCATCGGCGGCTACGTCTCGACGCGTCGACGGCAGAGGCGCGGCACGGCTGTGTCGGGTGTCGCCGGTCTCGGGGGCGCGTTCGACGAGTTCTTCCACCCCTCTGCAGCGGACGCGCGGATGATCATCGAGGAGCAGAGCCGTGCCCGGGTCGCCGTTCCCTCGCCCGGCGATCCGCCGGGCGAGGTCTTCGACGGCCGCGTCGTCATCGAGGTTCCGGAGCGCTGAGTCTGCGTTCTCCACAATCGAACCTAGTTTCGTGGCGGATCACCCGCGACCGCACCGGACCGTTCCTCCTCCACCCGCCCCCGCACCCCGGGTCCGAGCCGATCGTGCTCAGATCCAAGTCGCCCTACCGGTGGCTGTGGGACCCACCACCCGACCGCGTCCCCTAGCGCCAGGTCGCCTGACGCTCGTCACGTTTCGTCTCGCTTCGCTCGCTCAACGACCGGCAGGACCATCGCACCCGCCCCCCGGTCGTTGCACCAGCGCCGGAGGAATGTGACGCTGTGTGTACATGCGTGACGGTGTGTGTCTGAGAGCCTGCACACCGCCGAGGGAGCTGGCTACGTTCGCGTCATGACCAGCACAGACAGCGCAGTTGACACCATTGACACCATTCCCGCCGCCGAGTTCGAATCAGAGCTCGACGCGGAACTCGACGCCGCCGCCGACCGGGCGCAGCGGCTCACGGCGGCCGGCGCAGCGTGGGGCGAGCGCATCGACGCCGACCGCACCGCTTCCCGGTTCACCGCACGCGTGCGCGGAGTCGGCGAAGGCGCAGTCGCCACCCGCATCAGCGCGGGCGCGCACGAATTCGTCGTCGACGAGCCGGCCGCCCTCGCCGGCGACGACTCCGGCCCGAGTCCGGTCGAGTATGCCCTCGGCGCGCTCATCTCATGCCAGATTGTCGTGTTCCGGCTCTACGCGGAGGTCCTCGGCATCCCCTTCGACGACATCAGCATCACCGCGGAAGGCGACCTCGACGCCGCGCGGCTGTTCGGCAAGGACCACACGGTTCGCGCGGGTTTGAGCGACGTACGGCTCGCCGTCGAGATCGCCGGCAGCGAGACGCTGGACCGCTACCAGGAGCTGCTCGCCACCGTCGAGGACCGGTGCCCAGTCCTCGACATCTTCGCCAACCCGACCCCCGTTTCCGCGACGCTCACGAAGTCCTAGCCGAGGGCTCTACGCCGACGGCTGCGAATCGCGCAGGTGGCCGGCGCCGACCTTCGAGCCGGCGATCGGCTTCGCCGCACCGGATGCGAATGCCGAGAGCACGATGAGGGCGACGATGATCCACAGCGTGTTCAGGATGCCGATCTGGTGGCTGATCCAGCCCAGCACCGGCGGACCGCACAGGAACGCCAGATAGCCGATCGTCGCCACCGCCGACACCGAGGCCGCGGCCTTCTTCGGGTCGTCCGCCGCTGCGGACATGCCGAGCGGGAACCCGAGCGATGCACCGGCGCCCCACAGGGCGACCCCGACGAATGCCAACGGCAGATTCGGGGCGAGGATGAACAGGACGAGTCCGACACCCGCGGCGACAGCGAGCACGCGCAGCGCCCACACGCGTCCGATGCGATCGACCAGCGGCCCGCCGAGAATGCGGAAGACCGTCATCGCCACCGAGAACACCGTCAGCGCGATCGCGCCCGTCGCCTCGGTCTCGGTGTGCCCGTCGACCACGGCGATCGCGAGCCAGTCGTTCGCGCTGCCTTCGGCGAACGCCATGCCCAGGATGATCGCGCCGATCGCGTAGGTGCGCGGATCGCGCCACACCGCCGCCACCTCGGCGAAGCGCTCACGGCGGGTCGGCGCCGGAGCATCGTCGTCATGCGTGATCTCGCGGCGCGGCACATACACGAGCGACACGAAGCCGATGACCACCACGAGCAGACCAGCCGCCCACAGGTGCCATCCGATTCCGACGCCCCACGAGGCCATCGCGACGCCGGCGCCGGCGCCTGCCACCGTGCCGAGGCTGAAGAACGCGTGGAACAGCGGCATGAGCGTCTTGCCGAACGACTGCTCCGCCGCCGCGGCCTCGACATTCATCAGCACGTCGGTCGCACTCATGCCGAGGCCCATCAGCGCGAGGCCCACCGCCGTCAGCACGAACGACTCCGCCACCTGGACGCCGAGTCCGATGACCAGGAGCGCTGCCCCGATCACCGAGAACGTGACGATCATCCCGCGCCGCGCACCCCAGCGCGCGACGACGACGTTCGCCAGCGACAGGCCGACGATGGAGGTCGCGCCCATGACGAACAGCAGCACGCCGATGCCGAAGTCGTCCACGCCCAGCGCCGCCTTCACCGCAGGCAGGCGCGACGCCCACGAGGCCAACGCGATCCCGTTCGCCAGGAAGATCGCGAACATCGCGGTGCGCCAGCGCACGAGCTGGGAGCGGGTCAGGACGGGATCCATGGCGTCGAGCCTAGGGCGCATCCCTGCGGGGCGGATGCCTCGCGCCGGTAGACTTGGCCGACACCCCGCAGCCCGCTGCCAGACCCGGCCGTCGAGCCCTTGAGGAGCCGCCGATGCTGATGCTCCTCGCGGCGTTCGCGGGGGTTCCGCTCGTCCTTCCCTGGCTCATCCATCGCATCGGCACGCGCGCGCTCTACGTGGCGGCGGCGCTGCCGGCCATCGCCTTCGTGCACGCGCTCTGGCTCACGCCGGCGGTGCTCAGCGGCGCGACACCGTTCGAGACGTTCACCTGGATCCCTGCGCTGGGGATCGAGCTGTCGATGCGCATGGACACGCTCGGCTGGCTGCTGACCCTCATCGTCACCGGGGTCGGCGCGCTGGTGATGCTGTACTGCCGCTGGTATTTCCGGAACAAGGACGAGGGGCTCGGCCAGTTCTCGGCCGTGCTCCTCGCCTTCGCCGGCGCCATGTACGGGCTGGTGCTCACCGACGACCTCGTCGTGCTGGTGATGTTCTGGGAGACGACCAGCGTCCTGTCCTACCTGCTCATCGGCTACTACCACGGGCGCGGTGCAAGCCGCCGTGCCGCACTTCAGGCGCTGCTGGTCACCACGCTCGGCGGACTCGTGATGCTCATCGGCGTCGTGCTGCTCGTCGTCGAAGCGGGCACGTCGAGCCTCTCCGGCATCCTCGCCCTCGCCCCCCAGGGACCCACGGTCGACACGGCGCTCGTGCTCATCCTCGTGGGGGCGCTCAGCAAGTCCGCCATCTTCCCGTTCCACTTCTGGCTGCCCGGCGCCATGGCCGCGCCCACCCCGGTCAGCGCCTACCTGCATGCCGCGGCGATGGTCAAAGCCGGCATCTATCTCATCGCGCGGTTCGCCCCCGTCTACGCGATCGCCGCGCCCTGGCGGCCGATCGTCATCGCGCTCGGGGTGTTCACCATGCTTCTGGGCGGCATCCAGGCGCTGCGGGAGTCCGACCTCAAGCGGATCCTCGCATTCGGGACCGTCAGCCAGCTGGGATTCCTCACGGTCGTGCTCGGCTTCGGCACCCGCGACGCGGCCCTCGCCGGACTCGCGCTGCTGCTCGGGCACGCGCTGTTCAAGTCGAGCCTGTTCCTGGTCGTCGGCATCATCGACCGCCAGCTGGCCACGCGTGACCTCGCCGAGCTCTCCGGACTGGGCCGTCAGGCGCCGATGCTCGCGACATTCTCGATCATCGCCGTGGCGTGCATGGCCGGCATCATCCCCACGATCGGGTTCATCGCCAAAGAGGGCGCGCTGACCGCTCTGCTGCACGAGGCCGTGAACGGGTCGGCCTGGGGCATCGTCGCGCTGATCGGCGTGCTGCTCGGCTCCGTGCTCACGGTGGCGTACGGCATCCGGTTCGTCTGGGGTGCATTCTGGACGAAGCGGGATGTCGCGGCGACCGAGTGGCCGCGGCCGCCCCTGGGTTTCGTCTCGGCGCCCATCGTCCTGTCGGCGCTGACCCTGGCAGCCGGCTTCGCCGCCCCGCTGCTCGATGTCGCCTTCGCCCGCTACGCGGACACGGCGCCGGCGGCGACCCCCGGCATCCCGGCCCCCGCCCACCCGGCGCACCTCGCGCTGTGGCACGGCCTGGAACCGGCACTGTGGATGTCGCTCGGCACGATCGTCCTCGGGTTCGCGGTGTTCTTCGCGGCGCTCGCCATCGGGTGGGCGAGGAGGCGACGGGTCCTGCCGTTCACGGCGCCCGAAGCGTACAACCTCTCGCTGCGCATCGTCGCCCGCGTCGCGGTGACCGTCACCAGCATCACCCAGCGCGGCTCGCTGCCGGTGTACGTCGGCACGATCTTCGTCGTCTTCGTGGCCGCCGAGGGCACCGTGGTGCTGGCCGACCCCACATGGCGGGCGCACCTGGATGCCTGGCAGTCGCCGATGCAGGTGTTCGCCGCACCGCTCATGATCGTCGCCGGCCTGCTGGCCGTGCGGGCGCGCAAGCGGTACACCGGCGTGGTGCTCGTCTCGGTGACGGGCCTGGGCATGGTGCTGCTGTTCGCCACCAGCGGCGCGCCCGACCTCGCGCTGACCCAGATCCTCATCGAGACCGTGACCATGGTCGCCTTCGCGCTGGTGCTGCGTCGGCTGCCGTCGCGCCTGGGCGAGCACAACGCATCGGTGTGGCCCGTGGCGCGAGCGCTGCTGGGCGCGGCCGTCGGGCTCACCATGGCGATCGTGGTGATCATCGCCAGCGGCGCGCGGGTCACCGAGCCCATCTCCGACCGCTTCCCCGAACTCGCGTACGAACTCGGGCACGGGCGCAACGTCGTCAACGTCGCCCTCGTCGATCTGCGCGGCTGGGACACCATGGGTGAGCTCTCGGTGCTCATCCTCGCCGCGACGGGCGTGGCATCCCTGGTCTTCGTCACCCACCGCGCCGACATGCTCTCGTCCACGTCGGCGCTGCCGGACATGCGAACTCGTCGCCCGCTCGTGGAGACCTCGCAGGGGCTGCGCCCGCAGGCCGGGAACACCGGACAGCGCGCCTGGCTCGTGGGCGGTCAGCGGGTGCGGCCGGAGAACCGCTCGATCATGCTCGAGGTGATCGTGCGAGTGCTCTTCCACACGATCATCGTGGTGTCGCTCTACGTGCTGTTCGCCGGGCACAACCTTCCCGGCGGCGGGTTCGCGGGCGGGCTCATCGCGGGCATGGCGCTGGTCATGCGCTACATCGCGGGTGGGCGGTACGAGCTGGGCGCGGCGGCACCGACCGATGCGGGCTGGTTCCTCGGAACGGGGATGGCGGTGGCCATCCTGTGCGCGATCGTCCCGCTGGCCTTCGGCCAGGCGCCGCTGACCAGCTCGTTCTTCGAGATCGAGCTGCCCGTGCTCGGCCACCTCGAGTTCGTGACCTCGACCATCTTCGACATCGGCGTGTACCTCGTGGTCGTCGGCCTCGTGCTCGATGTGCTGCGCAGCCTCGGCGCCGAGGTCGACCGGCAGATCCAGGAGCTGCGGACCGGTCAGCGGGCGACTGCATCGGGGGCGGTCGCGTGACCGTCTCCGGAGTGCTCATCGTCATCATGGCCGTGCTGTTCGCGTGCGGGGTGTACGCGATGCTCGAGCGCAGCCTCACCCGGGTGCTCTTCGGCTTCCTGCTGCTGGGCAACGCCACGAACCTGCTGCTGCTGATCGTCATGGGCGCGCCCGGCGCGGCACCCTTCTTCGGAGACGTCCCCCCCGAGGAGATGACCGACCCGCTGCCGCAGGCGCTCACGCTCACCGCCATCGTGATCACCTTCGGCGTCTCGGCGTTCCTGCTCGCGCTCATCTACCGGTCGTGGCAGCTCGGGCAGGCCGACACCGTCGTGGACGACGTCGAGGACATCGCGGTCCGGGAGCGCGGCATCGAGGAGGAGGACGCCTTCGACGAAGAGGTGGAGGTCGAGGACGAGGACGACGACGCCACGACCGACTTCGTCGGGCTGGAGACCTCGCCGATCACCATCGTGAGCAGCCGCGAGGTGCCCGGCATCGACGACGACGCCCCGACCGATCGGGCCGACGACCGGCCGGGGGGTGACCGGTGATGGGCGCCCTCGTACCGCTGCTGGTGGCCCTGCCGCTGCTCGGCGCCGGCGTCAACCTCATCGCGAACCGCCGGCCGCGCGTGCAGGTGACGGTGTCGATCGTCACACTGACCGTCGTGGCCGTGATCGCGGCGGTGCTGCTGGTCGTGGTGGATCAGGCGGACACGCCGATCGCGGTCTCGGTCGGCGGCTGGCCGATCCCGTTCGGCATCGTGCTCTACGTCGACCGGCTCGCCGCGCTGCTGGTGGTGGTGTCGAGCATCGTGCTGCTGGCGGTGCTCCTGTTCTCGGTCGGGCAGGGCGCCGCCGACGGCGATGAGGACACGCCGGTGTCGATCTTCCACCCGTCGTACCTGATCCTCGCCGCCGGGATCTTCAACGCGTTCATCGCCGGCGACCTGTTCAACCTCTACGTCGGCTTCGAGATCCTGTTGGTGGCCTCGTTCGTGCTCATCACGCTGGGTTCGACCGAGTCGCGCATCCGCACCGGCGTGGTCTACATCGTCGTCTCACTCGTCTCATCGATCCTGTTCCTCGCGGCGATCGCGATGATCTACGGGGCGCTGGGCACGGTCAACATGGCCCAGATCGCTGAGCGCATGAGCGAGCTGCCGCAGGAGACGCAGCTCGTGCTGCACCTGCTGCTGCTGCTGGCATTCAGCATCAAGGCGGCCGTCTTCCCGCTGTCGTTCTGGCTCCCCGACTCGTACCCGACCGCGCCGGCACCGGTCACCGCGGTGTTCGCCGGGCTGCTCACCAAGGTCGGCGTGTACGCCATGATCCGCACCGAGACGCAGATCTTCCGCGACAACGATGTCAACCTGCTGCTGTTGATCGTGGCGCTGGCCACCATGGTGGTCGGGGTGCTCGGGGCCATCGCACAGGCCGAGCTCAAACGCATCCTCTCGTTCACGCTCGTCAGCCACGTCGGCTACATGGTGTTCGGACTCGCGATCGCCACCCCGGTCGCGATCGGCGCGACGATCTACTACATGGTCCACCACATCGTGGTGCAGACCACGCTGTTCCTCGCGGTCGGACTCGTGGAGCGAAGGGCGGGATCGACGTCGATTCTGCGCGTGAAGGGTCTCATGAGAGCGGCGCCGCTGATCGCGGTGCTGTACTTCATCCCGGCGATCAACCTGGGCGGCCTGCCCCCGTTCTCGGGCTTCATCGGCAAGTACGCCCTCTTCGACGCAGCCGCCCAGGTGGGCACGCCGATCATGATGCTGCTCATGGTCGGCGGCATCGTCACGTCACTGCTCACGCTGTACGCGCTCATGCGCGCGTGGAACCTCGCCTTCTGGCGCGAGGACGAGGACGACCTGGCCGAGACCGAGGTCGAGGCGCGGGTCGGCTACCTCGGTGCGGCGCCCGCCGCCGGCATCCAGACCGAGCGCCGCCGGATCCCGCGGATCATGACTTCGGCGACGGCGGGGATGGTCGCCGTGACCGTCGCGCTGACCATCTTCGCCGGGCCACTCTACGACGTATGCGCCCGGATCGGCGGAGGACTGCTGCAGCCGGTGCACCTCGAGCAGCTCGTGCAGGCGGAGGTGGACGAATGAGTCCGAACGCGCCGCTCCCGACCCGCTGGCAGCGGCTGTGGCGGCAGCTGCCATTCTTCCTGTGGCTGATCGCGCTGTGGATGCTGCTGTGGGGCCAGTTCACCGTGCTCGCCTTCCTCACCGGCGTGATCGTGGCGGTCGTGGTCACCCGCGCCTTCCGGCTGCCTCCGGTGGAGCTGTCGGGCCGGGTGAACCTGTGGTGGGGGTTCGTCTACGTGGTCGAATTCCTCTGGGCGGTGCTGCGCAGCTCGCTGATCGTCGCCTGGCAGGTGTTCGACTGGCGCCGCCAGCCGGGCGCCGCCATCATCGCCGTGCAGCTGCGCACCGACGACGACCTCATCCAGACCCACGTGGGCATCACGGCATCCCTCATCCCCGGTTCGCTGATCCTGGAGGCCGACCGCGACCGCCGCATCCTCTACCTGCACGTGATCGGCGTCTACAACGATGAGCAGCTGGAGAAGCAGCACCAGAGCGTGCTGCACTGGGAGGAGCGGATCGTGCGGGCGGTGGGCTCGCGAGCCCAGCTGGAGCTCGTGGGGGTCGCCCCATGATGACCGTCCTGATGATCGTCATCTACGTGGTCTTCGCGGTCGCGGCGCTGCTCGCGCTCGTGCGGATCGTGATCGGGCCGTCGATCCTGGACCGTGCCGTCGCCTCGGACGTGCTGCTGACCGAGGTGCTGTGCATTCTCGGAGCCGACATGGTGATCAACGACCACATCCGCACCCTGCCGATCGTGCTCATCATCGCCGCGGTGGGCGTGTTCGGGTCCATCGCGATCGCACGCTTCGTCGCGAGGAAGGACAACACGACACGATGAACTGGGATGCCGTGTGGGATGTCATCGCCATGATCCTGGTGCTGTGCGGGGCGCTGCTGTGCCTGACGGCATCCGCGGGCCTGCTGCGCTTCCGGGACGTGCCGACCCGGCTGCACGCGGCGACCAAGCCGCAGGTGCTGGGCCTCATCCTCATCTGCCTGGCGGTCGCGCTCACACTGCGATCGTGGCCGGTGGTCGCCTTCCTGGTGCCGGTCATCCTCATCCAGTTCGCGACCGCGCCTCTGTCGGCGCACATGATCGGCCGCGCCGCGTACCGCAACGGCACGATCGACGACCGCGGCCTCTACGCCGACGAGCTGCGCGACGCGCACGAGACGCCGCCGGGCGCCGGCGGCTGATCAGGATGTGGGAGCGATCAGCTGCAGGGTCGGAAAATACGTGATGTAGCGGCGCACATCGCGGGTGAGCAGCCGGTATCCGGCGACGGCGGCGTGCGCGCCGATATAGAAGTCCGGCAGCGGCGACCTTCGCGCGCCACCGCGACGGCGATACTGCAGGAACGCCTTGCCTGCCAGAAACCCCGCGGACCAGGGCAGCTCTTCGCGGATGAAATGCGCAGGCGGCAGCGCATCGTCGAGTTCCTCGATGCGTGAGAATCCAGTGGACACCTGCGCGAAGATGATCGCGTTGATCGCCACGGTTCCCGTGTCGAGAGCCGATGCGAGCGCGGCTGACGACCACGGCTCCCACACCGGATCGCCCGTGACGATGTCGAGCAGCACGTTCGAGTCGACGAGCGTGCGCTCACTCATCGCGCAGCAGTGCCATCAGCTCGTCGGTGCTCTGCGTCGTGGTGGCTCGACCGCGCAGGCGGCGCACGATGCGCTCGCCGCGGCTGGCTCCCTCGCCGGCGTGCACGACCCGGAGGGTGGCGCCATCCGCGATGACCTCCACCTCGTCGCCCTCGACCAGGCCGTACTCACGGCGCAACTCAGCCGGGATCGTGACCTGTCCTTTGCTGTTCAGTCGCATGGATCAAGTGTAATACGTATCGTAGGTATTACGTTGCGAACTGTGCAAGGGGCCCCGGTTCGCCGCCGTCCGGACGGTCGATCAACGTGCGCGTCGAACGCGCCGACGGGTGAACCAGACGAGCGCCCAGACAATGAGCCCGATCGGCGGGAAGACGACCAGCATCACAGACCAGATGATCTTCTCGCTGAGCATGATGTCGGTGGCACGAAGCGTCGTGACCAGCGCCCAAGCGATGAGTACGATCGTGACGATCGCGCATAGAAGCCCGACCAGATGCCAAGAGTCAATGGTGCCCACAGTGTTCGCCTACTGCCACTTTGAGGTCGCCGCGCGCATCGCAGAGAACACGGCTCCCTGATTCTTACGCCGCAGGCTCGAGCACGAGGGTATGGGCGGCGGCCGCTTTGACAGCTGCGCGCGAGAACGGCCACGGCGACAGCTGCGCGTGCGCCCAGTCGTCGGTCTGGTCGATGTAGTTGGGGTGGAACGCGTGCCCGCTGTTGCCGGTCAGGTGGTTCCAGCTCGACAGGTCGAAGTCCGACAGGTCGACGATCATCCGCATCGAGGGCACCGTGACGGTCTCGAAGGACTCGCCCACGACCCAGCCCGTGGCATCCACCACCGATGATCCGCCGCCCACCGGGAAGGGGCCGCGGTTGAACAGCCATTCGATCGGCGCGATGCCCGACGAGCCGAAGGTGCCGCTGGTGAGGGTGAGCGCGTGCAGGCTGCCCCAGTTCCAGCCCTGCGCCTTCTCGCCCTGCAGCTCGACGAGGCGCTCGTAGGCGTCGACCGCGACCTCGGCGAGCACCGCGTCACGGCTGCCGCCGGCATCCGCCCACCACGGCGAGTCCGGCTGATCCAGCAGCGTGTCGACGACCAGGAACAGACGCCCCTGGTTCGTCAGAGGCGCGCCGGCGTCGCCGAACAGCCGCACCGCCAGGGTGTCCCACAGCACATTCGCGTACGCGGCCGCGGGCGAGTCCGCGCTGTTCTGCCCGTCCCAGGCGCGCAGCAGATCGACCGCCTCGGCGGCCTTCTCATCGGAGACCGTCACGTCCTTGTACGCGGCGGCGAGCTGGACGCCCATCCAGAACCCCTTGTCGGCCTGGATCTCGCGCATGCTCTCGGCGGTGAGCTTTCCTTCGGCGACCTTGCGCTGGATGAGCGTGGCGATGCGCGCCGCCCGCCAGCCGTAGTCCCAGTCGTTCGTGAGGAAGTGCTCGTAGTCCGGTCCCACGATGGCGTTGTTGGCGGTGACGATGTAGCCCTGCGACGGGTTGGTCACCGACGGCAGCTCGTCGAAGGGGATGAAGCCGGTCCAGTCGTAGGCGCTGTCCCACCCGGGCTGCGGGTACGAGCCGTCCCCGGCGCCGCGGATCGGCAGCTTCCCGGGCGTCTGGTAGCCGATGTTGCCGGCCGTGTCGGCATAGATGAGGTTCTGCGCCGGCACGTCGAACAGGGCGGCCGCCGCCTGGAAGCCCTCCCAGTCCTTGGCCACGTCGAGGGCGAAGATGGATGCCGCGGTGGTGCCCGGCTGCAGGGCCGTCCACTGCAGGGCGACGGCGTACTCGGCCCCGGCCGGTGCACCCTCGATGACGTAATCCTCGGCGACGGCGGTCATGTCGTCTGTGAGCCCGGAGATGATCGGCCCGTGCACAGTCGAGCGGATCTCGAGGTCGACGTCGTCGCCCCCGGCGACCGAGATCGTCTCGTTCCGGACCTCCAGCGGCACGAGCGCGCCGTCGCGCCAGTACGAGTCGCCGTCGACCGCCTCGATGTAGAGGTCGGTGACATCCGTCGTCAGGTTCGTGAAGCCCCACGCAAGGTGCGCGTTGTGGCCGATGATGACCCCCGGCACCCCCGAGAAGCCGAACCCGGCGACATCGAACGGGCAGGTCTCGGTGACGACCCGGCACTTCAGGTCGACCTGGTGCCAGATCGACGGCAGCGCCGCGCCCAGGTGCGGGTCGTTGGCCAGCAAGGGCAGGCCGCTCTCGGTGAGGTCACCTGACACGACCCACGAATTCGAGCCGACTCCCTCGCCGGCGGTGCCCAGCAGCGCACTGGCCGCCTCGACGACCGAGCCGACCTCGGTCCAGGCGATCGAGGCGGTGGTGGCCCCGGCCTCCGTCTTCACATCCGCGCTCGCCGTCTGCGCGCTCTTGGGCACCGGCACGATCGTGGGGTTGCGGTCGAACGGATACTGCGGAAACAGCTCGGCGATCTGCTCAGGGGTGTGCTCCTGTGCCAGCAGAGCGCGCTCGGTCTCGGAGTCGAGGTTCTCGCGCAGGTCCCAGGCCATCGCCTTCAGCCAGGCGAGCGAGTCGGCCACGGTCCACGGCTCGATCTCGTAGTCCGGGTTCTGCAGACCCAGGACGGCGTACTCGAGGGATGCCTCGGCGCCCTGGTGATCGGCGAGCCAGGCGTTCACGCCTTCGGCGTACGCCTCGTAGTAGCCGCGCACGGTGTCGTCGAGCAGCTCCACCTCCTGCTCGGCGACGGCGCGCCAGCCCAGCGTGCGCAGGAACCGGTCGGTGTCGAGCTGCGAGGCGCCGAACAGCTCGGAGAGGCGCCCGCTGGTCACGTGCCGGCGGAAGTCCATCTCCCAGAAGCGATCCTGGGCGTGAACGTAGCCCTGCGCCAAGAACAGGTCGCGGGAGGTGTTGGCGGTGATCGTCGCGACGCCCTGCGCATCGCGCTGCACCTCGACCTTGTTGGTCAGGCCGTCGACTCCGATGGTGCCGTCGAGCTGCGGAAACGAGCGCTGCACCGTCCATGCGAGGAACCCGGCGGCGATCAGGGCGATGACCACGATCCCGGCGAGGAGGCTGAACACACTGATGCCGATGATGCGGCCGACCGAGCGCTTGCGGGGCGGGTCTTCGAAGAAGACATCGACCGGCGATGTCTGGGTCGTCGTCATTGAAGCACTTTCGATTCGTCGGGGCGCAACGAAGAGCAGCGCGCTCGGGTCGCGCGAGTTCGTTCTCGGCATCGTAACCCGTGGCTGCGGCAGATGCCGAACGACGTTCGGGATGCGTCAGTCGGCACCGAAGTCGAACGATGCGGACTCGGATGCCTCGTCGACCGCCTCGGCAAGCTCCTCGCCCTCGGCCGAGGTCTTCTCGACGTGCTCGGTGATCTCGTCCGCCTCGCCCCTCTCGAGCCGCCCGACGAGGTCTCCCGTGGCTCCGCCGATGAGTCCCAGGCCCGCGTAGTGCTCCAGGCGCGTGCGCGAATCGGCGATGTCGAGGTTGCGCATGGTGAGCTGGCCGATGCGGTCGGTGGGGCCGAAGGCCGCGTCGCCGACGCGCTCCATCGACAGCTTCTCGGCCGCGTACGACAGCCCGGCGCCGGTGGTGTCGAGGATGGTGTAGTCGTCGCCGCGGCGCAGGCGCAGCGTCACGGTGCCCGAGATCGCCGAGCCCACCCACTTCTGGATCGACTCGCGCAGCATCAGCGACTGCGGCTCCAGCCAGCGCCCCTCGTACATGAGGCGCCCGAGCCGCCGGCCCTGCTCGTGGTAGGTGGCCAGCGTGTCCTCATTGAGGATGGCGCTGACCAGCCGCTCGTACGCGATGAACAGCAGCGCCATGCCCGGCGCCTCGTAGATGCCGCGCGACTTTGCCTCGATGATGCGGTTCTCGATCTGGTCGCTCATGCCCAGGCCGTGCCGGCCGCCGATGCGGTTGGCCTCGAGCACCAGCTCGACCGGGTCGTCGAAGTCGCGGTCGTTGAGGGCCACCGGACGGCCGCGCTCGAAGGTCACCGAGACATCCTC
>DASSYC010000090.1:0-48280 GCA_035703465.1 Microbacterium sp. | reverse complement strand
CGAGCACGTCGTGGACGCCGACGTGCCGCAGATCATCGTGGACGATGTGCTGGACGCGCTGGCAGACCTCGCGCGTGCCGTCGTCGAGCGGGTCCGCGAGCACGGCGACCTGCGCGTCGTGGCGATCACCGGGTCCAACGGCAAGACGACCACCAAGAACCTCGTCGCCCGCATCCTCGCAGACGAGGGCGACACCGTCGCCCCGAGGGCATCGCTCAACAACGAGGTGGGCGCACCGCTGACGATGCTGCGAGTCACCTACGACACGCGCTACCTCGTCAGCGAGCTCAGCGCCCGCGGGCAGGGCGAGTTCACCTCCTTGGAGGGCGTGGTCGGGGGACTGGCCGCGCTCATCGAGCCCGACGTCGGCGTCGTGCTGATGGTGGGCAAGGCCCACGCCGGCGGAGAAGGGGGCCTGGAGGCGATCGCCGCGGCCAAGGCCGAGCTGATCGAGCACATCCGCCCGGGCGGCGTCGCCGTGCTCAACGCGGACGATCCGCGGGTGGCGGCGATGGCGCCGATCGCCGACGACCGGCGCGCCGCCGTGCGGTGGTTCGGCCAGGGGCCCACAGCCGACGTGCGCGCGGAGGATGTCGAGGCCAGCGCCGCCGGCACGACCTTCTCGGTCACCGCCGACGGCGTGACCCGGCCGCTGCGGCTGCAGGTGATCGGCGCCCACCACGTCGGCAACGCGCTGGCGGCGATCGCTGCGACCACCGCGCTGGGCGTCTCCCTCGACGACGCGATCGCTCGACTGGAGACCGTGGAGATCGCCGAGCGCTGGCGCATGCAGCCGATGGGCTCGGACTCGGTGCGGATCATCAACGACGCCTACAACGCCAGCCCGGACTCGGTGGCGGCGGCCCTGCGCACCCTCGCGCAGATCACCGGGCCGGATGAGCGCACCGTCGCCGTCCTCGGCGCGATGAGCGAACTGGGCGAGTTCGCCGGCGAGGAGCACGATCGCGTCGGCGAGCTTGCGGTGCGCCTGCGCATCCAGCGGATCGTCGTGGTCGGCGAGGACGCACGCAGGATCTATCTCGCCGCGGTGGCGGAGGGGTCCTGGAGCAGCGAGGCGGTCTACTTCGAGACCGCCGACGAGGCGTACGACTACCTCGTCGGCGAGCTGCGCGCGGGCGACCGGGTGATCGTCAAGTCGTCCAACGCCGCGGGCCTGCGCACGCTCGGCGATCGTCTGGGAGGATTCTTCTCGTGAGATCTCTCCTGACAGCGGCGGCGATCTCCCTCGCGTTCACGCTGTTCCTGACGCCCGTGTTCGTCCGCCTGTTCCGCAGGTGGGGCTGGGGCCAGGTCATCCGTACGCCCGAGGCGATCCAGAACCCCAGTCACGGCGCCAAACGCGGAACCCCCACCATGGGCGGCACGATCTTCATCACCGGCACCGTCGTCGGCTACTTCGTCGGCAGCTTCGTCGGCGCCAATCCGCCCACCGTCTCGGGTCTGCTGGTCCTGTGGATGATGGTCGGCCTGGGCCTGGTCGGATTCATCGACGACTTCATGAAGGTCCGTCGCCAGCGCAGCCTGGGCCTGAGCGGCTGGCGCAAAGTCATCGGCCAGGTCATCGTCACGGTGCCCTTCGGCATCCTCGCCCTCCTCCTCCCCACCTCGAACGGAGCCACCCCCGCCTCGGCGTACATCTCGATCGTGCGCGACGTGCCGTGGCTGTACTTCTTCGTGCTGGGCCCGATCCTCGGCTGGCTGCTGTACCTGACCTGGGTCTCGTTCATCGGCGTCGCGTGGTCGAACAGCACGAACGTCACCGACGGCCTGGACGGCCTGGCCGCGGGGTGCGGCGTGTTCGTCGTCGGCGCGTACAGCCTGGTCGCGTTCTGGCAGTTCAACCAGTCGTGCGCGAACGTGTTCCTCGACCCGGCGACACGCGACGCGTGCTACCCGACGGCCAACCCGTTCGACCTGGCGATCGTCGCCGCGGCGTTCGTAGGCGCGCTCGTCGGATTCCTGTGGTGGAACGCGCCGAAGGCGCAGATCTTCATGGGCGATGTCGGGTCGCTGTCGATCGGCGGCGTCATCGCCGCCCTGTCGATCCTGACCCGCACCGAGGTGCTGGCCGTGCTGCTGGCGGGCGTGTACATCATCGGACCCGGATCGGTCATCCTGCAGCGGCTCTACTTCAAGCTCACCCGCGGCAAGCGGCTGTTCCTGATGAGCCCGTTCCACCATCATCTGGAGATGCGGGGCTGGGCGGAGATCACCATCGTGGTGCGCATGTGGATCATCGCCGGGATGCTGGCGGTCACCGGCATCGGGCTGTTCTATGTGGATTGGCTCGCGCACACATGACGACCAGGCTCGACACCCTCACCAGCTGGCACGCGGACTGGGCGGGGCTCCGCGTCGCTGTGCTCGGACTCTCGGTCACCGGCTTCTCGGTCGCCGACACGCTCGCCGAACTGGGCGCCGAGGTGCTGGTGGTCACCGAGCAGGCCTCCGACGAATACCGGCAGCTGGTTCCCGTCATCGGAGCGCGTCTGTTCGAGGGCGCGCTGGAGGCCGTGCCGGATGAGCTCGTCGACTTCGACCCCGAAGTGGTGATCGCCTCGCCGGGCTTCTCGCCGCGGCATCCGCTCATCGTCTGGGCCCAGCGCGGCGGCGTGCCCCTGTGGGGCGATGTGGAGCTGGCCTGGCGGGTGCGCGACAAGGTGGTCCGCGTCGACGGCAGTCCGGCGCCGTGGATGCTGGTGACCGGCACGAACGGCAAGACCACGACCACCCGCCTGGCCGCCACGATGATGGTCGCCGGGGGGCTGCGCGCCGCGCCGTGCGGCAACATCGGGGTGCCTGTGCTGGACGCTGTGCGCGACCCCGACGGCTTCGACGTGCTCGTCGTCGAGCTGTCGAGCCATCAGCTCTGGTACCTGGGGCTGCAGAGCGGGCCCGAGCCGCTCTCGCCCTATGCGGCCGTGTGCCTCAATCTCGCCGACGATCACCTGGAATGGCACGGATCCTTCGACGCGTATCGAGCGGCCAAGGCGCACGTGTACGACCGCACTCAGGTGGCGTGCGTGTACAACAAGGCCGATGCCGCGACGATGCGGATGGTGGAGGATGCCGATGTCGTCGAAGGGGCGCGCGCGATCGGCTTCGGCCTGGGCGTGCCCGGCCCGAGCGACCTCGGGATCGTGGACGGCATCCTCGTCGATCGCGCCTTCCTCGCCGACCGCCGCACCACCGCACTCGAGCTGACCACCGTCGCCGAGCTGGACGAGCTCGGCCTCGCGGCGCCGCACATGGCCGCCAACATCCTCGCCGCCGCCGCGCTGGCGCGATCCCTCGAGGTGCCGGCCACCGCGGTCCGCGACGCGCTGCGCGCGTTCCGGCCCGACCCGCATCGCATCGAGGTCGTCGCCCTCGCGGGCGGCGTCACCTGGGTGGACGACTCCAAGGCGACCAACCCGCACGCGGCCGCCTCGTCGCTGACCGCCTACCCGGGTGCGATCTGGATCGTCGGAGGGCTGCTCAAGGGCGTCGATGTCGACGATCTCATCGCGACGCGCGGCGGGCGGGCCAAGGCGGTCATCGTGATCGGCGCGGACCGCACGGCGGTGGTCGCCGCGTTCGGACGACACGCGCCCGATGTGCCTGTGTTCGAGGTCGACCACGATGAGACTGAAGACGTCATGGCCCGTGTCGTCGCGCTGGCGGCGGAGGCGGCCGACGACGGCGACGTGGTCCTGCTCGCGCCGGCGGCGGCGTCCTTCGACCAGTTCGCGTCGTACTCGGATCGGGGCGAACGCTTCGCAGCCGCGGTGCGGGACTGGATCGGGAGGGGGAACGGTGACCAGCACGGTTCCGCGCCCGACCCGGCCGGGGGACGACGGGTCTGAGCCCCGCCGGCGGGGACTGGCCGCACGGGTGTCGCTGGGGCGGATCCTGACCCCGGTGCCCAGCGAGTTCCTGCTGATCGCATCCACCGCAGCCCTGCTGACCGGGTTCGGCCTGGTGATGATCCTGTCCGCCACCTCGGCGAGCCCCGAGCCCTTCGACGGGGTGCTCAAGCAGGGCGTGTTCGCCCTGATCGGCCTGCCCCTCATGTTCATCGTCAGCCGGCTGCCGGTGCGATTCTTCAAGCGCATGGCGTGGATCGCCCTCATCGGCGCGCTGGTGTTCCAGCTGCTGGTGTTCACGCCACTGGGCTACGAGGTGTACGGCAACCGGAACTGGATCGATATCGGCGGCGTCACCGCCCAGCCGTCGGAGTTCCTCAAGCTCGCCCTCGCACTGTGGCTCGGCTACGTGCTGTTCCGCAAGCAGACCCTGCTGGGTCTGTGGCGGCATGTGTTCATCCCCGTGGTGCCCGTGGTCGCCCTGGTCATCGCGACGGTCATGGCCGGCCATGACCTGGGCACGGCGATGGTCCTGTTCCTGATCGCACTGGGCGCCCTGTTCTTCTCGGGGGTGAAGCTGCGGATCTTCATCATCCCGCTGGTGCTGTCGGCGGTCGCCGTCGCCGCCCTCGCGATCGCCAGTCCCGACCGGATGCGACGGATCACGAGCTTTTTGAACCCGAACTGCCTCGATGACTACGAGTTCAGCTGCTACCAGCCGCTGCACGGCATCTGGGGCCTGGCCAACGGCGGCGTGTTCGGCCTGGGACTGGGCAACTCGAAAGAGAAGTACGACTGGCTTCCGGCCGCGGCCAACGACTACATCTTCGCGATCGTGGGGGAGGAGCTCGGGCTCATCGGCTGCGCCGTCGTGCTCGCCCTGTTCGCCCTGTTCGCCGTCGGCGCGTTCCACATCATCCGCAAGACCGACGACCCGTTCGTGCGCATCGTCTCCGGCGCCATCACGGTGTGGATCGTCGGCCAGGCCCTGATCAACGTGGGCGTCGTGCTGCGGGTGTTCCCGGTGCTGGGAGTGCCGCTGCCGTTCATGTCGCAGGGCGGCACGTCGCTGCTGTCGGTGCTGCTCGCGTCCGGCGTGCTGCTGGCATTCGCACGCACTCTTCCTGCCAGGCCGCGGACGGGGCCTGCCAGGCAGGGGACGGGGCCTGCCAGGCAGCATCCGGGCGCCGCCCGGTAGGGTCACGGGGTGGCCACCACCTATCTGCTCGCCGGCGGCGGCACCGCCGGGCACGTCAACCCCCTGCTGGCGGTCGCCGATGCGCTGCGCGCCCGCGAGCCCGACGCCGAGGTGCTGGTGCTGGGAACGCAGGAGGGGCTGGAGGCCCGGCTGGTTCCCGAGCGCGGCTACGAGCTGCTGCTCGTGGACAAGGTGCCCTTCCCGCGCCGCCCGAACGGCGACGCCGTGCGCTTCCCGAACCGCTTCCGCCGCGCGATCCGCCAGGTGCGCGACCACATCACCGCGCGCCGCGTCGACGTCGTGGTCGGTTTCGGCGGCTACGCGTCCGCGCCCGCGTACGTCGCCGCGCGGCGGGAGCGTGTCCCGGTGGTGATCCACGAGGCCAACGCGCTGCCGGGCCTGGCCAACCGCCTCGGAGCACGCTCGGCCGCGGCGGTGGGTGTCGCCTTCGCCGGCACCCCGCTGAAGGGCGCCCGGGTCGTCGGAATGCCGCTGCGCCGCGAGCTCGTCGAGCTCGATCGGGCCGCCGCGCGCGCCGAGGCGGCCGCGCGCTACAGCCTGGACCCCGACACGCCCACACTGCTCGTCTTCGGCGGCTCGCTCGGGGCCCAGCGCCTCAACGACGCGTTCTCAGACGCGCACCGCGACGTGCTCGCCGCCGGCTGGCAGCTCGTGCACCTGACCGGCGAGCAGCGCGAGGGGCTCGAGGCCACCGAGCCCGGTCACGTGACGCCGCGGTACGAAGACCGCATGGACCTCGCCTACGCCCTCGCCGACGTCATCGTCTCGCGCGCCGGCGCGGCGACCGTCAGCGAGATCGAGGCGCTCGGCATCCCGGCCGTCTTCGTGCCGTACACCGTGGGCAACGGCGAGCAGGCGCGCAACGCGGCCGCGGCGGTCGCCGCCGGCGCCGCGGTGCTGATCCCGGACGCCGAGTTCACCGGCGACCGGGTGCGCAGCGAGGTGATCCCGCTGCTGCAGAACGAGAAGCGCCGCGACCGGATGCATCGCGCCGCCGCCGCGGTCGGCACGCTGCGCGGCACCGGGAACGTGCTCGCGCTCATCGACGAGGCCCTCGGGCGATGACCGCCATTCCGGGCCTCGGTCTTTGATTCATCTGCGGCATCAAAGACCGGGGAGCGGGCGCTGACCGCCATTCCGGGCCTCGGTCTTTGATTCACCTGCGGCATCAAAGCCCGAGGAGCGGTGGCTGTCTTGTCGCGCCCGTTCGCGGCGCGCTCGGCGCGCTGGGCGCGCTCGGCGAACGCACAGGGCCAGCCCAGCGCGCCGGAGCCCCGGCATCCCCGGGCCAACTTAGGATTGACGGGCCATGATCCGACCCGACCTCAGTCTTCCCATTCCCGACCAGATCCACTCCGCGCACTTCATCGGCATCGGCGGATCGGGGATGTCGGGGCTGGCGCGCATGTTCCTCAAGCGCGGCATCCGCGTCTCCGGCTCGGACCGCGCCGACAGCCCCGGCCTGCGCGAGCTCGAGCAGCTGGGGGCCACGGTGCACGTCGGGCACGACGCGGCGAACCTCGGCGACGCCGACACGGTCGTGCACACCGGCGCGATCTGGCCGGACAACCCGGAGTTCGTGCTCGCAAAGCAGCGCGGGCTGCACGTGATCCACCGCTCGCAGGCGCTGCACTGGCTCATCGGCGGCCGGCGCCTCGTCTCGGTGGCCGGCGCGCACGGCAAGACGACCTCCACGGGCATGATCGTGACCGCGCTGCGCCGCCTGGGCGCCGACCCGGCCTTCGTCAACGGCGGCGTGATCGCCGAGCTCGGAGCCTCCAGCGACAGCGGAGCCGACGAGCTGTTCGTCATCGAGGCCGACGAGTCCGACGGCACGTTCCTGCTCTACGACACCTCCGTCGCGCTGGTGACCAACGTCGATCCCGACCACGTGGACTTCTACGGCAGCGACGACGACTTCTACGACGCGTTCGCGCGCTTCGCGAACGAGGCCCGCGAAGCCGTCGTCATCTCGGCCGACGATCCCGGTGCCCGTCGCACCCGCGAGCGGCTCACGCATTCCGCGATCCTCACCTTCGGCACTGACGCCGGCGCCGACGTCCGCCTCGACGAGATCGTCTCGGACGGACCGGTCTCCTTCCGGCTCACCCACCGCGGCGAGTCGGTGCGCGCCCGGCTCGCGGTGCCCGGCACCCACAACGCGGTCAACGCGGCCGGCGCGGTGGCGGCCCTGATCGCCCTCGGTCACGACTTCGAGCCCGCGGTGCGGGCCGTCGAGCCGTTCGCGGGCACCGCGCGCCGGTTCGAGCTGCACGGCGTGCAGCGCGGCGTGAGCGTGTACGACGACTATGCACACCACCCCGCGGAGGTCGCCGCGGCCCTGCAGGGCGCGCGCTCGGTCGCCGGCGCCGGGCGGCTCATCGCCGTGCATCAGCCGCACACCTACTCGCGGACCGCGGTGATGTCGCCGTGGTTCGCCCAGGTGCTGGAGCAGCTCGCCGACGAGACCGTCGTGCTGGACGTGTACGGCGCCCGCGAAGACCCCGTCGAAGGGGTGACCGGCGCACTCGTGAGCGAGGCCTTCCGCGATCCGTCGCGCGTGCGGTTCATCGCGGATTGGCAGGAGGCGGCCGATTACACGGCGTCGATCGCGCGCTCCGGCGACTTCGTCATCACCCTGGGCTGCGGCAACGTCAATCTGCTCGTCCCGCAGCTGCTCGACGCCCTGGCCGTCGACGAGGAGCGGTAGCGGATGCGGCGGCCCACCCCTCTGCCGACGCCTCCCGCCCGGGAGTCGTCGGCGACCCGCGAGCCGCCTGCTCCGGCGTCGCCCCCGCCGAAGCAGCCAGAGGAGCCGCCGGTCGCGCGGGAGGCGGCGCCGTCCCCGGTCGAGCCGGTCGGGTCAGATGCGGGTGGGCGGACAGAGCGGGATGCCGCGCCGGTCCGTCTGCGCGATGTGTGGAGCGCCGCACGCGCCCGCCGGCGCGCGCTGCGGGCCGAGGTGCGGCGGTTCACGGTGCGCTCGCGCAGACGCCGCGCGATCTGGATCGGCGTGGCCGCGTCGCTGGCCGTGCTCGTGCTCGGAACGCTCGGCGCCGCGTACAGCCCGCTGTTCGCCGTGGAGCGCATCACCGTCGTGGGCGCCCAGACCCTGGACGTGGCCGAGGTGGAGGCTGCTCTGGCCGACCAGGTCGGCAGGCCGCTGCCGCTGGTGGACGACAGCGCGGTCAAGGAGGCGCTGGTGCGCTTCCCCCTCATCGAGACCTACAGCCTGGAGGCCCGGCCGCCGCACGGGCTCGTGCTGCGGATCGTGGAGCGCACGCCGGTCGGGGTGATCGAATCCGCCGCGGGGTACACGCTCGTCGACGCTGCGGGGGTGGCCCTCTCGACGACCCAGAAGCGGCCTGACGGCCAGCCGGTGATCGACGTGCGCGGGGGAACGCAGACGCCCGCCTTCGAGGCCGTGGGGCTGGTGATGCGCGCGCTTCCGGACGCCCTGCGCCCGCAGGTCACGGCCGTGCGCGCGACCAGCCCCGACGACGTGACGCTCACCCTCGGCGAGACGCGGACGACGATCGTCTGGGGCGGGGCGGACGACTCATCGAAGAAGGCCGTCGTCCTCGAGAAGCTGATGGCGAGCCAGCCGCCGGACCAGGTCGATCTGTACGACGTGTCGTCGCCCGAGGCGGTCGTCGTCGGCTGAGGCGGGGCGGATGTCGCGACACGCCCATGCCGGTGCCGTCGCAGCCACGGCCTGCGCATACCGTCTGAATCAGGAAATGCATACCGGGCAATTCTTTAACCTTATCGTAGAGGTTGAAGGTTCTCGAACAAGGGGCACGGAGGCCGGCATGAGCCAGAACCAGAACTACCTCGCCGTCATCAAGGTGGTCGGCGTGGGCGGCGGCGGCGTCAACGCCGTGAACCGCATGATCGAGCTCGGCCTGCGCGGGGTCGAGTTCATCGCCGTCAACACCGATGCCCAGGCGCTGCTGATGAGCGACGCCGACGTCAAGCTCGACGTCGGCCGTGAGCTCACGCGCGGCCTCGGCGCCGGTGCCGACCCCGAGGTCGGGCGGCGCGCCACCGAGGATCACGCGGAGGAGATCGAAGAGGCCCTGCGCGGGGCCGACATGGTCTTCGTCACCGCCGGAGAGGGCGGCGGAACGGGCACCGGCGGCGCGCCGGTCGTCGCGAAGATCGCCAAGTCGATCGGTGCGCTGACCATCGGCGTGGTGACCAAGCCATTCTCGTTCGAGGGCCGCCGCCGGCAGCAGCAGGCCGAGACCGGGGTCGCGAAGCTGAAGGAAGAGGTCGACACCCTCATCGTGGTGCCGAACGACCGTCTGCTGGAGATCAGCGACCGCGGCATCTCGATGATCGAGGCCTTCGCCACCGCCGACCAGGTGCTGCTGGCCGGCGTGCAGGGCATCACCGACCTCATCACCACGCCGGGACTCATCAACCTCGACTTCGCGGACGTCAAGTCGGTCATGCAGGGCGCAGGCTCTGCGCTCATGGGCATCGGCTCGGCGCGCGGCGCCGACCGGGCGATCAAGGCCGCCGAGCTCGCCGTCGAATCGCCTCTGCTGGAGGCATCCATCGAGGGGGCGCACGGCGTGCTGCTGTCGATCCAGGGCGGATCGAACCTCGGCATCTTCGAGATCAACGACGCGGCCCAGCTCGTCAAGGAGGCCGCGCACCCGGAGGCGAACATCATCTTCGGCACGGTCATCGACGACACCCTCGGCGACGAGGTGCGGGTCACCGTCATCGCGGCGGGATTCGACGGCGGCGAGCCGCAGCTGCGCCTCGACCCGGTCACCGCACAGCGGCACGCTCCCGCCGTCCCCGCGGTGACGGCCGAGGACGCGGCGGCAGAGCTCGAGGCGGTGCCGGAGCGCGAGACGGTGTCGGTGGCGGCGATCTCCGAGCCGGCGGGGATCGACTCGCCGTTCGGCGACGACGACCTCGACATCCCCGACTTCCTGAAATAGTCCGCCACCGGCAAATGGATGATCTGTCCTCGCGGCTGGCCGGCGTCGACGCCGCGATCGCCGACGCCGCCCGGGCCGCCGGTCGCGATCCGGGCGAGCTGACGCGCATCGTCGTCACGAAGTTCCATCCGCCCGAGCTCGTGCACGCCCTGCATGAGCTCGGCGTGCGCGACATCGGCGAGAACCGGCAGCAGGAGCTGACCGCGAAGATCGATGCCGTCGGCGCGCTGCCGGGGCTGCGCTGGCACTTCATCGGTCAGGCGCAGCGGAACAAGGCCCGGGCGCTGCGGGGAGCGGCATCCCTCGTCCCGCTCACGGTGCACTCGGTCGACCGCGATCGCCTCGCCGATGCCCTCGATGCGGCCGCGGGCCCCGACGACCCGGTGCTCGACGTGCTCATCCAGGTGAACCTCACCGATGATGCCGGTCGCGGCGGAGTCGGACCGGACGGTGTCGAGGCCCTCGCCGCGCACGTGCTGGGCCTGCCGAGCCTGCGCCTGCGCGGCGTCATGGGCGTCGCGCCGCTCGACGAGCCTCCTGCACCGGCCTTCGCGCGCCTGCGGGCCAGCGCCGACACCGTGCGTGCGCTCGCGCCCGCCGCCGGCTGGATGTCCGCGGGGATGACCGCGGACTTCGCCGAGGCGATCGCCGCGGGTGCGACACACCTGCGGATCGGCACGGCAATCACGGGCCCGCGCCCCGCGGGCGGTTAACCTCGGAACAGACAGCGATACGGAGGATGCGATGTCGAACCCGCTGAAGAAGACCATGGTCTATCTGGGCCTCGCCGACGAGGAGGAGACCTACGAGGAGGTGCAGCACCCGCGCAGCACCAGGCAGCAGGAGACGGAGGCCAAGCCCGCCCCCGTGACGCCGCTGCGGCGGCCCGCCGTCGTGCGGCAGCCAGCCGCCGGTCCGCTGAGCGAGATCCTCACGGTGCACCCGAAGCAGTATCGCGACGCCCAGGTCATCGCGGAGAACTTCCGCGAGGGGATTCCGGTGATCATCAACCTCTCGCAGATGAGCGATGCGGACGCGCGCCGGCTGATCGACTTCGCGAGCGGGCTGTCGCTGGGCCTCTACGGGCGGATCGAGCGGGTCACCAGCAAGGTGTTCCTGCTGTCGCCCGAGAACATCGCCGTCTCCGGCGACGGGTCGATCGCGCAGGGCGAGGCCGAGCCCGCTTTCGCGCAGTCGTAGCACGGCGTGGACGTGCTGCGCGTCGTCGCCGCGATCCTCAACACGCTCATCCTCCTCTACATCGTCGTGCTGCTCGCACGGCTGATCATGGACTACATCCCGCTGTTCAACCGCGAGTGGCGGCCGCGCGGCGCGATGCTGGTGGTCGCAGAGGTCGTCTATACGCTCACCGATCCTCCGATCAGGTTTCTGCGGCGGTTCATCCCGCCGCTGCGGGTGGGTGGCTTCGCGATCGACTTCGCGTTCGCGATCGTGATGCTGGCGTGCTTCATCCTGCTCAGCGTCACACGCGTGCTCGCCGGCTGAGGGCGCGCAGCGGGGAGCCCCTTCGACAGGCCCGCCGACCCGCGGCTATGCTGGCATGATGACGTGCCCGCTCGCTGGGTGCGCCGCCGACATCGATCACGCAGTGACCCCCCGAAAGAGGAATGACAATGGCACTCACGCCCGATGACGTCGTCACCAAGCAATTCCAGCACGTGCGGTTCAAGGAGGGATTCGACCCGGACGAGGTCGACGACTTCCTTGACGAGATCGTCGTCGAGTGGCGCAAGACCATCGCCGAGAACGAGGAGCTGAAGGCGAAGCTCGCCGGCTACGAATCCGGAGGGGCCCCTGCCGCGCCGGTCGCGGCCGCCGTGGCTCCGACCGAGACAGCGGAGACTCCGGTCCCGGCAGCCGAATCGGCACCCGTCGCAGACGCCGCGGGCGCGCCTCCCGCAGCCGCCAGCGCGGGCATCATCGAACTCGCCCAGCGCCTCCACGACGAGCACGTCGCCGAGGGCATGGCGCAGCGCGACAAGCTCATCGCCGACGCGCAGTCCCAGGCCTCATCGATCGTCTCCGAGGCGGAGGCCAAGGGCCGAGAGGAGATCGCCCGCCTGGATCAGGAGCGCTCCAACCTCGAGAGCCGCATCACGGAGCTGCGCACCTTCGAGCGGGACTACCGGCAGCAGCTGCGCGGCTACATCGAAGGCCAGCTGCGCGACCTCGACGCGAAGGCCGCGCCGTCCGGTCCGACCCCCGTGTCGGCCATCGGCCTCTAGACCGCGCCCTTGACAGACCGGCCCGCACTGCGTGCAGCGGCGGCCGGCACGATCGCCGCGACCCTCGCGGTGCTCGTGCTGGCCGCCGATCAGCTGTCCAAACTCGCCGTCATCCGGACGCTCCCGTATGAGACGCCGGTGCCGATCCTCGGCGACTTCCTGATCTTCTACTACGTCCGCAACTCCGGCGCCGCCTTCTCGCTGGGAGAGGGGATCACCTGGGTCTTCACGATCGCGCTGGCGGCCGTCGCGGTGGCCATCGGCTGGCTGCTGATCACCCGCGTGCGCTCGCGCGTGTGGGCCGTCACGCTCGGCCTGCTGCTGGGCGGGGTGCTGGGCAACCTCGGCGATCGCCTGTTCCGCGCGCCCGGCTTCGCCATGGGCCACGTCGTCGACTTCATCTCCACCCCGTGGATGATGCCGGCGATCTACAACATCGCCGACATCTTCATCGTGTGCTGCATGATCGCGGTCGCCCTGCTCGTGCTCGTGGGCCTGCACATGGACGGGACCCGCGATCGCAAGCACGCCGAGACCGGGGCGATGGCCGCGCCCGACGCGGACGAAGACCGCTGACATGCCCACCCGGAGCCTCCCGGTCCCGGACGCGCTGGAGGGCACCCGCGTGGATGCGGCGCTCGCCCGGATGCTCGGATTCTCGCGGACGTTCGCCGCGGACGTGACCGACGCCGGGGGAGTCCTCCTCGACGGGCGCCCGGCGTCCAAGTCCGACCGCCTCCGCGCGGGATCGTGGCTCGAGGTGACGTGGGAGGACAGACGCGGACCCGAGGTGGTTCCCCTGGCAGTCCCGGATCTGGGCATCGTCCACCAGGACGACGACATCGTCGTTGTCGACAAGCCCGCCGGGGTCGCCGCGCACCCGTCGGTCGGGTGGGAGGGCCCCACCGTGCCGGGGGCTCTCGCGGCGGCCGGCATCCGCACGGCGACCAGTGGCGCCGCCGAGCGGCAGGGCATCGTGCACCGGCTCGACGTGGGCACCAGCGGCCTCATGGTGGTGGCCAAGTCCGAGCGCGCCTACACGGCGCTCAAGAGCGCGTTCACACAGCGCGAGGTCGACAAGATCTACCACACGGTGGTCCAGGGGCATCCCGATCCCCTCGCCGGGACCATCGACGCACCGATCGGCCGGCATCCCTCGCACTCGTGGAAGTTCGCCGTCGTCCCGCAGGGCAAGGACTCGATCACCCACTACCGGACGCTGGAGGCGTTTCCGCGCGCGTCGCTCCTGGAGATCCGGCTGGAGACGGGCCGCACCCACCAGATCCGCGTGCACATGGCCGCACACCGGCATCCCTGCGCCGGAGATCCCCTCTACGGAGCCGACCCCACCCTGTCGGAGCGGCTGGGACTGACCCGGCAGTGGCTGCACGCGCGCGAGCTGTCGTTCGACCACCCCGCCACCGGCGAGCGCGTGACATTCACCTCGGAATACCCCGCAGACCTCGCCCACGCCCTCGAGGTGCTGCAGTCCACCTGACCCACGTCCGTCGGCTGTCAGAACAGCGAGCCGAGCACGTCCAGCCGCACCTGAGCCGCAACGGCGATGAGCGCGTAGTCGAGGACGGCCAGAAGCGGTGCCCAGGTCAGCAGCACCGCGCCCGCGCGGCGCGCGCCGGCGCCCCAGACGCCGTCGCGCAGCTGCCAGCCGAGGGTGAACCAGAACAGCGGGATGGTCATCAGCCACACGACCATGCACCACGGGCACAGCGAGCCGAACTCGAAGACGCTGCGCCACGCGAACAGGTGCACCAGCAGGAACCCGCCCAGGACGAAGATGCCGTAGACGCGCCAGTACCAGGGCCGCAGGCCGCCCGGGGCCGCCAGCGCACTCACCCCCGCGTAGACCGGGCCGCAGAACAGCACGATGCCCAGGATCGCGTTGGTGAACCCGAGCAGGTTGCCCGCCGGCGACAGCAGGTTCGGGCCGCAGGTGACCAGGACGCTCCACGAGCAGGTGATGATGGGGTCGGCGCCGGTGAGCTGGCCGATGTACTCGAGGTACAGCAGGAACGCCACGACGCCGCCGGCGACGCCCGCGACGATCCAGAAGACGGACAGCACCGTGGGCGGTCGCATCGTGTGCGGCCGGGCGTCGGATGTCATACGTGCAATCTTCGTCGGTGGGGGAGTGCGCGCCGAGAGGACTCCCGCCCGGTGGGCGACGCTCCGGAGCCGGAGCGAGCGTGAGCGCCGAACCTTCGAGTTCAGGTCGAAGGTCAGGCGGGTTCGGCTGAACCGCCCGCGCCGGGCCGGCGGGGTCGGAGGGCGTCCATAGAGTGGAGGGCGTGGCATCCGATTCCTTCGTCCATCTGCACGTGCACAGCGAGTACTCGATGCTCGACGGGGCGGCCCGGCTCGGGTCGATGGTCGAGGAGGCGGCCAGGCACGGGATGCCGGCGATCGCCATCACCGACCACGGGAACACGTTCGGCGCCTTCGAGTTCTACAAGGCCGCCAAGGCGCGCGATATCAAGCCGATCATCGGCATCGAGGCGTATGTCACCCCCGGAACGCATCGCTCCGACAAGGCGCGGGTGCGCTGGGGCTCGCCGGAGCAGAGCGACGACGATGTGTCGGGCTCGGGCGCCTACACCCACATGACGCTGCTCGCGGAGGACACCGCGGGGATGCACAACCTGTTCCGCCTGTCGAGCCTGTCCAGCACGGAGGGCTTCTACTTCAAGCCGCGGATGGACCGCGAGCTGCTGCAGCGGTACAGCGCGGGACTCATCGCCACGACCGGCTGCCCCTCGGGCGAGGTCCAGACGCGCCTGCGGCTCGGCCAGTACGACGCGGCGCGGGCCGCCGCAGCCGAATTCCAGGACATCTTCGGCAAGGACAGCTACTTCTGCGAGATCATGCAGCACGGGCTGGAGATCGAGCGGCGCGTGATCCCGGATCTGCTGAAGATCTCGAAGGACCTGGACATCCCGCTGGTCGCCACCAACGACTCGCACTACACGCACCAGCACGACGCGACCAGTCACGCGGCGCTGCTGTGCGTGCAGTCCGGCTCGACGCTGGACGACCCGAAGCGGTTCAAGTTCGACGGAGACGGCTACTACATCAAGAGCCCTGCCGAGATGCGGCAGGTCTTCCGTGATCACCCCGAAGCCTGCGACAGCACCCTGCTGATCGCCGAGCGCTGCGAGGTCGAGTTCGACACGAGTGCGAACTACATGCCGCACTTCCCTGTGCCCGAGGGCGAGACCGAGGAGTCCTGGTTCGTCAAGGAGGTCGAGAAGGGCCTGCACGAGCGCTACCCCGGCGGCATCCCCGACGAGGTGCGCCGGCAGGCCGAGTACGAGTGCGGCGTCATCGTGCAGATGGGATTCCCCGGCTACTTCCTCGTGGTCGCCGACTTCATCAACTGGGCCAAGGACCGCGGCATCCGCGTGGGCCCCGGCCGCGGCTCGGGCGCCGGGTCGATGGCGGCGTACGCCATGAAGATCACCGACCTGGACCCGCTGCAGCACGGGCTCATCTTCGAGCGCTTCCTCAACCCCGAGCGGGTCTCGATGCCCGACTTCGACGTCGACTTCGACGACCGGCGCCGCGGCGAGGTGATCCAGTACGTCACCGAGAAGTACGGCGACGAGCGGGTCGCGCAGATCGTCACCTACGGCACGATCAAGGCCAAGCAGGCGCTGAAGGACGCCGGCCGGGTCCTCGGCTTCCCGTTCAGCATGGGCGAGCGGCTCACCAAGGCCATGCCGCCGTCGGTGATGGGCAAGGACATGCCGCTGGAGGGCATGTTCGACCAGACGCACGAGCGCTACAAGGAGGCGGCCGAGTTCCGCACCCTCATCGAGACCGACCCGGAGGCCAAGACCGTCTTCGACACCGCCGTCGGCATCGAGAACCTGAAGCGGCAGTGGGGCGTGCACGCTGCCGGCGTCATCATGTCGAGTGAGCCGCTCATCGACATCGTCCCGATCATGAAGCGCGAGCAGGACGGCCAGATCGTCACCCAGTTCGACTACCCCGCCTGCGAGGCCCTCGGGCTGATCAAGATGGACTTCCTGGGGCTGCGCAACCTCACCATCATCGACGACGCGCTCGACAACATCTCGGCCAACCGCGGGGAGCAGCTCGTCCTCGAAGGCCTCACCCTCGACGACCAGGCCTCCTACGACCTGCTGGCGCGGGGCGATACGCTCGGCGTCTTCCAGCTCGACGGCGGGCCGATGCGGTCGCTGCTGCGGCTGCTCAAGCCCGACAACTTCGAGGACATCTCGGCGGTGCTCGCACTGTACCGACCGGGGCCGATGGGCGTCGACTCGCACACGAACTACGCACTGCGCAAGAACGGCCGGCAGGCGATCGACCCGATCCACGCCGAGCTCGCCGAGCCGCTCGCCGACATCCTGGAGACCACCTACGGCCTGATCGTCTACCAGGAGCAGGTCATGGCTGTCGCGCAGAAGCTCGCCGGCTACACGCTCGGACAGGCCGATCTGCTGCGGCGCGCGATGGGCAAGAAGAAGAAGGAGATCCTCGACAAGGAGTTCGTCCCCTTCTCCGAGGGGATGCGGGCGAACGGTTACTCGGATGCCGCGATCAACACGCTGTGGAGCGTGCTCGTGCCGTTCTCGGACTACGCGTTCAACAAGGCCCACACGGCCGCGTACGGGCTCATCTCGTACTGGACGGCGTACCTGAAGGCGCACTACCCGGCGGAGTACATGGCCGCGCTGCTGACGAGCGTCGGCGACTCCAAGGACAAGCTCGCCGTCTACCTCAACGAGTGCCGCCGCATGGGCATCAAGGTGCTCCCGCCGGATGTCGGCGAGTCCGGACGCTACTTCGCGGCCGTCGGCGAGGACATCCGCTTCGGGCTGGGCGCGGTGCGCAACGTCGGCGCCAACGTGGTCGACGCGATCGTCGCGGCCCGCCAGGACGCGCCCTTCACGTCGTTCCACGACTTCCTCGCCAAGGTGCCCGTGCATGTCGCGAACAAGCGCACCATCGAGTCGCTCATCAAGGCGGGCGCCTTCGACTCGCTGGGCTCGACACGCCGCGCCCTCCTGGAGATCCACGAGGACGCCGCAGAGCAGGCGGTGCTCGACAAACGCCGCGAGGCCAACGGCGAGGTGGGCTTCGACTTCGACAGCCTGTGGGGCGAAGACGAGCCGCAGACGGCGACGAAGGTGCCCGACAGGCCCGAGTTCACCAAGAAGGACAAGCTCGCCTTCGAGCGCGAGATGCTCGGGCTCTACGTGTCCGACCACCCGCTCGCCGGCCTCGAGGTGCCGCTCGCCAAGCACGCGACCACTTCGATCCACGACCTGCTCGCCGATGAGGACGTGCAGGACGGCGAGCAGGTCACCGTCGCCGGGCTGCTCACCAGCGTGAGCCACCGCGTCGCCAAGCAGAGCGGCAACCCGTACAGCATGGTCACGGTGGAGGACTTCAGCGGCGAGGTGACGGTCATGTTCATGGGCAAGACGTACACCGAGTTCCAGCCGCTGCTGCAGTCCGACGCGATCCTCGTCGTGCGCGGTCGCGTGTCGCGCCGCGACGACGGGCTCAATCTGCACGCGCAATCGGCGTTCGCGCCGGATCTGGGGACGATGGATGCCGGGGGCCCGCTGATGCTGGTCCTGCCGGAGCATCGCGCGACCGAGGCGGTGGTGGGCGAGCTGGCCGAGGTGCTCAACCGCCACGCCGGGTCCACGGAGGTGGCTCTGCGCCTGCTGCCCGGGCGGTCGGGCGGCGGCATGGCCAAGGTCTTCGAGGTGCCGCTGCCGGTGACGGTCACCGCGGACCTGTACGGCGAGCTCAAGGGCCTGCTCGGGCCGAGCTGTCTGGGTTGAGAGCCGACGAGTAGTATCGGGACCCGAATCCGCTTCGCGCCTCCGGGCGTTTCCCCCGACGGAAGGTATGACGTGACAGACGACCAGTTCGCACAGCCGAGCGACCCAGGACCGATCGACGCAGATCCGATCGACCCAGGGCTGAGCGACCCAGGGCCGACCGATGCCACCCAGACGTCGACAGAGCCTCCACAGTACGGCGTCGGCCCCTTCACGATCCGGGAGGTCGCGCTGCTGGGGGTGTGGGCGGCGGCCTTCGTCGTGTCGTTCTTCCCCGTGTACACCGACATCGTGGGCCGTGCGCTCGGCGGCGGACTCTCGGTCTGGATGATCGGCCTCGAATGGATCCTCACCATCGGCGTGCCGACCGTGGCGGTGTTCCTCCTGGTGCTGCGTCGCTTCTCGCCGCAGGGCATCCGCCGGGTCGGGTCCCTCGGCATCGATCAGTTCGCCTCGGTCGCCTTCTCGGTGGCGGCGACGGTGTGGCTGGTGTTCCTGTGGCACAACGTCTCCGTCGTCATCTCCGACGGCGTATGGGTGCGCACCTGGGTCGTCTGGGTGGAGTTCTTCCTCATGCTCGCCGGCGTGGTCCTCACGGTTGTCGCACCGGTCATCCCGGTGCTCGCGCAGGACTTCCAGGCGCGTCCGGAGATTCCCGCACACCGCAGCGCGCGTCCCGTGCGCGCCGTGACCGCCCGTCCGCCGCGGCCCAAGCCCGCGCCGGCCGAGCCCGCCGACGAGGACCCGTATGCCCCGCCGAGCTTCGACCAGGGTGCGCCGCAGGACGAGTTCACCCTCGCAGAGGGCACCTTCACCGCAGACGAGGCCTTCGCGACACCGCAGCACGCGGTCCCCGCGCAAGCCGAGCCCGCCGCGGCGACGGAACCGGCGACCTCGGCTGAGCCGGTCACGCAGGCCGAGCCCCTCCATGACGATCTGACGGTGACCGGCGCGTACCGCGCGCTCGGCTTCGAGGGCGGCTCCGAGCAGGAGCCCGCCGCGGACGCCGAGTCCGATGCCGCACCGCAGTACGCGCGCAGCACGGGCGAGCCGGAGCCGGAGCACCAGCACACCGTGCACCAGGCCTTCTGGGCGCTGGCGCCGGAGGAGCGGGATGTGCACGACGAGCGCGGCGTGCCGATCTTCCGCGTGGGGCCCACGGCCTGGGCGCTGGTGATCGAGGACCGCGGATCCCTGTATGTGATCCGTCACGAGGACGGCCGCATCGGCTACCTGCACGATGTGACCGGCGTCACCCGCGGCTGAGCGGACCGCGCCGCCACTACCCTGGACGGGTGCGCATCATCGACCTGCGCGGTCGCACGCTGACGACCGCCGAACTGCTGGACGTGGTGCCCCGCGCGGTCGGCGCGCGCGCCGCCGCCCTGCAGGTGGCCGCCGACGTCGTCGCCGACGTCCGCGCCCGCGGCGAAGACTCGCTGCGCGAGCAGGCGGAGCGCTTCGACGGCGTGACCGGGCACGAGATCCGGGTGCCGAGCGGGCACCTGGACGAAGCCGCGGCGGCACTGGACCCGGCGGTGCGCGACGCCCTGACCGAGGCGATCCGGCGGGTGCGCATCGCCTCCGCGGCGCAGGTGCCCCCGGCATCCGTCACCGAGATCGTACCGGGCGCCCGCGTCACCCAGCGCTGGCAGCCGATCGCCCGCGCCGGCGTGTACGTGCCGGGCGGGAAGGCCGTGTATCCGTCGAGTGTCGTCATGAACGTCGTCGCGGCGCAGGTCGCCGGCGTTCCCGACGTGGCCGTGGCATCACCGCCCCAGCGCGAGCACAGCGGCCGGGTGCACCCGACGATCCTCGCCGCGGCGGCGCTGCTGGGCGTCGACGAGGTCTACGCGATGGGCGGTGCGGGCGCCATCGGGGCACTGGCCCACGGTGTGGCCGGGATCGGGCTGGAGCCGGTGGATGTGGTGACCGGCCCCGGCAACAACTTCGTCGCCGCAGCCAAGCGTGCCGTCGCCGGAGCCGTGGGCACCGATTCCGAGGCGGGCGCCACCGAGATCCTGGTCGTCGCCGACGACACCGCCGATCCGCGCTGGGTCGCCGTCGACCTCGTCAGCCAGGCCGAGCACGACGAGCAGGCCGCCGCGGTTCTCGTCACGACGTCGCCGGCCCTGGCAGAGCGGGTCGTCGCCGAGGTCGAGCGCGCAGCCGCCGCCACGCGCCACCGCGACCGCATCGCCGCGGCGGTGGCCGGCCCCCAGTCAGCGGTCGTGCTGGTCGACGATGCGGCCGCCGCCGAGGCGTTCAGCAACGCGTACGCGCCGGAGCACCTCGAGCTGCACATCGCCGATGCCGCCGAGGCGGCCGGCAGGTACGTCAATGCCGGCGCAGTGTTCGTCGGAGGGCACAGCCCGGTGAGCCTGGGAGACTATCTCGCCGGGAGCAATCACGTCCTGCCCACCGGCGGGCAGGCGCGGTACGCCGCCGGGCTCGGCGCCCACACCTTCCTGCGCCCGCAGCAGGTCGTCGAATACGATCGCTCGGCGCTGGCCGCGGTGGCAGAGGACATCACCGTCCTGGCGGAGGCCGAGCAGCTCCCCGCCCACGGTGAGGCGGTGCAGGCGCGGTTCCGGTCGCAGGAGTCCGGCCCCCGGTAGGCTTTCCCGACATGCACTGCCCGTTCTGCCGTCACCCCGACTCGCGCGTCATCGACTCGCGGACCAGCGACGACGGGCTCAGCATTCGCCGTCGCCGCCAGTGCCCCGAGTGCGGGGGACGCTTCTCGACCATCGAGACCGCGAGCCTGAATGTCATCAAGCGCTCTGGGGTGATCGAGCCCTTCAGCCGCGAGAAGGTCATGTCCGGCGTGCGCAAGGCCTGCCAGGGGCGCCCGGTGACCGAGGGCGATCTGGCGCTGCTCGCCCAGGCCGTGGAGGAGACGGTGCGCCAGACGGGCTCATCGCAGATCGACACGAACGAGATCGGGCTCGCCATCCTGGGGCCGCTGCGCGAGCTCGACGAGATCGCGTACCTGCGCTTCGCCAGCGTCTACCAGGCGTTCGACTCGCTCGCCGACTTCGACTCCGCCATCGCCCAGCTGCGCGCGGACCACGACCGCTAGCCTCGGACGCGATGTATCCGCTGCTGTTCCGCTCCGTGCTCGCGCGCATGGACCCCGAGTCCGCCCACCACGCCGCGATGGCCGTCATCAGGCTGGTGGGCGTCCCGCCGTTCTCCTGGATCGCCCGTGCGCTCACGCGCCCCGACCAGCGGCTGCGCACGCGTGCGCTGGGGCTGGACTTCGCCTCGCCGTTCGGCGTCGCCGCCGGGTTCGACAAGGACGCGAAGGGCGTGCGAGGCCTGCATGCCTTGGGCTTCGGCCACATCGAGATCGGCACGGTGACCGCCATCGCGCAGAGCGGCAACCCGCGTCCGCGGCTGTTCCGCCTCATGCCCGACCGCGCCCTGGTCAACCGCATGGGCTTCAACAACGAGGGTGCGGATGCCGCGGCCCGCCGGCTGGCGAAGCTGCGCCGCCGCGCGAATCGTCCCGTCATCGGCGTGAACATCGGCAAGAGCCGGGTGGTGGAGGTCGCCGACGCCACCGCCGACTATCTGCGCAGCGCGCGGCTGCTGGCACCCCTGGCCGACTACCTCGTCGTCAACGTCTCGTCACCGAACACCCCGGGCCTGCGCGGACTGCAGGCCGTGGAGACGCTCGAGCCGCTGTTGAAGAGCGTCCGGGAGGCAGCGGGTGCCACGCCGCTGCTCGTGAAGATCGCGCCCGACCTTCCCGACGACGAGGTCGAGGCGATCGCGCGACTGGCCGTGCGGCTCGGGCTGGCCGGGCTGATCGCCACCAACACGACGGTCTCACGCGAGCGCCTGGTCACCGATCCCGCCGTCGTGGCCGCAGCCGGTGAGGGCGGGCTGTCGGGCGCGCCGCTGAAGGAGCGGTCGCTGGCCGTGCTGCGCCTGGTGCGCGCGGCGGTGCCGCCGGAGTTCTGCGTCGTCTCGGTGGGGGGAGTGGAGACCGCGGCCGACGTGCAGGAGAGGCGGGATGCCGGCGCCGACCTCGTGCAGGGCTATACGGCGTTCCTCTACCGCGGACCGCTGTGGGGGCGGCAGCTGAACCGGGGCCTGGTCAGCTGACCTTCGCGCCGCGCTTGACCTGCGGCTTCGGCATGCGCAGGAAGCGCATCTGGATCTGGCGCATCGCCGCATACCAGCCCAGTCCGCGCTCGACGCGGTCGGCGCCGAACTTGCGCGCCGCAGCGCGCTTGACGAGCACGGAGGTGAGGACCATCTCGATGATCACGAGGAAGATGATTCCCCACAGCGCCAGGAACGAGTACGTCACCAGCCACCCGGTCGAGGGCAGGAAGCCGATGATGATCACGACCAGCATGAGCGGCATGATCCACTCGCTGAGGCTCCAGCGGGCATCGGTCCAGTCACGGACGAAGCGACGCTGCGGGCCGCGGTCGCGCGGGGTCAGGTAGCGGTCGTCGCCGGCGGCCATGCCGATGCGCGCCTTCTCGCGCTTGTCGGCCATCTCCGCGCGGGAACGGGCCTTCGCCTCCTTCGTGTCGGCCACGAGAGGGCGTCGGCGGGCCGCCTCGCGCTCGGCGCGCGAGGGCGTCGGGCGCCCCTTGCCGACGGTCGCCGGAGCGCTCTGGTCGCCGTCGGGCGCGGAAGGGGGAGGGGTCTTGGTCACGTGGGGTCCTCTGGGTGAGGTCGTCGGAGGGCCCCTTAAGATTACCCGCATGACCTCAGAGACCTCCTCGCGCGAATCCGCTGTCCGCGAAGCGGCGGCAGCCGCCATCCCCGCCGCCCTCGCCGATCTCGGCGCGCTCGTGCGCATCCCGTCCATCGCCTGGCCCGCCTTCGATCAGCGCGAGGTCGTCCGCAGCGCCGAGACGGTGGCACAGCTCGTGGCGGGCACCGGCCTGTTCGAGCGGGTCGAGGTGACCCGTGCCGCGATCCCCGGCACCGACGAACTGGGCCAGCCCGCCGTGCTGGCGGTGCGGCCGGCCCGGAACGGGCGGCCGACGGTGCTCCTGTACGCCCACCACGACGTCCAGCCGCCCGGCGACGAGGCGCTGTGGGGCTCGCCGCCGTTCGAGCCGACGGTGCGCGAGGGCCGCCTCTACGGGCGCGGGGCAGCCGACGACAAGGCTGGCATCATGACCCACATCGCCGCGCTGCGCGCCGTCAAAGAGGTGCTGGGCGACGACTTCGACCTCGGCGTCGCGATGTTCATCGAAGGCGAGGAGGAGTTCGGCTCGCGATCGTTCGGGCAGTTCCTCTCCGACAACGCCGATGCGCTGCGCGCCGACGTCATCGTCGTCGCGGACTCCGGGAACTGGGACGAGCGGACTCCGGCGCTGACCGTCTCGCTGCGCGGCAACGCGCGCTTCACGCTGCGCGTGCGCACGCTGGAGCACGCCTCGCATTCCGGCATGTTCGGGGGAGCCGTCCCCGACGCGATGCTGGCCGCCATCACCCTCCTCGCGACCCTGTGGGAGGACGACGGATCCGTCGCGGTCGCGGGGCTGTCCAGCCATGCGGCCGCGACTCCGGCCTACAGCGAGGCGACGCTGCGGGCCGAGACCGGACTGCTCGATGGAGTGTCGCCGATCGGCGACGGCAGCATCCTCAGCCGCATCTGGTACCAGCCGTCGATCACCGTGACCGGGATCGATGCGACCAGCGTCGCCGCGGCGTCGAACACGCTCGCACCCGAGGTCAGCGTGGTCATCAGCGCCCGCGTGGCACCGGGCCAGCCGGCGCAGGAGGCGTACGAGGCGATCGAGGCGCATCTGCGCGCGCACGCGCCGTTCGGTGCCCAGCTCGAGTTCAGCGACGTCGACTGCGGCGACGCGTTCCTGGTCGACACGGCGGGGTGGGCCGCGACGCTCGCCCGCGATGCCATGCGAGACGGATTCGGAGTGGCGCCGGTGGACGTCGGCGTCGGCGGCTCGATCCCGTTCATCGCCGATCTCGTGCGCGAGTTCCCGGCCGCCCAGATCCTCGTGACGGGTGTGGAGGACCCGCATTCACGGGCGCACAGCCCGAACGAATCACTCCACCTGGACACGTTCCGGCACGCGGTCCTGACCGAGGCCCTGATGCTGTCCCGACTCGATCAGCGGTCGGGAGAGTCACGGCCCTGACCCCCGGCTGGGCGGTAGACTCCCAGCAGATCGCCCCCGGCGAAGTCCCGAAGGAGAAGACATGACCGACACCGCCCTGTCGCCCGACATCGCGACGCGTGCCCACGGCATCGCCCTCACGGACGACGCCGCCGCCAAGGTGAAGAGCCTGCTGGAGCAGGAGGGTCGTGACGACCTGCGACTGCGCGTGGCCGTCCAGCCCGGCGGCTGCTCGGGACTCATCTACCAGCTCTACTTCGACGAGCGCCTGCTCGAAGGCGACAAGACGGTCGACTTCGGAGGCGTCGAGGTCGTGGTCGATGACATGAGCGTTCCCTATCTGGACGGCGCCAAGATCGATTTCAAGGACTCCATCTCAGAGCAGGGCTTCACGATCGACAACCCGAATGCGGGCGGCAGCTGCGCCTGCGGTGACAGCTTCCACTGATCAGACGGGGATTCGTGTCGGCCGGGCGCGGCCGACACGGCGAGAACCTGGGTTCAGGGCCTGAATCACCCGTGAGGTTGCCCTAGACTGGCGGCAGTCACATCCTCGTCCCGGAAAGGTGCGCTGTGCACTCGAAACACCGTCTCCGCTGGGCCGTCATCCCCGTCGGGATCGCGGTGGCCGTCGCCCTCGCAGGCTGCACCCCGACAGAGCTGCACGGCTTCATGCCCGGGTTCACCGAGGACGGCCAGCCGGCGACCAACCGCACCGACCTGATAGCCGGGCTGTGGACCACGTCGTGGATCGTCCTGCTGGGCGTCGGCATCATCACGTGGGGCCTCATGCTGTGGGCCATCACCGTCTACCGCCGCCGCAAGGGGCAGACCGGCCTTCCGGTGCAGCTGCGGTACAACATGCCGATCGAGATCTTCTACACGGTCGTGCCGTTCATCCTGATCATCGGCTTCTTCGCCTTCACCGCGCGCGATCAGACGATCCTGGAGACGCAGGACGAAGACCCGGATGTCTCGATCATCGCGTACGGCAAGCAGTGGGCGTGGGACTTCCAGTACAACGGCGAGACCGAGGATCAGTCCGATGCGGTGTGGACGATGGGCATCCAGGCCCAGGTCGACCACACGACGGGCGATGTCGATCAGGACGCGCTTCCCACGCTGTACCTCCCCGTGGACGAATCGGTGCGCATCGACCTGCGCTCGCGCGATGTCATCCACTCCTTCTGGATCATCGACTTCCTCTACAAGAAGGACATGTACATCGGGCATGACAACGCGTGGTCGTTCACTCCCACGCGCGAGGGCACATACGCCGGCAAGTGCGCCGAGCTGTGCGGCGAGTACCACTCCGAGATGCTCTTCAACGTGAAGGTCGTCAGCCAGTCCGAGTACCAGGACTACCTGCAGTCGCTGCGCGATCTCGGCCAGACCGGCTCGGTCACCGACGCGTACAACCGCCTCAACAACTTCCCGGGCACGACTGCTCCGGATGCCGGGGAAGGGAACAACTGATCATGACAACGACTCTGCCTCCTCAGGAAGACCAGTCCCCGAACGCCCGGCCGACGACCCTCCCGCCCCGGCAGGCGGCGCTGCTGAGCGCCTCCCGAACGGAGCAGAAGGGCAACATCGTCGTCAAGTGGATTACCTCCACCGACCACAAGACGATCGGCTACCTGTATCTGATCGCCTCCGTCATGTTCTTCATGCTCGGCGGTGTGATGGCCCTGATCATCCGGGCCGAGCTGTTCGAGCCGGGCATGCAGATCGTGCCGACGAAGGAGCAGTACAACCAGCTGTTCACGATGCACGGCACGATCATGCTGCTGATGTTCGCGACCCCGCTGTTCGCGGGCTTCGCCAACGTGATCATGCCGTTGCAGATCGGCGCGCCTGACGTCGCGTTCCCGCGGCTGAACGCGTTCGCGTTCTGGCTGTTCCTGTTCGGCTCCACGATCGCCACCGCCGGCTTCCTGACACCGCAGGGTGCGGCATCCTTCGGATGGTTCGCGTATCAGCCGTTGGCCGGATTGACCTTCTCACCAGGGGTCGGCGGCAATCTCTGGATGCTGGGGCTCGGCATGAGCGGCTTCGGCACGATCCTCGGCGCAGTCAACTTCATCACCACGATCATCACGATGCGCGCCCCGGGCATGACCATGTGGCGGATGTCGATCTTCTCCTGGAACACGCTGATCACGAGCATCCTCGTCATCATGGTCTTCCCGGTGCTGGCCGCCGCCATCCTGGCCGCCGCCTCCGACCGTGTGCTGGGTGCGCATATCTACGATCCCGCCAATGGCGGTGTGCTGCTGTGGCAGCACCTGTTCTGGTTCTTCGGGCATCCCGAGGTGTACATCATCGCCCTGCCGTTCTTCGGCATCGTGTCCGAGGTGTTCCCGGTGTTCAGCCGAAAACCGATCTTCGGGTACAAGACTCTCGTCTATGCGACGATCGCGATCGCGGCGCTGTCGGTGTCGGTGTGGGCGCACCACATGTACGCCACCGGCGCGGTGCTGCTGCCGTTCTTCGCCTTGATGACGATGCTCATCGCGATACCCACGGGCGTGAAGATCTTCAACTGGATCGGCACGATGTGGCGAGGATCGGTGACGTTCGAGACGCCGATGGTCTTCGCCCTGGGCTTCCTGACGTCGTTCGTGTTCGGCGGTCTGACCGGTGTCATCCTCGCCTCGCCGCCGCTGGACTTCCACGTCACCGACTCGTACTTCGTGGTCGCGCACTTCCACTACGTGGTGTTCGGCACGGTGGTGTTCGCGATGTTCTCCGGCTTCTACTTCTGGTGGCCGAAGTGGACGGGCAAGATGCTCAACGAGCGGCTCGGGTACGTGCACTTCTGGATGCTGTTCATCGGCTTCCACATGACCTTCCTGATCCAGCACTGGCTGGGTGTGGACGGCATGGTCCGCCGGTACGCCGACTACGCCGAATCCGACGGCTGGACGTGGGAGAACCAGATCTCCACCTACGGCGCGATGCTGCTGGGTGCGTCGATGATCCCGTTCCTGTTCAACGTGTGGATCACCGCCCGCAAGGCGCCGAAGGTCACGGTGAACGACCCGTGGGGCTACGGCGCCTCACTGGAGTGGGCGACCAGCTGCCCGCCGCCGCGGCATAACTTCACGTCGATCCCGCGGATCCGCAGCGAGCGGCCCGCGTTCGACCTGAACCACCCCGAGGCGGGCGTGCCCGTCGGTGTCGGTCCCGCCAAGGATGCCCCCGACAGCCCCGTCGCGGATGTCGTCGACGGAGAGGTGAAGTGACGTGCGATCCAATATCGGCCTGTGGTGGGTGATCTGCAGCTTCTTCTTCACCGTGGGCACCGTATACACGGTGTGGAACATCATCGCCCACACGGGCGACGTGACCCAGCGCATCGAGTGGGTGGGAACGGTTGCCTGCTTCTTCACGGCGTTCATGGCCGCGCTCATCGCGTTCTACCTGCAGCGCGTGCACAGGGCGCAGGGCGGCGACCTTCCCGAGGACGTGCTCACCGCCGTCGTTGATGACGGAGAGCCCGAGCAGGGGCACTTCAGCCCGTGGTCGTGGTGGCCGATCGTGCTCGCCGGCTCGGCGGGGGTCGGCATCATCGGCCTCGCGGTCGGTTCCTGGCTCATGCCGATCAGCTTCGCGTTCGTCGCACTGGCGCTCGTCGGCTGGGTCTACGAGTACTACCGCGGGTACTTCGCCCGGTAGGAGCACCTCCTGCGATTGATCGCCGCGGCGTCGAGCCGGCTGGGCCCGCGCCCGACGAATCAGGATGCCGCGTGCACGGCGTCCTGGGCGGCGATCGTCGCCGACGGTGTGGGCGGCGGCCCGGCCGGCGACCTCGCCTCCGCCGCGGTCGTGCATCGCCTCGCCGCCGGACGCCTCTCAGTACGCGACGGCGGCGACCTTCTCGGAGTTCTGCGCGTGGCGAACTGGGAGCTGCGGGCCCACACGCGCCGCGACCCCGCGCTGGAGGGGATGGCCACGACGCTCACCGGGCTCGTGGTCGCCGCCGATGGAGGAATCCTTCTGGCCCACAGCGGCGACTCGCGAGCCTATCGCCTGCGCGACGGTGCGATGACCCGGCAGACGCGCGATGACTCCTTCGTTCAGGAGCTGGTCGAGCACGGGCTCATCGGCGAGGACGAGGCACTGTCGCACCCGCGCCGGAACATCGTGACGGCATCCCTGGGCGGCCACGAGGACGACGGCATCGTCGTCAGGCCCGCCGATGCGCGGGTCGGCGACCGCTGGCTCCTGTGCAGCGACGGCGTCACCGACTATCTGCCCGAGACCGAGCTGCCGTTCGCTCTGGGCGCGGGAGCGCCCGCGGAGGCGGCCGCCGCCGTCGCCGAGCTGGCGCTGGCCGGCGGCTCGCACGACAACGTGACCGCCGTCGTGTGCGATGTGTCACCGGGGGAGGTGGGCGCTCGGGAGGAGCCCAGCTTCCACGGAGCGGCCGCCGCGCTGTTCTGCGAGCGGCTCGACGACGTGCCCTGAGGTGGGATGGCGGACCTACTGACCGCCCTCCTTCTCCCTGTTGCGCTTCGGCTTGGTGCCCGGCTCGGGCTCGGCCGTGAGCAGGTGTGTCGGCTTGACCGCCGTCTCGGAGTGCGACTCGGTGTCGACCGGCTCGATGGGGGCATCGGGGAACCCGGCGCGGGCGTGTGCCGCGGCGATCTCGCCCTCCTCCTCGTGCTGGATGTGCTCGAGCGTGTGGTGCTGGTGGGCGATCGCATCGTCGATCTCGGTCTGGGTGGCCGGCAGGAGCCGGTCCTCGAAGAACCACCGCGACAGCGCCGCACGCGTGTTCTGCCAGAAGCCGATGCGTCCCTTGTCGTTCGGACGCACGACGAGAGGCTCATAGGTCTCGTAGCCGACGAGCTTCCAGCGCTCGTACTCGTTGACGGGCTGGTGCACCTCGATGTACTCGCCGCCGGGCAGCCGCACGATGCGACCGGACTCGTAGCCGTGCAGTGCGATCTCGCGGTCCTTGCGCTGCAGCGCGATGCAGATGCGCTTGGTGACGAAGTACGCGATGATCGGGCCGAGTATCAGCAGGGCCTGGAGGGAGTGGATGACACCCTCCATCGTCAGCCAGAAGTGGGTCGCGATCAGGTCGGACGACGCGGCGGCCCAGAGCACCGCGTAGAACACGACGCCGGCGGCGCCGATCGCGGTGCGGGTCGCGGCGTTGCGCGGCCGCTCGGCGATGTGGTGCTCGCGCTTGTCGCCGGTGATCCACGCCTCGATGAAGGGATAGATCAGGACGAGCACGATGAACAGGCCCAGCACGATCACCGGGATGATGATGTTGAACGACCATGTGCGATCGAGGAACACGAACTCCAGATGCGGTGGCACCAGTCGCAGCGCGCCGTCCGCGAAGCCGATGTACCAGTCCGGCTGCGTGCCGGCGGATACCGGCGATGGATCGTACGGCCCGTAGTTCCACACCGGGTTGATCGTGAACAGGGACGCGATCAGCACGATCACACCGAAGACGATGAAGAAGAATCCGCCCATCTTCGACATGTAGACCGGCATCATCGGGTAGCCGACGACGTTCTCGTCGGTCCGCGCGGGGCCCGCGAACTGCGTGTGCTTGTTGATCACCATCAGCATGAGGTGCAGCAGCAGGAGTCCGACGAGGATGGCCGGCAGCAGCAGGATGTGCAGGGTGTACAGACGGCCGACGATCTGATCACCGGGGAATTCGCCGCCGAAGAACAGGAACGAGGTCCAGGTGCCGATCACCGGGAGGCCCTTGATCATCCCGTCGATGATCCTCAGGCCGTTGCCGGAGAGGAGGTCGTCGGGAAGCGAGTACCCGGTGAAGCCCTCGGCCATCGCGAGGATGAACAGGATGAACCCGATCACCCAGTTCAGCTCGCGGGGCTTGCGGAACGCGCCGGTGAAGAAGACGCGCAGCATGTGCACGCCGATGCCGGCGACGAACACCAGGGCGGCCCAGTGGTGGATCTGCCGCACCAGGAGCCCGCCGCGGATGTCGAACGACAGTCGCAGGGTGGATTCCAGAGCCGCCGACATCGCGACGCCCTTCATGGGCTCGTAGCTGCCCATGTAGTGCGTCTCGACCATGGAGGCCTGGAAGAAGAAGGTGAGGAACGTGCCGGACAGCAGCACGACCACGAAGCTCCACAGCGCGATCTCCCCGAGCATGAAGGACCAGTGGTCGGGGAAGATCTTGCGGCCGAGCTCCTTGACGAAGCCGGAGAGGCTGGTGCGCTCGTCGATGTAGTTCGACGCCCACCCGACGAAACGGCCGCCGAGCGGCTTCTCGCGAGTGTCAGTGGTCGTCTCGCGCTCCTCGGTGACGGATGCGGTGCTCAAGGACGCTCCCAGAAGCTCGGGCCGACGGGTTCTTGGAAGTCATCCTGGGCGATCAGATAGCCCTCGTCGTCGACGGTGATCGGAAGTTGCGGCAGGGGACGGGCGGCGGGCCCGAAGATGACGGCCGCGCCGTTGGCCACATCGAACTGCGACTGGTGGCAGGGGCACAGCAGGTGGTGGGTCTGCTGCTCGTACAGCGCCACCGGGCAGCCGACGTGCGTGCACACCTTGGAGTAGGCGACGATCCCGTCATACGACCAATCGAGGCGGTTGGTGTCGGGACTGAGCTGCTCGGGACGAAGCCGCACGAGCAGGACGATGGCCTTCGCCTTCTGCTCCAGGTAGCCGTCGTGGTGGCTGATGTCGGCGAGCGGCTCGGGGATGATCTGGAAGGCGGAGCCCAGGGTGACCTCGGATGCCTTGATCGCCCGGCCCGTCGGGTCGTGGGCGAGCCGCATCCCCTTCTCCCACATGGTGTTCTTGAGCAGTGCGACCGGATCGCCGGCCTGCGGACTGCTGGGCGTGCTGAACGGGGCGAGCCCGCGGAACAGCACGATGCCGGGCAGGATCGACGCGATCAGGGCGGCGAACAGCGATCCGGTGATCACGCCGCGGCGCCCGAACCCGGACTCCTCGTTGGCATCGGCGAACGCCTGGACCGCGGCGGCACGGGTCGAGTCGCGTCCGCGGGTGGGATGCCGGTACTCGATGAACTCCTTGTCGCTCATGATGGCCTTGGACCAGTGGATGGCGCCGATGCCGAGAGCGAGCAGGGCGAGGGCGATGCCCAGCCCGATGAACAGGTTGTTGAGGTGGACGCTCGAGACCTGACCGTCTTCGATCGGGAAGAGCATGTATGCCGCGATCGCCCAGATGCTGCCCGCGAGCGAGATGTAGAACAGGGTGTAGACGGTGCGCACCGCCGACTGCATCTTGGCGGGGTCCTTGTCGGTCATCCGCTCGCGATGCTCCGGCAGACTCGGCACCTCCACCGGGTCGTGAACGGCCACCGCGAGCCCCGGCGACGGTGCGAATGACCTGTCGTCGCCGTGGACCTCTACCTCGTGTGCCATTGTGCTCCTCGTGCCGTTCCGTCTCTGAGATCTATGAGGTTGATGCTGCGATCAGTTCGATTTCGCCGTGATCCAGACCGTGACGCCGATCAGCCCGCCGATTCCGAAGATCCAGATGAACAGGCCTTCCGAGACCGGCCCCAGGCTCCCGAGCGAGAATCCGCCGGGGGACGGGTTGTTCTGCATCCACAGCAGCGACGAGATGATGTCGCGCTTGTCCTCGGTCGTGAGGTTGAGATTGCTGAACACCGGCATGTTCTGCGGGCCGGTGACCATCGCCGCGTACATGTTCAGAGGGGTCGTCCCGTGCAGCGCCGGTGCGTACTTGCCCTCGGTGAGGGCGCCGCCGGCTGCGGCGACGTTGTGGCACATGGCGCAGTTGATGCGGAACAGCTCCGCCCCGTGCGCGACATCACCGCCGCCGTCGAGCACTTCGTCGTCTGGGTAGGTCGGGCCGGGCGCGATGGACTGCACGTAGGCGGCCATCGCATCCGTCTGCTCGGGAGTGAACTGCGGGGGCTTCTGCTGCGCCTGCGGTCCCTGCATCTGCAGCGGCATGCGACCGGTCGACACCTGGAAGTGCACCGAGAGCTCACCGACCCCGTACAGCGACGGTCCGTTCTGCGTGCCCTGCAGGTCCATGCCGTGGCAGGTGGCGCAGTTGGCCTGGAACAGCTTCTTGCCGTCCTGCACGGTCAGCGCGGAATGCACGCTCGATGTGTCGGCGGTGGAGGCCATCGCGGCCGAGGCGCCCGCATACGCGCCGCCGGTGATGAGCAGGCCGATGCCGATCAGCGCGACCGCTGCCCAGGGACTGCGGCGCCCGGTCGAACGCTGCTTGTTCTCACGTGCCATGTCGGGATTCCGCTCCGCTCTCACTTCAGGAAGTAGATGACCGCGAACAGCGCGATCCACACGACGTCGACGAAGTGCCAGTAGTAGGACACGACGATCGCCGTCGTCTCCTCCTTGGCGCCGAAGTTCTTCACCGCGTAGGCGCGGCCGATGACGAAGAGGAAGGCGATGAGCCCGCCGGTCACGTGGAGCGCGTGGAAGCCGGTCGTGAGATAGAACGCCGAGGCGTAGGCATCCGCTGACATCGGCATGCCCTCGACGACCAGCTGCGCGTACTCCCACACCTGACCCGTCACGAAGATCGCACCGAGCGCGAAGGTCAGGAAGAACCACTGCACCATGCCCCAGCGGTACTTCGGGGTCCGCGTCGAGTAGGGCTGCAGGCGCTCAGCCGCGAACACGCCCGCCTGGCACGTGAACGACGACGCGATCAGGATGAGCGTGTTCACGAGCGCGTACGGGACGTTCAGATGCTCGGTGCGATAGGCCCACAGCTCGGGCGACGTGCTGCGCAGAGTGAAGTAGATCGCGAACAGGCCGGCGAAGAACATGACTTCGCTGCCGAGCCACACGATCGTCCCGACCGCAACGGGATCGGGACGTTTGATGCCTCTCGGCACGGGGGCGTAGGTCGCTGGGGATGTCACGCTCCCCATTATGCCGATATTGGCCGACGATTTTCGCATCTGCGGGTATTGATTCCACCGGGTTGCGACTTAGCACCACCTAAGAGATCGCCGGGAAGTCGCCGTGAGCGTCGATAGGATCGACGGCATGGCAGAGCGCGTCTCATGGGCTGATCTGATCTCGCTGCTCCTGGAGGGCCGCGACCTCAGCGTCTGGGAGTCGACATGGGCCATGCGCCAGGTCATGCGCGGCGAGGCGACGCCCTCGCAGCTTGCGGGGTTCCTCATCGCGCTGCGCGCGAAAGGCGAGACCGTCGACGAGATCGTCGGGTTCCGCGATGCGATCCTCGAGGCGGCGCTGCCGCTGCGCGTGGACCCCGACGTGCTGGACATCGTCGGCACCGGAGGCGACCGCTACGGCACGGTCAACATCTCGACGATGTCCGCCGTGGTCGCGGCGGCGACGGGCGTGCCGGTGGTCAAGCACGGGAACAAGGCGGCCAGTTCGGCATCGGGATCGTCCGACGTGCTCGCGGCACTCGGCGTGGACCTGACCCTCGATCCGGATCAGGTGGCGCAGGTGCTCGACCGCACAGGCCTGACCTTCGCATTCGCGTCGGCATTCCACCCGGGCTTCCGGCACGCCGGCGCCACGCGCAGCGAGCTGGGCGTGCCGACGGTGTTCAACTTCCTGGGGCCGCTGTGCAATCCCGCGCGCGCCGAGGCCAACGCGGTCGGCGTGGCGCAGCTGGACCGCGTGCCGCTGATCACCGGCGTGTTCCGCACCCGTGGCGCGACCGCACTCGTGTTCCGCGGCGACGACGGTCTGGACGAGCTGACCACGACGGGCCACAGCCGCGTGTGGGAGGTGAGTCTCGGCGACGTCCATGAGCACGATCTCGACCCGCGCGACCTCGGGATCCCGCTCGCCGACATCGAAGACCTGCTGGGCGGCGAGCCCGCGTACAACGCCGCAGTCGTGCGCAGCGTCCTCTCCGGCGAGCCGGGGCCCGTGCGCGACATCGTGCTGCTGAACACCGCTGCCGGAATCGTCGCCTTCCGGCTGTCGCAGGACCCGGCACAGTCCGGCCGCCCGATCCTCGAGCGCCTCGCAGAAGCCAGGGATGCCGCGGCCGCCACGATCGACGACGGAGTGGCGCTGCGCAAGCTCGACGAATGGATCGCTGTCACGCAGGAGCTGGGCGCGGCGGCGAGCTGAGGCATCCTGCCCGCAGTCCAGCCAGCCCGCGACCGTCCAGGTCGAGCCAGCAGTCTCGGTCAGGCACCATCCCGGGTGGCCGCATCCAGCGCCGCCAGGACGCGGGTCATCGACGTGCCGAGCCCCCAGCGCTCGGCGAGCGCGGCGGCGCTCGCACGCGCGCCCTCATCCAGCGCCGGCAGCCGGTCGTCGGCCTCCGGCAGGTCGAGATCGCGGACGACGCGCACCACGGTCGGGGCGACGGCGAGATAGGGGAGTGCGGCCTGGATGCTCGCCCGCACCCGCGGTGTGACCCCGTCACCGGCTTCGGCCGCACGGATCACGCCGTCGAGATCGCCGTGCGCGGCGAGCAGCGTCGCCGCGGTCTTCTCGCCCACGCCGGCGACGCCCGGAAGCCCGTCCGAGGGATCGCCGCGCAGGGCTGCGAAGTCCGCGTACTGCGACGGCAGCACCCCGTACCTCGCGCGGACCGCGTCATCGGTGATCACCTCGAGATTGCGCATTCCGCGCGCCGTGTAGATCACCCGCACGTCACGTCCGTCGTCCACGAGCTGGAACAGATCCCGGTCGCCGGTGACGATGTCCACCGGCATCCGCGCGGTCGTCGCCAGCGTGCCGATCACGTCGTCCGCCTCGTGCGCCGGCGCACCGACGATCGCGATGCCCAGGGCGGTGAGCGCTTCGCGGATGACGGGCACCTGCGCTTCGAGCGGGTCGGGCACGACCTCGACGTCCGGGCCGACGGCGACCTCCTCGGCGACGCGATGCGTCTTGTAGCTGGGGATGAGGTCCACGCGCCACTGCGGCCGCCAGTCGTCGTCCCAGCAGGCCACGAGGTGCGTGGGGGAGTAGTCCGCCACGAGGCGGGCGATGATGTCGAGAAGGCCGCGCACCGCATTGACGGGCATCCCGTCGGGGGAGCGGACGGTGTCCGGAACGCCGTAGAACGCGCGGAAGTAGAGCGCAGCGGTGTCCAGCAGCATCAGTCGGGCCACGCCGTCATCCTCGCACGGCAGACTGACACCATGGATCCGCGCGAGGCCCTCACCGAGATCGCCGCACTGCTCGAGCGCGAGCGCTCGTCGCGGTACAAGTCGAAGGCGTTCCGCACCGCCGCCGACGTGGTCGCCGGGCTGAGCGCCGCCGAGCTCGCTGACACGGCGCGGCTGAAGCGGCGTCCGGGAATCGGCGACACGACTTTCCGGGTGATCCAGGAGGCGCTGGCCGGCGAGGTCCCCGCCTACCTCGTCGAACTCAGGGCTGCGGCGGGCGTGGAGCGCACGAGCGCGCTGCGCGGGCTGCTGCGCGGTGACCTGCACTGCCACTCCGACTGGTCCGACGGACTCACCTCGATCGACCTCATGGCCGAAGCGGCGAGGCGGCTCGGCCACGAGTACCTCGCCCTGACCGACCACTCGCCGCGGCTGACTGTCGCCAACGGCCTGTCTGCGGAGCGGCTGGAGCGCCAGCTCGAGGTCGTGGCGGGGATGTCCGGCGACGGCTTCACGCTCCTCAGCGGCATCGAGGTCGACATCCTCGACGACGGAGCGCTCGACCAGGAGGACCGGCTGCTTGCGGAGGTGGACGTCGTCGTGGCCAGCGTGCACTCGAAGCTGCGCATGGACGCGGGCCCGATGACGGAGCGGATGATTGCGGCCGTGCGGCATCCGCGCACCGACGTCCTGGGCCACTGCACGGGCCGGCTCGTCGAGGGCTCGCGCGGCACCCGGCCCCCGTCGCAGTTCGACGCCGAGGCAGTCTTCCAGGCGTGCGCTGAGCACCGGGTGGCCGTCGAGATCAACTCCCGGCCCGAGCGGCAGGATCCGCCCGACGACCTCATCGCCCTCGCGCTGGAGGCGGGGTGCCTGTTCTCCATCGACAGCGATGCGCATGCCCCCGGGCAGCTCTCGCTGCTCGACTACGGCGCCGAGCGCGCCGAGCGCTGCGGCGTGCCGGCGGAGCGGATCGTCACGACCTGGCCGCTGCCGCGCCTGCGGTCCTGGCTCGAGCGAGAGCGCGACTGAGTCAGACCGCCTCGGCGAGTGCCTCGTGGATGCGGCGCAGATCCTCCAGCAGCGACCCGACGAGCACCCAGTGCTGAGGCGGCCGCGTCACCACCAGCTGCGAGGTCAGCGCCGCATCGGGGGCGTCCGCGTGCTCCTGTCGGGAGAGGCGGATGTCGTGCGCGGCGCGGCGAAGCTGCACGGCGATCGCGCGGACGGCGGGATCGTCGGGCACCGTGCTCTCGTAGTGATCGGTGTAGGCCCGGGTCATCCCGATCACCTGCGTCACGATCGGGCCCAGCCGCTCGAGCTCGACGCGCACGGTGTCCAGGTCGCTGCGGTGCCGCGCACCGCGGGGATTGAGCGTGAGCGACTCGGCGGCCGCCTCGATCTTCGACTGCGCCGCGTCGCGCATCGGCCGCATCAGGCGCACGGTCAGCAGCAGCTCCTGCAGGGCGGCGGGGGTCTGCGGCCGGTCGAGCGCGTCGGCGAGCCGGTCGACCGATGCGGCCAGCTCCGCGGCGAGACGCTGCACCGACTCGCGGGCCGGCTGCACCGCGACCGGCGGCACCAGGGCGACGTTGACGACGAATCCGATGGCGGCCCCCAGCAGCGTCTCCAGGATGCGGTCGACGGCGTACCCGGGCGTGGAGGTGCCGAGGGCGAGCACCAGCATGGCGCTGATCGCCACCTGGTTCGCCGTGCCCGCGGTCATCCTCAGCAGCCACGCCAGCAGCAGGGCCGCCAGGATGGCGATCATGATGACCCATGTGCCGTCGCCCAGCACGAGGCCGAGCAGCGCTGCCACGATGACGCCGACGATCACGCCGACGCTGCGCTCGATCGCCTTGGTGAAGGACTGGTTGAGGCTGGGCTGGACTACCAGGAGCGCGGCGATGGCCGCGAACACCGGCGGCGGGCCCTGGAAGAGGAGCTCGGCCAACAGCCACGAGCCGACGGTGGCCACCGCCGACTTGACGATCTGCAGCAGGGGCGCGCGGTGCGGCGCGCGGAAGATCGCGGACATGCGCATGACTCGAGCGTAGGAGGGATGCCGCGGCGGCCGGCTCAGCGCGGGCGGCGGGCCCAGAGCACTGCGGCGGCCTCGCTGGGTGCGCGGTCGAGCTGCGTGGCCGGCCAGGTGAGGTCCCAGCCGGTGCGTGTGCGCGTCTCGCGCAGCGACTCGGGTGTGTATTCGGCCGGCGCGCCGTCCAGCAGCGCCGCGGAGCGGCGCAGGCGCAGGCCGAGATGCGTGGCATCCGCACCGAACCGCTCCACATCCGCCCAGGGCGCCGTGCCCACCCCGGTCACGTGCACGCCCTGGTCGTCGGCGACGAGGATGCGGCTGCGGCGCCACTGCGTGGCGATCGAGATTCCGCCGCCGATCCCGAAGAACGCCGCCGCCGCGACCCCGACGATGAGGTTGAGCGTCTCGGTCGGCGCGAGCAGCAGGACGACGACGCCCATGGCGGCGAAAAGCGCGCAGACCACCGCCAGCGCGACGAGCCGGCCGCGGGGGGAGACGATGGAGACGGGGGGAGCCACCGCTCCAGCGTAGTCGCCGTTCTGATACCCTGGAGTGTCATTCGTGTGGCTTCACCTGCCGTGCGATCGCGACATCCGCAACACAATCCACTTCGCAGGCGCTGTTCCGGCATGCGCCTGCCCGACACCCATAAAACCCAAGGACAACCCACTACATGACTACCGCAACGACCGCCCCGGCCACCAAGCAGGTCGCCATCAACGACATCGGATCTGCTGAAGACTTCCTGGCCGCGGTCGAGAAGACTCTGAAGTTCTTCAACGACGGCGACATCATCGAGGGCACGATCGTCAAGATCGACCGCGATGAGGTGCTGCTCGACGTCGGCTACAAGACCGAGGGCGTCATCCCCTCCCGCGAGCTCTCCATCAAGCACGACGTCGACCCCAACGAGGTCGTCGAGGTCGGCGACCACGTCGAGGCCCTCGTCCTCCAGAAGGAGGACAAGGAAGGCCGGCTCATCCTGTCGAAGAAGCGCGCGCAGTACGAGCGCGCCTGGGGAGACGTGGAGAAGATCAAGGAGGACGACGGCGTCGTCACCGGTCAGGTCATCGAGGTCGTCAAGGGCGGGCTCATCGTGGACATCGGCCTGCGCGGCTTCCTGCCGGCCTCGCTCATCGAGCTGCGCCGCGTCCGCGACCTGACGCCGTACCTCGGCCAGGAGCTGGAGGCGAAGATCCTCGAGCTGGACAAGAACCGCAACAACGTCGTGCTCTCCCGCCGCGCTCTGCTCGAGCAGACGCAGTCCGAGTCGCGCACCACCTTCCTCAACAACCTGCACAAGGGCCAGGTCCGCAAGGGCATCGTGTCGTCGATCGTCAACTTCGGCGCATTCGTCGACCTCGGCGGCGTCGACGGCCTCGTGCACGTGTCGGAGCTGTCCTGGAAGCACATCGAGCACGCCTCCGAGGTCGTCGAGGTGGGCCAGGAGGTCACCGTCGAGATCCTCGAGGTCGACCTCGATCGCGAGCGGGTCTCGCTGTCGCTGAAGGCGACGCAGGAGGACCCGTGGCAGGTCTTCGCCCGCACCCACGCCATCGGCCAGGTCACCCCGGGCAAGGTCACCAAGCTCGTCCCCTTCGGCGCCTTCGTGCGCGTGGCGGACGGGATCGAGGGACTCGTGCACATCTCGGAGCTGTCGGGCAAGCACGTCGAGCTCGCCGAGCAGGTCGTCTCGGTCGGCGAAGAGGTGTTCGTCAAGGTGATCGACATCGACCTCGAGCGTCGTCGCATCTCGCTGTCGCTCAAGCAGGCCAACGAGTCGGTCGACCCGTTCGGCACTGAGTTCGATCCCGCCCTCTACGGCATGACGACCGAGTACGACGAGAGCGGCGAGTACAAGTACCCCGAGGGCTTCGACCCGGAGACCAACCAGTGGAAGGAAGGCTTCGAGGAGCAGCGCGAGAAGTGGGAGCAGGAGTACGCCGCCGCCCAGGCGCGCTGGGAGGCGCACAAGGCGCAGGTCGCCAAGACCCTCGAGGCCGAGGCGAGCGACACCGGCGCCGGGGACAGCCCGTCCTCCTTCTCGGCCGAGTCCGGCCCGGTCGGCACGCTGGCCGACGACGAGGCGCTGGCCGCCCTGCGTGAGAAGCTCTCCGGCCGCTGAGCCGCCGCACGTCCGACAAGGGCCGGGACCTTCGGGTCCCGGCCCTTGTGCGCGGTAGCGTCGTCGGCATGGATGTGACGTCGCGGCCGATCACGGTCCGCTCGCGGGCCGCATCCGGGGTGCGTGCGGTGGCCGACCTCACCCGCGAGCGGGCGGCTGCGCTCAATCAGCTGCTGCTGGCCGCCGTCGTCATGGTGCTGTGCGTGATGGTCGCGGGCGTCAGCTTCCCCGGCGACGTGGGACTGTTCTTCGCCGGTGCCCTCGCCGTGTTCGTGGCATCCGGCATGGCGCTGCTGGTCCCCTGGAACCGGATGGCGCCGGGGTGGGTGGCGCTCATCCCCACGATCGACATCCTCGCGATCACGGCCATGCAGGTCTCCAGCCCGCGCTCGGGATTCGGCCTGCTGTGGGTCTTCCCCACGATGTGGCTGGCGGCCGGGTTCGGGCTGATCGGCGTGTTCGGGGTGGTCGTGACGGTGGGCGTGCTGTTCACCGTGACAGTGCTGGTGGACCCCGAGCGGTCGGTGGTGTTCAGCACCTTCCTCCTGCCGCTGGTGGTGCTGGCGGTGGCGATCACGAGCTACCTCACGGCGCGACGCTCGGATGCGCAGCGGACACTGCTCGCGCAGCAGGCCCAACTGCTGCACCAGGTGCTGGAGCGCACCCGACGACAGGAGCAGGAGGTCACCGAGGTGCTCGACGCCGTCGACTTCGGCGTCATCCGGGTCGGGGCCGACGGATCGGTCGCGGTGGCCAACGAGGCGCACGCGCGGCTCACCCGCCGTATCGCCGAGACCGGAGACGAGGCCGATGCGGCGCCGTATCGCGACGACGCGGTGACCCCGCTCCCGGCGGACGAGCTGCCGCTGGCGCGGGTGCTGAGGGGTGAGTCCTTCGACGGGCAGATCGTGTGGTTCGGCGATCCCGACGGTCCGCGACGCGCACTCATGGTGTCGGCGCGCCGGCTGCGCGACAGCGCCGGCGGCGATGCCGGCGCAGTGCTCGTGTCGCGCGACGTCACCGCGGAGCTGAGCGCGCTGCGGGCGCGCGACGACCTCGTGGCATCCGTCTCGCACGAGCTGCGCACGCCCCTGACGGCGATTCTGGGCTACCTGGATCTCGCGATCGACGAGCCGGGGCTGCCCGATCCCGCGCACCGCAGCCTGGAGATCGCCGAGCGCAACGCCGAGCGGCTCCTGGCGATCACCGCCGACATCCTGACCGCCTCCAGTTCGTCGTCCACCACGATCGCGGCCACCATCGCACCTGAGCGCATCGACGCGGCCGACGTGGTCCGCGCCGCCGCCGAGTCGCTGGAGCCGCGCGCCGCCGAGCGGTCTGTCACCATCGACATCAGCGCGGTCGAGCCCGCCGCCGTCGAGGCGGATCCGCTGCGCCTGCGCCAGGTGCTGGACAACCTGATGGCGAACGCGATCACGTACAACCGGGAGGGCGGGGTCGTGCGCGTCGCGAGCACCTCCGACGGCGAATCGGTGCGGATCACGCTGCGCGACAACGGCATCGGCATCCCCGAGCCCGAGCAGGCGCGCCTGTTCCACCGCTACTACCGGGCCAAATCCGCCGGGGAACGCGGCGTGCCCGGGACCGGGCTCGGTCTGGCGATCAGCCGGGACATCATCCGCGCGCACGGCGGCGACATCACGGTGCACAGCGCCGTCGGCTCCGGAACGACGTTCGTCGTGCGCCTTCCGGTCGAAGGGAGACTCCATGACGCTTGACGCCTTCTCGGTCTCGGCGGTGACCGCACTGGTGGTCTTCGTCTGCGGGGTGACGTTCATCGCCGAGACTCTGCTGCGCCGCGACGAGGGCGCCGGCCGCATCTGGGCGGTCGCGTTCCTCTGCGCGATCGGGACGACGCTGTCGTACATGGTCTGGACGCTCGAGCCCTCGACGTGGTGGGCGGTCGGCGTCGGGAACGGGCTGTTCGTCGCTGGCACGGGCTGCATGTGGCTCGGGTGCCGTCGGTTCAACGACCGCCGCCTCGTGTGGGCCGCCCTCCTCGTCCTGGCCGGCGCCGCCGGTGCCGCGCTCTCCGCCATCGCCCAGGGGCCGGAGGGCGGCGCGTGGGCCGGTGCGCTGTGGTTGTTCGTCGCACTCCTCGCGTTCGCCGCAGCCGGCGCGATCGAGGCGATGCGGCCGGGGATGGGCCTGCTGCGCACCGCATGGGGCCTCGCATTCGTGCTCGGGCTGCAGGCGCTGTTCTACGTGTCGCGCATCACAGCCTTCGCCGTATCGGGTCCCGACAGCGCACTGTTCCGCACCTGGTTCGGCACCACGACCGCGAGCATTCTCACCGTGGTCCTCACGATCGTGGCGGCCATCGCCGTATCCGTGCTGCGCGCCGCCCGCGCGCCGCTGCGCGGGTTCGAGACCGAGGATCCGGACGCCGGCGACGAGATCCGCACCCTCGACGAGTTCCGTGCGGCGCTGTCGGGGCTGTGCACCCGCGGGTCGTGGCGCTCAGACCTGATCGGCGTGATCGCCGTGCGCATCGAGGACCTCGATCAGATCTCCACCGCGTTCGGCAGCGAGGTCGCACGCGCGGTGCGCGACACATGGCGCGCGGGCGTCCGGCGCCATGCACCCGCGGAGGCCTTCGTGGGGGAGGACGACGGCACGGGCCTGCTGGTCGGCGCGCGGTTCGAGTCGCCCACCGACGCGCGCCGGCATGCCGCGCGCATCTATCGCGGCGTCTTCGAGGATCTGGGCGGCGTCACCGGCGGGGTGATCCCGATGGTCGGCGTGGGGGTGGCACTGAGCGATCCCGTAGGCTACACGCCGGCCCATCTCGTCGTGGTGGCCCGCGACGCGGCGCGCCGCGCCGCGACCAGCATGGAGAGCTCGGTGGTCGTCGGCGATGCGGGCGAGGGCAGTCAGTTCGACGTGAGCCGGTAGCCCACACCGCGGACGGTCTCGATCCAGCGGGGCCGGGCCGGTGTCTCGCCGAGCTTGCGACGCAGATTCGCCATGTGCACCTCGATCGCGCGCGCGTCGCTGTCGCTGACATACTCCGAGCCGGTGACCCGCTCGCCGCGCAGCATCAGCGCGAGCTCGACCTTCGTGCGCACGCGCCGGTCCGCCGTGAGCAGGTCTGCGAGGATGTCGAACTCGCTGCGGGTCAGCTCCAGTGCGAGCCCGTCGACGTCCACCGTCCGCATCTCCCGGTGCAGGCGCAGTCCGCTGTGCTCCAGCCAGCCGTCCGCGTCGACGGGCTCCCGCTCGCCGGAGTCGGCCAGCATGCGAGGGCGGCGCAGCATCGCGTCGATGCGGGCGCGCAGCTCACGCGGACGGAACGGCTTGGCGATGTAATCGTCCGCGCCGGCCTCAAGGCCCTGCAGCGCATCGATCTCCTCCGTGCGCGCCGTGAGCATCACGATGTAGGTCGAGCTGACTGCCCGGATGCGCTTGGCCGTCTCGAAGCCGTCCATGCCCGGCATGTTGACGTCGAGAGTCGTCACCAGGGGGTCGTGGGCGCGCACGAGGTCGAGCCCCGCATAGCCGTTGTCGGCCGCGCGCACGGCGAACCCGCCCTGCTCGAGCACGGTCGAAAGCAGCGAGCGGATGTCGGCGTCGTCCTCGATCACGACGGCGGAGCGCCTCTCATCCACGGTTGCACCTCCCCACTGCAGACGTCGGTCATGATAGCCCACGGCATCGACACCCCGAGCGGCGCCCGCCGCCGTGGCATCCTCTTTGCATGCCCTTGATCGCACTCACCGGCGGCATCGCCTCGGGGAAGTCCACCATCGCGCGGCGCCTCGCCGAGCACGGCGCGGTCGTGATCGACGCCGACTCCCTGGTCCGGGAGGTGCAGCGGCCAGGGTCGCCCGTGCTCGCCGAGCTGGCGAGCGCGTTCGGCGCCGACATCCTGCTCCCGGACGGCTCCCTGGACCGCCCGGGCCTGGGCGCACGGGTCTTCGGCGACGACGAGCGCGTCGCGCGACTGAACGCCATCGTGCATCCGGCCGTGCGCGAGCTGTCGACGCGGCGCTTCGCCGATGCGTTCGCCGCCGACCCGGAGGCGGTCGTCGTCTATGACGTGCCGCTGCTGGTGGAAGCTCGCGTCGACGACCCGTGGGCGCTCATCGTGGTTGCGCACGCACCGGCCGACACGCGCCGGCGGCGCCTGGTCGAGCTGCGCGGACTGAGTGACGAGGATGCCTCCGCACGCATCGCGTCGCAGGTGCCGGACGAGGCGCGGCTCGCCGTCGCCGACGTCGTGATCGAGACCGGCGGCTCGCTGGAGGACACGCTGCGGCAGGCGGACGAGCTCTGGGAGGCCCTCCCGGACCTCGTGTCGGAGGCGGCGCCTACGCTGGAATGATGCAGACCACGCGATCCGTGCGGCCGTTCGAGGTCGTCAGCGAGTATGTGCCCAGCGGCGACCAGCCGCAGGCCATCAGAGAGCTCGCGGCGCGCATCAACGCGGGTGAGACCGATGTCGTGCTGCTGGGCGCGACAGGTACGGGCAAGTCGGCGACCACGGCATGGCTGATCGAGCAGGTGCAGCGCCCGACGCTGGTCCTCTCGCACAACAAGACGCTCGCCGCGCAGCTGGCGAACGAGTTCCGCGACCTCATGCCGCACAACGCGGTCGAGTACTTCGTCAGCTATTACGACTACTACCAGCCCGAGGCGTACGTCCCGCAGACGGACACCTTCATCGAGAAGGACTCGTCGATCAACGCCGAAGTCGAGCGGCTGCGGCACTCCACGACGAACTCGCTGCTGAGCCGCCGCGACGTCGTCGTGGTGAGCACGGTGTCGTGCATCTTCGGCCTGGGTGCGCCCGAGGAGTACCTCCGGGCGATGGTGGCCCTGCAGGTGGGCGAGCGCTACGACCGCGACGCCCTGATCCGGCAGTTCATCGCCATGCAGTACAACCGCAACGACGTCGACTTCTCGCGCGGCAACTTCCGGGTCCGCGGCGACACGATCGAGATCATCCCCGTCTACGAGGAGTACGCGATCCGCATCGAGCTGTTCGGCGACGAGATCGAGGCGCTGTACATGCTGCATCCGCTCACCGGCGATATCGTGCAGAAGCTCGACTCGGTGCCGATCTTCCCGGCATCCCACTACGTCGCAGCCACCGAGGTCGTCCAGCGCGCCATCGGGACGATCGAGGAGGAGCTGACCGGGCGCCTGGCGGAGCTGGAGGGGCAGGGCAAGCTGCTCGAGGCGCAGCGGCTGCGGATGCGGACGAGCTTCGACCTCGAGATGCTGCAGCAGCTGGGGTTCTGCTCGGGCATCGAGAACTACTCGCGCCACCTCGACGGGCGCGAGGCGGGGGAGCCGCCGCACACGCTGCTGGACTTCTTCCCGGACGACTTCCTGCTCGTCATCGACGAGTCGCACGTGACGGTCCCGCAGGTGGGGGCGATGTATGAAGGGGATGCCTCGCGCAAGCGCACGCTCGTGGAGCACGGATTCCGCCTGCCCAGCGCACTGGACAACCGTCCCCTGCGGTGGGACGAGTTCAAGGACCGCATCGGCCAGACCGTCTATCTGTCCGCCACCCCGGGCCGCTACGAGATGGGCATCGCGGACGGTGTCGTGGAGCAGATCATCCGACCGACCGGCCTGGTCGACCCGCAGATCGTGGTCAAGCCCTCCAGGGGGCAGATCGACGACCTGCTCGAGGAGATCCGGGTGCGTGCAGAGCGCGACGAGCGGGTGCTGGTGACCACTCTCACCAAGAAGATGGCCGAGGAGCTCACCGACTTCCTCGGCGAGCACGGCGTGCGTGTGCGCTACCTGCACTCCGACGTCGACACGCTGCGGCGCGTCGAGCTGCTCACCGAGCTGCGGTCCGGGGTCTATGACGTGCTCGTGGGCATCAACCTGCTCCGCGAGGGCCTGGACCTGCCGGAGGTGTCGCTCGTGGCGATCCTCGATGCCGACAAGGAGGGATTCCTGCGCTCCGGCACCTCGCTGATCCAGACGATCGGGCGCGCGGCGCGCAACGTCTCCGGCGAGGTGCACATGTACGCCGACACGGTCACAGACTCGATGCGCAACGCGATCGAGGAGACCGAGCGCCGCCGGGAGAAGCAGGTCGAGTACAACCGGATCAACGGCATCGATCCGCAGCCGCTGCGCAAGCGCATCGCCGACATCACCGATGCGCTCGCCCGCGAGGGCGCCGACACCGACCGGATGATGTCCAAGCGCAGCGCCGGCCGGACGAAGCCGGGCCGCGGCAAGTCCCCGACGCCGCAGCTGCGGCGCGAGGGCATCGCTGCCGAGGGGGCAGTGCAGCTCGAGGAGACGATCGGCGACCTCACCGCCCAGATGCTGTCGGCGGCCGAGGAGCTCAAGTTCGAGCTGGCCGCACGCCTGCGCGACGAGGTCCAGGAGCTCAAGCGCGACCTGCGCGCGATGGAGGTCGCGGGTCACGCCTGAGCGGCACCCGATGAGGTCTTTCTCATATTTCTAGGCGAACGCCCAGGAGCTTTCTACGCTCGACGTTGAGGCCCGGCGCACCCGCCCGGCCGCGCACGGCAACGGCACGAGAGAGGACCCCTCCCATGCGCTTCCGGTCACATCCTGGCCATTCCCCTTCGCCCGCCCGGCGGTTCACCGTGATCGGTGCGGCGGTCGCCACCGTCGCCCTCGCGCTGGGCGGCATCGTCCCCGCGAACGCCGCCCCGGGAAACAGCGGGAATCACGGCAACAGCGGGAACAGCAGCAACAGCAGCAACAGCAGCAACAGCGGGAACAACGGCAACGGCAAGGCCAAGGGCAACACTGTGCAGATCAACCTGGTCACCGTGAACGACTTCCACGGCCGCATCGAGCAGTCCGGCACCGCCGGCGGCATTGCTCGTCTGTCATCCGCGGTGCAGTCGTTCCGCGACGCCAACCCGAACACGGTGTTCGCGGCCGCCGGCGACATGATCGGCGCGTCGACGTTCACCTCGTTCATCCAGCAGGACGAGCCCACCATCGAGGCGCTCAACCTCGCGGGTCTCGACGTGAGCTCGGTCGGCAACCACGAATTCGACCGCGGCTTCGACGACCTGACCAACAGGGTCATGCCGATGGCCGACTGGGAGTACCTCGGCGCCAACGTGTACAAGAAGGGCACCACCAAGCCTGCTCTGCCCGAGTACTTCATCGAGAAGTTCAACGGCGTGCGCATCGGCTTCGTCGGCGCGGTCACCGACGAGCTGCCGTCGCTTGTGAGCCCGGCCGGCATCGCGGACATCGATGTCGGCAGCCCGGTCGAGGCGGCCAACCGCGTCGCCGACCAGCTCAGCGACGGACGCGCGAACAACGGCGAGGCCGACATCGTGATCATGCTCGTGCACGAGGGCGCTGTCGACACGTCGATCGCATCGGCCACGGACGAGAGGACCCGATTCGGGAAGATCGTCAACCACGCGAACTCCAACATCGACGCCATCGTCTCGGGGCACACGCACCTCGCGTACAACCATGTCATCGAGGGGCGACCGGTCATCTCGAGCGGCCAGTACGGCGAGCGGTTCTCGAACATGGTGATCACCTACAACCGCAACACGAAGTCGGTCACCTCGATGGAGAACACCATCTACACGATGGCGATCCGCGACGAGAAGGGCAACGTGACCGGGTACAGCTTCGAGCCCGACCCGGCGCTCGTGCCGCTCGTCGCGGAGGCGACGGCGCTGGCCGATGTACTCGGCAGCGTCGAGGTCGGTGAGACGACCGGGGCGCTCGGCAGGGCCACCAACGCGGACGTATTCAGCGAGAACCGCGGAGGAGAGTCCACGCTCGGCAACTTCGTCGCCGACGTGCAGAAGTGGGCCCTCAACGCCGACGGGACCCGCGATGTGCAGATCACCTTCATGAACCCCGGCGGACTGCGTGCCGACCTGGACGGAGGCCTCGTCACTTATAAGGAGGCGGCCGGTGTGCAGCCGTTCGCCAACACGCTCGTGTCGATGACGCTGACCGGTGCGCAGATCAAGGCGGTGCTCGAGGAGCAGTGGCAGCCGGCTGGTGCGTCGCGGCCGTTCCTCAAGCTCGGCGTCAACAAAGAGTTCACCTACACCTACGATCCGACCGCGGCCACGGGCTCGCACATCACCCAGATGTGGCTCGACGGTGTCGTGATCAACCCGGCCACGACCTACTCGGTGGGTGTCAACTCGTTCCTCGCGTCCGGCGGCGACAACTTCACGACGCTGAACTCCGGTCTCAACAAGGCCGACAGCGGCAAGGCCGACCTGCAGGCGATGGTCGACTGGTTCGCCGAGTTCAGCACGGCGACGCCGGGCCCCGCCCAGCGGGCCGTCGGCGTTCACCTGCCCGGCGGCACGTCGGTCGCGGCTGGGTCGAGCGTGACGGTGAACCTGTCGTCGCTGGCGTTCTCGCGTGGTGAGCTTCCGGCGGCAGACGACGCCGTCGTCTTGCTCGATGGTGCGGAGCTCGGCACGGGCGCGGTCACCACGGCGTACAAGCCCGCGACGGATGAGATGGGCACGGCGACCGTCACCTTCACGGTGCCCGCCGGCGCGACCGGACCGACCACGTTCGACATCACCGTGCCGAGCACGGGGACGACGAGTTCGTTCACGATCGATGTGATGACCCCATAGGGCCGGGAAGGGGAGCAGGATGCCGTGGGGTCGCAAGGCCTCGCGGCATCCTCGTCTTCGCGAGCGGCGAACGCTGCCCGGCCGAAGTGTCGGAGGCCCCACCTAGACTTGTCTGGTGCCCATCATCCCTGTCGCCTCCGCCGGAAAACTCAGCGTCCGGGGCGCCCGCGTGCACAA